>DASSZM010000120.1:0-5263 GCA_035702855.1 Acidimicrobiales bacterium | reverse complement strand
GCGGCGGCCGTGACCGTCGGTGCCTGCGGGGGCGGCAACGGGTCGGTGGTGCGCCCCGGTTCGGGGACGAGCGGCACCGGCACCTCCTCGACGAGCACGGCCCCGTCGACGACCGCACCCTCGACGACGGCGCCGCCGGCGGGCGCGCAGCAGTTGCAGGTACAGCCCGACTCCGGGCTCGCCGCCACCCAGACCGTGCACGTGACCGGCACCGGCTTCAGCGCCAACGAGCCGCTGGTGGTCGCCGAGTGCGCCGCCAAGGGGACGGCGACCGGGCCCGACGACTGCAACCTCGCCGGCATGCTCCCCGTCACCTCCGACGCCACGGGCAGGGTCTCGGTGGACTTCACGGTCGTCAAGGGGCCCTTCGGCGTCAACAAGATCGTCTGCGACGCCAGCCAGCAGTGCCTGGTGTCGGTCAACCAGGCCACGCCCGAGCCGACCCAGCAGGCGAGCCGGGCCATCACCTTCCGGTAGCCCGCCCGGCGCGGGTCGACCGGCGGCACCCCGGGGACCTTCGGCCCTCGCCGCGCCCGTCGCTCCTCGGCTTGGGTGGGGTCGTGCCGGCTCTGGGCATCGCGAGCACCCGGTGGCCCTGCAGCTGCGCAACCTCCAGATCCTCTCGGAGATCGCCGTGGAGAAGAACTCGACGATCGTCTTCCCGGCCCAGTTCATCGAGAGCGTCCGGGCGATCGAGCGCTACGTCGACGCCGAGGCAGCGGCGGCGCACCGCAACGGGGCGTCCGCCGCCGGAAGGTGAGAGCTGCGGGCGCGCGCAGCCCCAGGGAGGTGGGTCCATGACCGCGAAGCCGGCACCGAAGCTGGACTCGGCGGGACTCGAGGTCCTGTCCGAGCGGGAGTGCTGGGAGTTGCTGGCGGCCGGCGGGGTGGGCCGCATCGGCATCATCCGCCGGGGAGCGCCGGAGATCCTCCCGATCAGCTACCGCGTCGTCGACCACGACATCGTGTTCCGCACGGGGCTCGGCAGCCGGCTGAGCGCAGCGCTGCTCGGGTCGTCGGTGGCGTTCGAGGTGGACCGGGTGGGCGGGGAGGGCGAGGCGTCCTGGAGCGTGCAGATGCTGGCGACCACCCGGGTGCGCGAGGTCGACCCCGTCGCCGACGCCGCCCTGCTCGAGGGCCTGCTGGACTGGGCGCCCCGGCCCGGTCCCTATCTGGTCCGGCTCCGGCCCCGGCGGGTGACGGGACGGCGCTCCCGGCCGGCGCCGGTCCCGGCCCGGGCGGGGGGAGGCGGCTGACCGCCCGGTCGGGGAGGGCGGTGCCGGGCCGGGGAGGGCGGTGCCGGGGCGGCGCCCGGGTAGATTCGCCGGTCGTGCCCGCCCCTTCCCCGACCATCCTCGCCACCTCCGGCGGTACCCGCTCCGGCGCCCGCACCGCCCTCGAGCTGGCGCCGCTGGTCCACTACGGCTTCGAGCTCGCCGGCGTCAGCGGCCGGCGCCCGAAGCTGTGCTACGTGCCGACCGCCGGCGGCGACCAGGACTACCGGATCGCGTGGCTGCACGACGCCGGCCGGGCCGCGGGCGTCGACGTCACGCACTTCACGCTGTTCCCGATGCCCAACACCGCCGACCCCGCCGGGCTGCTCGGCGACGCCGACCTGGTCTGGGTCGGCGGCGGCAGCGCTGCCAACCTGCTGGCGGTCTGGCGTCTCCACGGGCTCGACGTCGTGTTCCGTGAGCTGTGGCAGCAGGGCGTCGTCCTCGCCGGTGTCTCGGCCGGGTCGATCTGCTGGCACGTCGGGGGCACGACGGACTCGTTCGGCCCGGACCTGCGACCCGTCACCGACGGCCTCGCCCTGCTCCCCTACGCCAACGGCGTGCACTACGACTCCGAGGCGCAACGCCGGCCGCTGTTCCAGCGGCTCATCGCCACCGGCGAGCTGCCGGAGGGGTACGCGACCGACGACGGCGTCGGGCTCGTCTACCGCGACGCCCGGCTCGTCGAGGCGGTGAGCGAGGTGCGGGGGAAGGGGGCGTACCGGGTGGCGCCCCACGCCGACGGCGTGGTCGAGGAGCGCATCGAGCCGCGCCTGCTGCCGGCGGCCTCCTGACCGGACCTCAGCCGGAGCCCTCCGCCTCCTCGGCCAGCAGCAGCCACTCCTCCTCCGCCTCGTCCAGGCGGGCCTGCTCCTCGGTCAGCGCCGCCCCGAGGCGGGCCAGCTCACGGTGGTCGGTGGTGGCGGCCAGCGATCCGGTCAGCTCGTCGCGCAGGCGCTGCCGGCGGGCCATCTCCTTCTCCAGCTCCCGCAGTCGTCGCCCGTAGGAGGACGGCCGGCGCGCTGGTGGGCGCCCGGGCGGCGCCGGGACGGCGGTCACCGCCCGGCTCCCGGCGGGGTCTCCCGGGGCGGGCGGGGCCTCGCTGCCGGCGGTGGTCCCGCCGGCGGTGGTGCCGCCGGCCGCCGTCCCGCCGGCGGCGAGGGGATCGCGGATCCACCCCGCCACGCCGCCGGCGACGGGGGCGACGCTCCCGTCGTGGTGGACGGCGACGACCCGATCGGCGCTGCGCTCGAGGAAGGTGCGGTCGTGGCTCACGACCACCGCCGCCCCCGGCCAGTCGTCGAGGAAGTCCTCCAGGATCCGCAACGTGTCGAGGTCCAGGTCGTTGGTCGGCTCGTCGAGCAGCAGCACGTTGGGCCGGGCGGCGAGCACCAGCAGCAGCTGCAGGCGGCGCCGCTCCCCGCCCGACAGCGTCCGCACCGGCGCGAACGCCAACTCCCCGCCGAACCAGAAGCGGTCCATGAGCGCCTGGTCCTCGGGGGAGCCGGGCGGCCGGTGCGGCCCGGCCACCAGGTCCCGGACCCGCGCCGACTCGTCCAGCTCGACGCCCCGCTGGTCGTAGTAGCCGGCGACGACGGTCGGCCCCGTGGCGAGCCGCCCCCCGGTCGGCCGGCGGCGGCCGGCCAGCAGGTCGAGGAGGGTCGACTTGCCCGCCCCGTTGGGGCCCACGACCGCCAGGCGCTCCCGCCGGTCGACCAGCAGGTCGACGCCCCGCAGGACGCGCCGATCCTCGCCGGGGTAGGCGTAGTCCACCCCCTCCAGCTCGAGGACCTGGTCGCCCAGGCGGGGTGCGCCGAAGGACAGTTCCAGCTCGCTGCGCCGGGCGGGCGCCTCGGCCCGGCCCTCGACGATGCGGGTGGCCGCCTCCACCCGGGCCTGCGGCTTGCGGCTCCGGGCGGGCGCCCCCCGGCGCAGCCAGGCGAGCTCCCGGCGGGCGAGGTTGCGGCGGGTGGCCTCCGCCGCGTCCGCCCGGGCGGCCCGCTCGGCGCGGGCGTCGAGGTAGGACGCGTAGCCGCCCTCGTGGAGGTAGCTCCGGCCGCGGTCCAACTCGAGCATCCGGGTGGTGACCCGGTCGAGCAGGTGGCGATCGTGGCTGACGAGCACCAGACCGCCCCGGAACGCCGCCAGTCGCTCCTCCAGCCACGCCACCGCCGCCAGGTCCAGGTGGTTGGTGGGCTCGTCGAGCACCAGCAGGTCGCGGTGGTGGGCGAGCACGGCGGCCAGCGCCACCCGCTTGCGCTGCCCGCCCGAGAGGGCGGCCACGTCGCTGGCGGCGTGGGGCGCCATCCCGAGGCGGTCCAGGGCGGCCTCCGCCTCCCAGCCCGGTCCGACCGCCTCGGCGACCGTGCCGGCCGGCAGGTCGGGCTCCTGGTCCAGGTAGGCGACGCTGACGCCCCGGCCGCGCCGGACCGTGCCCCGGTCGGCGACGCCCACCCCGGCGACGACCCGCAGCAGCGTCGACTTGCCGGTGCCGTTGATGCCCACGATCCCCAGCCGGTCGCCGGTGGCGACGGTCAGCGAGAGGCCCTCGAACAGCGCCCGGTCGGCGGTGCGGGCGCCGACGCCCTGGAGGTCCACGAGCACGGCCACGGCCCGAGCAGGGTACCCGGGGCGGGCCGGCGTGCGAGCATGCAGCCATGGCCGAGCCGCCCGTCCCGTCCGTCCCCCAGGTCCAACGCGCCTTCCGGGAGGAGCTCCACCCGGCCCGCCGGAGCGCGGTCATCAGCTGGCTGGCCTTCGGCGCCACCTTCGGCACCGTGCGGGCCATCACCTACTCCATCCGCGACGGCCGGGGGCCGCTCCACGACCTGACCCCGGGCGGCATGCACCTGCACCACTACCTGTGGGGCATCGCCCTCGTGAGCGGCGTGGGCGGCGTCGCCCTGCGGGGGGAGGACCGCACCCGGCGCCACCCGGTCGTTGCCACCGCCTACGGGGTGGGCATGGCGCTCATCGTCGACGAGTCCGCGCTGCTGCTCGACCTGCGCGACGTCTACTGGGCCAAGGAGGGGCGCTGGTCGGTGGACCTCGGCGTCGGCGTGATCGCCCTGGCCGGCGCCGCCCTCGAGGGCCGCCCGGTGCTGCGCCGGCTCCGCCACGAGATGCGCTCGCGCCGCCACGGCGGGGCCGGGCGATGAGCGACCCCCGCTGGGAGGCGGTCGACGCCTACCTCCACGACGTCCTCCTGCCCGCCGACCCGGTCCTCGACGCCACCCTGGCCGACGCCCGGTCCGCCGGCCTGCCGGCGATCGACGTCTCGCCCACCCAGGGTGCCCTCCTGCAGCTGCTGGCCCTCACCGTCGGGGCGGAGCGGATCCTCGAGATCGGCACCCTCGGCGGCTACTCCACCATCTGGCTGGCGCGGGCGCTGCCGCCGGGCGGCCGGCTGATCAGCCTCGAGATCGACCCCCGCCACGCCGAGGTCGCCCGGGCCAACCTGCGCCGGGCCGGGCTCGACGACCGGGCCGAGGTCCGCGTCGCCCCGGCGGCCGACAGCCTGTGCGCCCTCGCCGCCTCCGGCGCCGGGCCGTTCGACCTCGTGTTCATCGACGCCGACAAGCCCTCCAACGCGGCGTACTTCGCCGCGGCGATGGACCTCACGCGCCCGGGGAGCCTCGTGGTCGTCGACAACGTGATCCGCGACGGGCAGGTGGCCGACGCCGCCAGCACCGACCCGGCGGTGGTCGGGTCCCGCCGGGTGCTCGAGGCGATCGGCGCCCACCCCCGGGTCCGGGCGACCGCCCTGCAGACGGTCGGCCTGAAGGGCTACGACGGGTTCGCCATCGGGCTCGTCACCGCCGGGCAGCCGGCGGGGTAGCCCGCATGGGGGCCGACCCCAGCGTCCTCTTCGTCTGCGTCCACAACGCCGGCCGCAGCCAGATGGCGGCCGGCTTTCTCCGCTCCCTCGGGGGCGGCGCCATCGACGTCCGCTCGGCGGGCAGCGAGCCTGCCGGCAGCCTGAACCCGGT
>DASSZM010000216.1:0-5033 GCA_035702855.1 Acidimicrobiales bacterium | reverse complement strand
AACGCGTTCCTCGTCGGGTCTCGATCGGGTCCCACCCGCCGGCGACGCGTCGTCCCGACGGGGGGTGGGACAGGGGGACGGCCCATTCTGTCCGCCGCCACCGGATGTGTCCATACCCGGCGCACGCGGCGGAGCCACCGGGGGGTCGGCTACGGGCGGAGATCCCCGAGCAGGCTGCCCTTGGTCTCGATGGAGAGGTTGACCCCGTGGGCGTAGCCGGGGTGGTTGACCGCCAGCACCACCGGCTCGTCGAGCCAGCGGTCGACGACCGCGGCGGGCACGTCGAAGTGGACGTAGTGCACCGAGGCCGTCACCTCCTCCCGGGTCAGCCGGGCCGCATGGGCGTCGTCGACCCGGCAGCGCACCACGGTCGCCCTTTCCCCCTCCCCCACCAGCAGCTCCACGGAGCGCTCGATGCCCACGAGCTTGGGCAGCCACTCCTGCAGCTGCTCCTTGGAGGTCAGCTCGACGAACAGCGTCGCCGACAGCTGCCCGGCCTCGGGGATCAGCGGGTTGTAGGTGTCGAGCTCGGCCTGGATGGCCTCGTCGGTGAGCATCCGCTCCGCCCGGGCCATCTCCTGGATCTGGAAGCGGATGGTGTCCCGGTTCTCGAACACGAGGGTGACGATCGGCCCGACCGGCACCCGGCGGACCCGCTTGAGCTCGATGATCCGGGCCCGGAACGCCTCCCGCTCGCGCTCGTACGCCCGCAGGTCGGCGATGTCGGCGATGGTCAGCCTGCCCGTCACGGGGCCTCCTCCTCGATGCCGTAGGCGCGGGCGAGCTGCTGCAGGGGGTGGCGGGGGGCGCGACCGGTCTCCTGGACGATGGCGCCGTTGGCGAGGTGGCAGTCGCCGGCCACCACCTCGGCGTCGGCCTTCTCCAGCGCCGCCTTGAGTGGCTGGGCGACCTTGCGGGACAGCTCGTAGTTGTCGGCCCGCAGGCCCCACATCCCGTCGATGCCCGAGCACTTGTTGACGACGGTGACCTTGGTGCCGGTCAGCTTGAGCAGGTCCCGGCTGCGCAACCCGATGTTCTGGGCCTGCAGGTGGCACGGCACGTGGTAGGCGGTGGTGGCGGGGACCTGCCCGGCGAACCCGGTGTCGAGCTGGGTGCCCTCGCCCTTGTGCAGGCGCCACAGGTACTCCGAGGCGTCGAAGGTGTGCTCCCCGACGAGACGGGCGTCGGCGGTGTCGACGTACTCGGGGTAGTCGCGCTTGAGCACGTAGCCACAGGTGGGCTGGGGGACGACGATGTCCCTGCCGGCGCGGACAGCGGCGGCGAGGGCGGGGACGTTGCGCCGGGCCTGGGCGAGGAAGCCGTCGAAGTCCCCGGCGTGCAGGAACGGGGCTCCGCAGCAGCCGGCCCCGTCGACGAGGGAGCAGGAGACCCCGTTGCGCTCGTAGACCTTGACCAGGTCCTGACCGACGCCGGGCGCCTGGTACTCGACGAGACAGGTGGGGAAAATCGCCGCCTTCCCCTGCTCCGGTCGGCCGAGACGGGCAGCGCCGGCGGCGGCCCGCCGCTTGAACCACGTCGTGAAGCGGACCCTGGCGTACGGCGGCAGGACCCGTTCGGCGGCCACGCCGACCACCTTGTCCATGACCCGGCGGACCGCCGAGCCGGGCTGCTCGAGGGCCTTGTTGGTGAGCGGCGCGGTGGCGGTCGCGACCCGGCCCAGAAGGTCGGTGCGCCCGAGCGCCTGGGTGGTCACCTTCTCCCGCAGCGAGCCGTGGTGCTTGCGCCGCACGGCCTCGGCCCGCAACATCAGGCGGGGAAAGTCGAGCTCCCACTCGTGCGGCGGCACGTAGGGGCACTTCACGTAACAGAGCTTGCACTGGTAGCACTCGTCGACGACCCGGTCCTGCTCGGCGGCCGTCAGGGCGTCGACCGCCCCGTCCTTGGCGTCGATCAGGTCGAACAGCGTCGGGAACGACGGGCACAGCGACAGGCACAGCCGGCAGCCGTGGCAGAGGTCGTAGACGCGGGTGAGCTCCCCGCGCAGGTCGGTCTCGTCGAAGTAGGCGGGGTGGCGGGGGTCGTAGGTGGTGGTCACGGCTCGCTCTCCGGGGAAAGGGCTGCGAGCCCCGGCCGCGCGCGGCGACCGGGACCCGCAGCCGTCGTGCTGCGGTGCTGGACGGTCGGCTCAGGCCACGCTCTCGAGGCCGGCGCTGAAGCGGCCGGCGTGGCTCTTCTCCGCCCGGGCGAGCGTCTCGAACCACTCGGCGATGGCGTCGAAGCCCTCCTCGCGGGCGGTCTTGGCGAAGCCCGGGTACATCTCGGTGTACTCGTAGGTCTCGCCCTCGATGGCCGACTTCAGGTTGTCCTCGGTGTCACCGACGGCGACGCCGGTCACCGGGTCGCCGACCTCGGCGAGGAAGTCGAAGTGCCCGAAGGCGTGGCCGGTCTCGCCCTCGGCGACCGAGCGGAACAGGGCGGCCACGTCCGGGTAGCCCTCGACGTCCGCCTTCTGGGCGAAGTACAGGTAGCGGCGGTTGGCCTGGCTCTCGCCGGCGAACGCCTCCTTCAGGTTGTCGTGGGTCTTGGTGCCGTTGAGCTCCGGCATGGGGGGATCCTCCTCGATGGTTGGGGTGGGGTCAGGCTGGATGGGTTCAGGCGGGGGCGGGATCCGGGCCGGTGGACGCGGCGCACGCCGCGCACAGGCCCCGGAACACCACGTCGGCCGCCCCCACCTCGAAGCCGTGCAACTCGGCCTCGGGCAGGCGCAGCCCCCCGATGTCGACGTGGACGTCGCGCACCTTGCCGCAGCGCGTGCAGACCAGGTGGTGGTGCGGCTCGACGTTGGGGTCGAACCGGCTGGAGCCGGTGCCGACGTCGAGCTGCTGGATCTCGCCCATGGCCGCCAGATCGTTGAGCGTCTGGTACACCGTCTTGAGCGAGATCGTCGGCATGCGGCCGGAGGCCTCGGCGTAGACCGCCTCGGCCGACGGGTGCACCTCGTTGGCGTAGAGCACCTCGAAGATGCACGCCCGCTGCGGGGTGACCTTGAGTCCCCGCTCCCGGAAGCGCTCGATCATCTCGCTCGGGGACCGCACGGGTGACAGATTAGTAGATGACAACTGTTGTCGTTGACTCGGGTGGGGACGGCCCGGCGGTACCGTACGGGCCATGCGGGTGCCCCGCCCCCTGCCCCCGCCGGCCCACTTCGACCGGGCCGCCAACCAGCAGCGGCTCGTCGGCGAGGAGTGGGACGTCGTGGTGGTGGGCGGGGGCATCACCGGCTGCGGGGTGGCACTCGAGGCGGTCAGCCGGGGCCTGCGCACCGCCCTGGTGGAGGCCGGCGACCTGGCGTCGGGGACCTCGTCGCGCTCGTCCAAGCTCGTCCACGGCGGCCTGCGGTACCTGAGCCAGCGGGAGTTCGGGCTGGTGCACGAGGCCCTGACCGAGCGCCAGCGCCTGCTCGACAACGCCCCCCACCTGGTGCGGCCCCTCCCCTTCCTGGTCCCGCTGTTCGGGACCAACGGCGTCGTCAGCGCCGGGGTGAGCAAGGCCTACTCGACGGCGCTGTGGCTCTACGACGCCAGCGGCGGGATCCGGATCGGGCACCGCCACCGGCGGGTCGGCCCGGCGGATGCCCTCGCCCACCAGCCGCACCTGCGCACCGACCGGCTGGTCGCGAGCTTCCTCTACTGGGACGCCCAGGCCGACGACGCCCGCCTCACGCTCGCCGTCGCCCGGACCGCCGCCCAGCGCGGCGCCGTCGTCGTCACCCGCGCCCCGGTCGCCGGCCTGCTCGCCGGCGCCGGCGGGGTCGGCCGGGTCGGCGGGGTCGTGCTCGGCGACGGGACCGAGGTGCGGGCCCGCTGCGTCGTCAACGCCGCCGGGGTGTGGAGTGGGGACGTCGCCTCCCTGCCGGGGCCCGGCGGCCTGGATGCCCCCCGGTTGCGGCCCGCCAAGGGGGTGCACGTGACCGTGCCCGCCGCCCGCCTCCCCTGCGACTGGGCGGCGGTGCTGAGCGTCCCGGGGGAGAAGCGGACGATCTTCGTGACCCCCTGGGACGCCCAGGCGGCGACGGGCACCGACGGGCCCGGCCGCTTCACCTACATCGGCACCACCGACACCGACTACACCGGGGATCCGTCCGAGCCGCTGTGCACCGCCGCCGACGTGGACGGCCTGCTCTCGGCGGTCAACGCCTGGACCGATGCCGGCCTCACCCCGGCCGACGTCAGCGCCACCTGGGCCGGGCTGCGACCCCTGGTCGCCGACGAGGTGCACGACCGCTCGGCCGACCTGTCCCGGCGGCACCGGGTCGACGTGTCGGAGCAGGGGATGGTCACGGTCACCGGCGGCAAGCTGACGACCTACCGGCGGATGGCCGCCGACACCGTCGACGCCGTGGTGCACCTGCTCGGCGAGGTCCACGGCCGGCGCGGCTCCCCCACCCCCCGGCTGCCGCTCGTCGGGGCCGGCGGCTGGGACCGGGTCCCGACCCGCGGGCCGGTGCTCGCCCGTCCGGGTGTCCACCGCCACCTCGTCGGTCGCTACGGGGCGGAGGCCACCGCCGTCGCCGCCCTCTGCGGCCCCGACGAGGAGCTGGCCGAGCCCCTGGTCCCCGGCCTGCCGTACCTGCGCGCCGAGGCGGTGTGGGCCGTCCACCGGGAGATGGCGACGACCCTCGAGGACGTGCTCGCTCGCCGCACCCGGGCGCTGCTGCTCGACCGGGACGCCACCGCCGCCGCCGCACCCGACGTCGCCCGGCTGCTCGCCGCCGAGCTCGGCTGGGACACCGCCCGGGAGCGGGACGAGGTCGAGCAGCTCCTCACCGGCATCGACCGGCAGCGGGCCGCCCTCGGTCTCGCCCCCGGGCAGCCGGTCCCCGACCGGGGCGCCCCGTGAGCGCCGCCCGCCGCCGGCCCGCCCCCGATCGGGGCGCCCCGTGAATGCCCCTGGCCGCCGGCCCGTGCCCGCCTCGCCCCTCGGCCCGGCGGCGTCGCCGGGCGGCCGCGCGCCCGTGTCGCGCTTCGGCGCCGAGCGGCCGGTGCCGCACGCCGTGCTCGAACGCCTCCGCG
>DASSZM010000063.1:0-7014 GCA_035702855.1 Acidimicrobiales bacterium | reverse complement strand
GATCCGGGCGGCTCCTACGACTTCGACGGGCAGCGCCGGCGCTACCCCCACATCCGCCTCGTGTACTGGGTCGGCGGCAACCCCTTCCACCACCACCAGGACCTCAACCGGCTCCGGCGCGCCTGGCAGCGGCCCGACACGATCGTCGTCCACGAGTCGCAGTGGACCGCCGCCGCCCGCCACGCCGACGTGGTGCTGCCGGCCACCGTGACCCTGGAGCGGGAGGATCTCGCCGCCGGCAGGGGCGACGGCCGGGTGCACGCCATGCAGCAGGCCGCCGAGCCGCTCGGCCTCGCCCGCGACGACTACGCCATCTTCGCCGGCCTGGCCGCCCGCCTCGGCTTCGGGGAGGCGTTCACCGAGGGCCGCGACGCCGCCGGCTGGCTGCGCGAGATGTACCGCCGGCTGGGCGAGCGGCTGGCGGCCGCCGGGATCGACGGCCCGAGCTTCGAGGAGTTCTGGGCGGCGGGGGAGCTCGCCCTGCCGTCGGAGGACGGCGACCGGGTCCTCTTCGCCGAGTTCCGGGCCGACCCGCAGGCGAACCCGCTCCCGACGCCGTCGGGGCGCATCGAGCTGTGGTCGGACACGATCGCCGGCTTCGGGTACGGCGACTGCCCGCCGCAGCCCCGGTGGCTCGAGCCCGAGGAGTGGTTGGGCGGTCCGGGGGCCGCCCGCTGGCCGCTGCACCTGGTTGCCAACAACCCCGCGACCCGGCTCCACAGCCAGCTGGACCCCGGGGCGGCCAGCCGGGCGGGCAAGGTCGCCGGGCGGGAGCCGCTGCGGATGCACCCCGCCGACGCCGCCGCCCGGCGTCTCGTCGACGGCGACGTGGTCCGCGTGCGCAACGGGCGCGGCGCGTGCCTCGCCGGCCTGGTCGTCACCGACGCCGTGCGCCCCGGCGTCGTCCAACTGTCGACCGGGGCGTGGTACGACCCCGACGACCCGGCCGCCGACCGCCCGCTGTGCCGGCACGGCAACCCCAACGTGCTGACCGCCGACCGGGGCACCTCGCTGCTGTCGCAGGCCTGCGCCGGCCAGCACGCCCTCGTCGAGGTCGAGGCCTGGTGCGGTCCGCTGCCCCCGGTGCGGGCGTGGGAGCCGCCGCCACTGCACCGCCCCGGCGACCGGTAGGGCGCCGCCCGCCGGGCGGCCCGAGGGGCGCTACAGGTGGCGGAGGGCGTTGATGCCCGCGACGGCCAGCACTGCGGCGATGACCACCAGGACCACCATGAGCAGGCTGAACACCAGGTCGGCCTTGCGGGTCACGAGTCCGTAGATGCCGACGAGCTGGGCGAGGACGAGGGCGGCGGCCGCCCCGTACAGGACCGTCACCGGCGATCGTCGGAGGGGCTCGAATGCATCACGAACACGCTAGTGGCGACCGGGTGGCGCGGTGGGGTCACCGGTCGTCGCCACCGGCCCGCCAGCGGCCGCTGGTCCAGGTGCCCCGCCGCCGGGACCAGGCGACCGCCTCCGGGAGCATCCAGTCCTCCCGGCCGGCGCGCGCCGCGGTGGACGAGACCCGGTGGTGGCGCGCGTCGACGTGGAGCAGCTCGGCGGGTGCGACGTCGGCGGGGGTCAGGCCGTGGCCGTGGCGGGGTGCCACCAGGACCCGTGGCAGCCGGGCCACGGCGGCGTCGCGCGCCGCCGCGGACCCGCCGTACCAGGCCGGGTCGCGCACCTGCGCCCACTTGTCGGCGCCCAGGACCACCACGTCGTAGCCGGCGGCGATGTCCGCCACGAGGCGGTCGTCGGTGAGGCGCACGCGAAGCCACGGCCGGGTGGCGGCCACCTCGAGCAGCAGCTCGACGCGCTCCTCCGGGCCGGGGCCGGATGCCGCCTCCTTGCCGAGCGCCCGCCTCGACAGCACCAGGTCGAGGCGGGCCAGCCCGGCGTGCTCCCGGGCGGCCTCGGCGACGGCGAGGTGGGCGACGGTCGGGGGGCTGAACGAGCCCGGGTAGACGCCGATGGTCAAGGCCGGCGGAGCAACTCCACGACGGCGGCGACGTCCCGGTCGGCGAGGCCGGCGGCGGCCGCCTCGTCGTAGCGGGACGCGACGAGGGCGGCGACGGGCAGGCGGACCCCGGCGGCCTCGGCGGTGTCGGTCAGCAGGTGGACGTCCTTGGCGCCCATCGGGGTCGGGAACCAGCCGTCGTGGTCGCCCCGCACGACGTCGGCGACGCGGTTGCGCAGGGAGGGGGCGGCCACGGCCTCGAAGAAGCCGACCAGAAGGTCGTCGGGCAGCCCGGCGGACTGCCCGGCGGCGACCGCCTCGGCGAGGACGGCCAGACCGCCGAGCAACAGGTAGTTGCCGAGCAGCTTGACGGTCGTCGCCGCCGCCGGGTCGTCGCCGACCCGGCGCACCGACGGGGACAGCGAGGTGAGCACCGGCCCGAGGCGATCCAGGAGGGGGGCCGGCCCGGCGACCACGAGGGCCGCCTCGCCCCCGGCGGTCGCCGCCGGCCCGCCGAGGACGGGGCAGGCCGCGAAGCGGTGGCCGTAGGCGGCGGCCAGCTCCCGGGTGGTCGCGGGCGAGACCGTGGAGCAGTCGAGCAGCGCGTCGAGTCGACGCGGGGAGCCGCCGGGCAGGAGGACCGACCGGACGGCATGGTCGTCGGTGACCATCGTGAGGACGGCGTCCGCGCCGGCGACGGCCTCCTCGACGGACCGGGCCTCTGTGGCGCCGCGGGCGACGACGTCGTCCGCCTTGCCCGGGCTGCGGTTCCAGACCGTGACCGAGTGGTCGGTGTCGAGCAGGCGCGTCGCCAGGGCGCGCCCCATCTGTCCCATGCCGAGAACGGTGAGCTCCATCTCCACCACGGTAGGGACCGCTGCACCGTCGGGGGGCCGATGGGCCTCCGACTCAGTAGCGGTACGCCTCGGCCTTGAAGGGGCCGTCCGGATCGACGCCCAGGTAGGACGCCTGGCGGTCCGTCAGGGTCGTCAGCCGCACGCCCAGCTTGTCGAGGTGCAGGCGGGCGACCTTCTCGTCCAGGTGGCGGGGCAGCACGTACACGCCGACCGGGTACCGCTCGGTGCGCGTGAACAGCTCGATCTGGGCGAGCACCTGGTTGGTGAAGCTCGCCGACATCACGAAGCTCGGGTGCCCGGTGGCGCAACCCAGGTTGACGAGCCGGCCCTCGGCCAGGACCAGCACGGCGTGGCCGTCGGGGAACACCCACGCATCCACCTGGGGCTTCACGTTGTCCCGGCGGATGCCCGGCACGCGGGCCAGCCCGGCCATGTCGATCTCGTTGTCGAAGTGGCCGATGTTGCAGACGATGGCGTTGTGGCGCATCCGGCTCATGTGCTCGGCGGTGATCAGGTCGCGGTTACCGGTGGCGGTCACGAACACGTCGGCGGTGTCGACGACGTCGTCGAGGGTGAGGACCTGGTAGCCCTCCATGGCGGCCTGCAGGGCGCAGATGGGGTCGATCTCGGTGATGATCACCCGGGCGCCCTGCCCGCGCAGGGACTGGGCGCAGCCCTTGCCGACGTCGCCGTAGCCGCAGACCACCGCCGTCTTGCCGGCGAGCATCACGTCGGTGGCGCGGAAGATCCCGTCGGTGAGGGAGTGGCGGCAGCCGTAGAGGTTGTCGAACTTCGACTTGGTCACCGAGTCGTTGACGTTGATGGCGGGGAAGAGCAGCTTGCCCTCGGCGGCGCGCTGGTACAGCCGGTGCACGCCGGTGGTGGTCTCCTCGGTGACGCCCTTGATCGACTCGGCGGTGCGCGTCCAGAGGGTCGGATCCTCCCGCAGCGTGCGGCGGAGGGTGGCGAGGATGACGCCGTACTCCTCGGAGTCCTCGGCGCCGAGCTCGGGTACCTCGCCGGTGCGCTCGGCATCGACGCCCAGGTGGACCAGGAGGGTGGCGTCACCGCCGTCGTCGAGGATCATGTTGGGCAGGCCGCCGTCGGGCCAACGCAGCGCCTGGGTGGTGCACCACCAGTACTCCTCGAGGGTCTCACCCTTCCAGGCGAAGACGGGGATCCCGGCGGCGGCGATGGCGGCGGCGGCGTGGTCCTGGGTGGAGAAGATGTTGCAGCTGGCCCAGCGGACCTCGGCGCCCAGGGCGACGAGCGTCTCGATCAGCACCGCCGTCTGGACGGTCATGTGCAGCGAGCCGGAGATCCGGGCGCCGGCGAGCGGCTTGCTGTCGCCGTACTCGGCGCGCAGAGCCATCAGCCCGGGCATCTCGACCTGGGCCAGGTCCAGCTCCCGGCGGCCGAAGTCGGCGAGGCCGATGTCGGCGACGCGGTAGGCGGGGGCGGGCAGGGTGTCGGTCATCGGTGCTCCTGATGGGAGAAGGATCGGGAAGGGCTGCGGGCGGGGCGCGGCGCGCCCGATCTGCGGTGCAACCCGTCGCAGGCCGGGGTCGTCTGACCCGTCCCATCTGGTCGGCCCGGGACCGTCGCACAATCTACCGGGCCGGCATCCGCGGTGTGCTGCTGGGCTACGGTGCCGCGATGCCCGAAGACACCCCACCCCGCGTGCTGGTGGTGGCGGCCCATCCCGACGACATCGACTTCGGGTCGGGGGCCACCGTCGCCTTCCTCGTCGCCACCGGCTGGCAGGTCTCCTACTGCCTGGTGACCGACGGCGACGCGGGTGGCTTCGACGCCAGTGTCGCCCGCGACCGGATCCCGGTGATCCGCCGGGAGGAGCAGACCGAGGCGGCCCGCGTCCTGGGCGTCGAGGAGCTGCACTGGTTGGGGTACCCCGACGGGCGGGTGGCGGTCGACCTGCCGCTGCGGCGCGATCTCTCCCGGGTGATCCGCACCGTCCGTCCCGACCGGGTCATCTGCCAGAACCCGCAGCGCAACTGGGCGAGCGTGTACGGGAGCCACCCGGACCACATGGCCGCAGGGGAGGCGACGCTCTGCGCCGTCTACCCGGATGCCCGCAACCCCTTCGCCCACCCCGAGCTGGCGGCGGAGGGCCTCGCCGCCCACGTGGTCCCCGAGGTGTGGGTGGTCGGCGGCCCCGACCCCGACGTCGTACTCGACCTGACCGACTACTTCGACCTGAAGGTCGAGGCGCTGGGGGCCCACGTCAGCCAGGAGACCGACCGGGACGGCCGCCTGGTGCCGATGCTGCGGGAGTGGATGGGCGGTACCGCCGCTGCCGGCGGCCTGCCGGAGGGGCGCTACGCCGAGGCCTACCGGCGCATCGACACGCGCTGAGCCGCCGGCGGGCGGCCGCCCCCCGCACAGCACCCCGCCGGGCACTCGTCGGGCCAGGGCCCGTCGGGGCCGAGCGCCCGGCGGGGCGCCGCCGGGTCGAGGCGTTCGACGAGCAGCTCCCGCACCATCGTCACGAAGGCGGGATGCGTGCCGGCGGTCGGCGAACGCAGGAACCGGACGCCGCGCTCGGCGGCGACGGCGGCGGCCTCGGTGTCGAGGTCGTAGACGACCTCCATGTGGTCCGACACGAAGCCGATCGGGCAGACGACGACGGTGTCGCCCGGCCGGCTGTCGCGCAGGCGCCCGGTGACGTCGGGCCCGAGCCAGGGCTGGCCCGGCGCACCGGAGCGGCTCTGGTACACCAGCTGCCAGTCGTCCAGGCCGCACCGCTCGGCGACGAGGCGGGCGGCGGTCCGCAGCTGGTCCTCGTAGGGGGCGGTCGCCGCCATCGACAGCGGGATGCTGTGGGCGCTGAACCAGACCTGTGCCGGGCCGGCGTCGGCGAGCGTGGCGGCCAGTCCGTCGGCCACCGCCTCCACGAAGCCGGGGTGGTCGTAGTAGAGCCGGAGCTTGTCCAGGCGTGGGTCGCCGGGGGCGGCGCCGGCGCGCCCCAGGTCCTCGCGGTACTGCCGGCAGCCGCTCCAGGACCCGAAGGCCGAGGTCACGAACACCGCCGCGCGCCGCACGCCGTCGGCGCGCATCGCCGCGACGGTGTCGGCGAGCAGCGGGTGCCAGTTGCGGTTGCCCCAGTACACCGGCAGGTCGATGCCGGCGCCGGCGAGGTCGTCGCGCACGGCGGCGACCAGGGCGCGGTTGTGGGCGTTGATGGGGCTCACCCCGCCGAAGTGGTGGTAGTGCTCGGCGACGGCGAGCATCCGCTCCTCGGGGACGTTGCGTCCCCGGAGCACGTTCTCGAGGAACGGCAGCACCTCGTCGGGGCCTTCCGGTCCGCCGAAGGACAGCACGAGTAGGGCGTCGGGCGGGTTCACAGCCGGGCGAGCCTACGGCCCGCCCGGCGGTTACCCCTAGCGGCGCAGGAGCGTGACGTGCTCCGTCCGCACGCCCCAGTCGACGCAGTCCTGGTACGTCGGCTCCCAGATGTCGAGCCGGTGCCCGACGATGGCGCCCCCGGTGTCCTGGGCGACGCGGACCCCGACGCCGCTGATGTCGATCGTGGCGCCCATGGGGATCACCGACGGGTCGACGGCGACCGTGGACATGCTCACCGGTGCCCCGGAGGCCGTCGTGCCCTGCAGGTCGTAGCAGGTGACCACGAAGTCGCCGAGCGACACGCCGGCGACGGCGGTGGCCGCCCGGGTGCGGATGGGGGTGGTGCGCACCGCCGTCGTCAGCTCCAGGTAGCCGGCGGGGCCGGTGGCGGCGAGCGCGGTCACGGCCGCGGAGGCCGGCTCCGGGGCGCCGGAGCCGTGGAAGCGGGCGTCCCCGAAGCCGTACACCCCGCCGGTGCGGGCGGCCAGCCAGTACCCGTTCCCGCTCGGGGTGGCGGCGATCGCGCTCACCTCGGCGGTCCGGTGTCGCGACGGCAGGGATCCGTGGAAGGTGGCGTCGCCGTACTCGTACACCGAGCCGTTGGCGGCGGCCAGCCAGTACCCCTGGCCGCGGGAGGCGGCGACGCTGACGATCCTCGCGTGGTGGCGCAGGCCGTCGGCGTTGGGCGAGCCGGCGAAGGCGGCGCCGCCGAAGCCGAACACCCCGCCGGTGCGGGCGGCCAACCAGTACCCGTTCCCGCTCGGGGTGGCGGCGATGGCGCTCACCTCGGCGGTCCGGTGCCGCGACGGCAGGGATCCGTGGAAGGTGGCGTCGCCGTAC
>DASSZM010000051.1:0-13989 GCA_035702855.1 Acidimicrobiales bacterium | reverse complement strand
TGCCGCCGGGGCGCCCGGAGGGGGGCGGTGGCCCCGGCGCCCGACCCGGCACCGGCGGCCGGCCAGGTGCAGGGGCCCGCTGGGGCCGCGGTAGCCTCGACCGATCGCCGGCCCGACCCAGACCGCCCGACCCGTCCCCCGGGGCCTGCCGGCCCGCACCCGCCTGGCGGCGGGCGTCGGCCGCGGCGTTGCCGGGTTGTCGCGGGCGTTGGGTCGTGGCAGCGGCTCGGTGGTCGGCGGCCGGGCCACCCTCGCCGTCGACCCCCGCGCCCTCGACCACCTGGCTGCGGGTCGTCGGGTCGCCGTCGTGTCGGGCACCAATGGCAAGACGACCACGACGAGCCTCCTCGCCGCCGCCCTGGCGACGTCGGGCCCGGTGGCCACCAACCTGCAGGGCGCCAACCTGCCCCCCGGCCTCGCCGCCGCCCTCGCCGGCGCACCCCCCGGGGGCCTGGCCGCCCTGGAGGTCGACGAGGCGTGGCTCGGCCGGGTCGTCGACGCCACCAGGCCAGCGGTGGCGGTGCTGTTGAACCTCAGTCGCGACCAACTCGACCGCAACAACGAGGTGCGCCACCTGGCCGCGTCGTGGAGGGCCACCTTCGCCGGGCGGCCGGCGACCACCGTGGTGGCAAATGCCGATGACCCGCTGGTCGTGCACGGCGCCGGTGCCGCGGATCACGTCGTGTGGGTCGGTGCCGGCCAGCCCTGGACCGCCGACGCCTCGGGGTGCCCCCGCTGCGGGAACCGGGTGCTCTTCGGCGACGAGGCCGCCCCCGTCGGGTCGGAGGTCGAGGCCGGCGGCGCCGCTGCGGCCGACGCGGGGGCCGGGGCGCGCGCCGCCGACCCTGGCGTGGCGTGGCGCTGCTCGGTGTGCGACCTGCGCCGGCCGCCGCTCGCCGTGCGCATCGACCACGACGGCACCACCACCACGGTGCGCAGCACCGACGGCTGGGCGGTGCCGCTCTCCCTGGCGCTGCCGGGCCGGGCCAACCGGGCCAACGCCGCCCTGGCCCTGGCCGCCGCCGCCCGGCTGGGCGTCGACCCGGCGGCCGCTGCCGCCGCCCTGGCCCGCACTGCCGAGGTCGTCGGGCGCTACCGCACCGTGGCCGCAAGGGGCGCCGACGCCCGGCTGCTGTTGTCGAAGAACCCGGCCGGTTGGCTGGAGGTGCTCGACGTGCTGGCCCCGCCGCCCGCCCCCGTGGTGGTCGCCATCAACGCCCGCATCGCCGACGGCCGCGACCCGTCGTGGCTGTGGGACGTGCCCTTCGAGCGGCTCGCCGGTCGCCGGGTCGTCGCCACCGGCGAGCGCAGCAGAGACCTGGCCGTGCGGCTGCACTACGCCGAGGTCGACCACGTCCGCGTCGACGACCTCCTCGAGGCCGTCGCCGTCGCCGCCGCCGACCCGGCCGCGGCGACGGCGTCGGGGCGCCCGGCGGTCGACGTGGTCGGCAACTACACCGCCTTCCAGCAGCTTCGCAGCCGGCTCGGGGTCGGCGCATGAGCGCCGCTCCCGTCGGCGTCGTGCTGCTCTACCCCGACCTCCTCGGCACCTACGGCGACTCGGGGAACGCCACGATCCTGGCCCAGCGGCTGCGCTGGCGTGGCATCGCCGCCGAGGTGCACACGGTGCTGTCGAGCGACCCGGTGCCGGCGTCGGCCGACCTCTACGTGGTCGGCGGGGGAGAAGATCTGCCGCAGGCCCTGGCCGCCCGCCAGCTCAGCGGCGGGGCGGACGGCGCCGGCCCGCTGCGGCGCGCCGTCGACGCCGGCGCCGCCGTGCTGGCGGTGTGCGCCGGCCTGCAGATCCTCGGGGCCAGCTTCGTCGGCCCCGACGGTGTGGCCGCCACCGGCCTCGGGCTGCTCGACGCGACCAGCACCCAGGGGCCGGGGCCGCGGGCCGTCGGCGAGCTCGTCGTGGAGCCCGACCCGGCCAGCGGCCTGCCCACCCTCACCGGCTACGAGAACCACGCCGGGGTCACCGCCGTGGGCCCCGACGCCCGGCCGCTCGGCAAGGTGCGCACCGGGGTGGGCAACGGCACCGCCGACGGGGTCGACGGGGTGGTGCAGGGCCGCGTCGTGGGCACGTACCTGCACGGCCCCGTGCTGGCCCGCAACCCCGCCCTGGCCGACCACCTCCTCGCCAGCGTGGTCGGGCCCCTGGCGCCGCTCGACGACAGCGACAGCGACGAGCTGCGCGCCGAGCGCCTGCGGGCTGCGTCCTCCGGGGCGACGCACCGACGCGGCGGCGACCGACTCGCCCGGCTGGTCGGCCGGCGATGACCCCGTCGGGGTCCGAGGCGCCGCAGGGCGCCGGGACCGCCCTCGTCAGCGTCGCCACCGCCGGCGGGTCGACGGCCCTGCTCACCGACCACTACGAGCTCACCATGCTCGCCGCCGCCCTCCGTTCGGGGGTGGCCGACCGCCCCGCCACCTTCGAGGTGTTCACCCGCCGGCTGCCGCCCGGGCGTCGCTACGGCGTGGTCGCCGGGGTCGACCGCTTCGTCGAGGCGCTCGACCGGTTCCGCTTCGGCGCCGACGAGCTCGGCTGGCTCGACCGCCAACGGGTGGTCGACGCCGCCACGCTCGAGTGGCTCGAGCGCTACCGCTTCGGCGGCACCGTGCACGCCTACGGGGAAGGGGAGCTGCACGGCGCCGGGTCGCCGATCGTCACGGTCGAGGCCAGCTTCGGCGAGGCCGTGCTGCTCGAGACCCTGGCGCTGTCGATCCTCAACCACGACTCGGCCATCGCCGCCGCCGCGGCGCGCATCGCCGCCGCCGCCGGCGACCGGCCGGTCATCGAGATGGGCACCCGCCGCACCGACCCGGAGGCGGCGGTCGCCGCCGCCCGGGTGGCCTACCTCACCGGCTTCACCGCCACCTCCAACCTCGAGGCCGGCCGCCGCCACGGCATCCCGACGACCGGCACCGCCGCCCACGCCTTCACGCTGGCCCACGCGAGCGAGCGCGACGCCTTCGCCGCCCAGATCGCCACCCTCGGCACCGGCACGACCCTGCTGGTCGACACCTACGACGTCGGCGGCGGCATCCGCACGGCGGTCGAGGTGGCGGGCCGGGGGCTCGGGGCGGTGCGGATCGACTCCGGTGACCTGGCCGACGAGGCGGTCGCAGCCCGGGCGCTGCTCGACCGCCTCGGCGCCACCGCCACCCGGGTGGTCATCACCGGCGACCTGGACGACCGCTCGCTGCGCGCGCTCCGCGACGCTCCCGCCGACGCCTACGGCGTCGGGACCAACGTCGTCACCGGGCTCGGGGCGCCGAGCGCCGGGTTCGTCTACAAGCTGGTCTCCCTCGGCGTGGGGGAGGGCGGCCAGCAGGCCGTCGCCAAGCTCTCCCCCGGCAAGGCGACCGTCGGGGGTCGCAAGCAGGCGTGGCGGGTCGCGGCCGGGGGCGCCTCGGTCCACGACCTCGTCGGCCCCGCCGGCGCCTCCCCGCCGGTGCCCGGTCGCCCGCTGCTGCGACGGGTCGTCGACGCCGGCGACGTCGTCGACGCCCCCACCGTGGAGGAGGCCCGGGCGTGGCACGCCGGGGTCCGCGCCGAGCTGCCCGCCGGGGTCGAGCTCGGGCTGCGGCGCTGGTGAGCATCGGCGGCCCGAACCGAGACTCGGGACGGTCCCTGTTGGCCTGCGGGCGACCCTAGGGTGGGATCGATGCCGACCCGTCGCCGCTTCGCCCTCCCCGTGCTGTTCGCCGGGCTCATCGGCGTCGGCGCCTCCGCGCCCGCGCTCGCGTCCGGGTCCCACCCCCACCTGCCCCGGGAGTCGGCCCAGCAGCTCGTCGCCGGTGTCCTCGCCGGCCGTACCAGCGCCGTGTCGGGAAGCTTGGCGTGGAGCCCCGACCTCGGCCTGCCGTCCCTCAGCGGGCTGACCACCGGCGGTCAGGGCGTCCCGAGCTCGACGGGGATCGACCCCACGAGCCTGCTCACCACCAGCCAGACGTTCCGCCTGTGGGTCGACGGCTCCAAGGAGCGCATCGCCACGACCGGGGCGCTGGCCGAGACCGACGTGCTGCGCAACGGCCGCCAGGCCTGGGTCTGGAACAGCGCCACTCAGCACGTCGACCACTACACCTTCACCCAGGCCACCGGTGGCGCCCCCGCCGCCCCGCCGGCCGGTGTCGACCCGCAGACCATCGCCGCCCAGGCGATCCGGCAGCTGGAGGCCGCCGGCACCTCGATCACCGTCGGCCGGCCCGTCGACGTCGCCGGGGTGCCCGCCCAGGTGCTGCAGCTCCGCCCGACCGACCAGGCCAGCTCGACCGTCTCGTCGGTCGACATCGCCGTCGACGCCGCCAACTCCGCCGTGCTGCAGGTGAGCATCAACGCCGTCGGCCAGGACGTCCCCGCCCTCCAGCTCGGCTTCACCTCCGTGCACTTCGCCCCGCCGGCGTCGTCGGTCTTCGCCCCGCCGCAGGGCGCCACCACCTCCAACCACGTGGTGACGCCGCAGTCGTTGCACCCGCAGCAGCCGCGCTCGGGCTGGTACGGGTACGCCCCGCTGACGCAGTCCTCGCCGGCCCCGGTCCGCACCATCGGGCACGGCTGGTCCACGGTCCTCGAGGTCAGCCCGAGCGGCCAGGGGGGCCACACCCTCGCCGCCCTGGAGACCGCCGCCCGGCCCGTGTCCGGGACGTGGGGCTCCGGGCGCCTGCTGCACTCGTCGCTGCTCGACGCGCTCGTCCTGCCCAGCGGCCACGTGCTCGTCGGCTTCGTGCCGCCCGCCGTCCTCGAGGCGGACGCGGCGCCGCTCGGCGGCTGAACGGCCCGGGGGTCCCCCTGCTGCCCACCGCGCTCCACAGCGGGCCGCCGGCACCCCGCCTGGCGACCCGCGACGCCATCGCCACCGAGGGCCTGACCAGGCGGTTCGGGGAGGTGGCCGCTGTCGACGGCGTCGGCCTGCGGGTCCCCACCGGCAGCGTGTTCGGGTTCCTCGGGCCCAACGGCTCGGGCAAGACCACCACCATCCGGATGCTCCTCGGGCTGATCTCGCCGACCGCCGGGACCTGGTCGCTGCTCGGGCGGGAGATGCCGGCGGCCGCCGAGGCGGCGCTGCCCCGGGTCGGCGCCCTGGTCGAGGGACCGGCCTTCTACCCCTGGCTCTCGGGCCGGGACAACCTCGCCCGTTTCGACGCCGCCGGCCCCGACGGGCAGCGGGCGACCCGCACGGCGCGCATCGACGGGGCCCTCGCCCGCGTCGGCCTCACCGCCGCCGCCCACAAACGCTACCGGGCCTACTCGCTCGGCATGCGCCAGCGCCTCGGCCTGGCGTCCGCCCTGCTCCGGCCCCGGGACCTGCTCATCCTCGACGAACCCACCAACGGCATGGACCCGCAGGGCACCCGCGAGATCCGCAACCTGATCCGTGACCTGGCGTCGGACGGGACGACGATCTTCCTCTCCAGCCACCTCCTGTCGGAGATCGAGCAGGTCTGCACCCACGCGGCCGTGATGGCGCAGGGACGGCTCCTCGCCCAGGGCACCCTCGCCGACCTGCGCGCCGCCGGGGAGGCCCGGGTCCGGGTCGGCGTCGACGACCCCACCCGGGCGGCCGACATCCTCGGCCGGCTCGGCTTGCGGGACGTTGCCGTCCTCGACGGGCAGGTCTCCGCCCGCCTCGACGCCGGCGGCCCGGTCGGTGCCGCCCGCTGTTGTCGCGCGCTGGTCGAGGGGGGCGTCGAGGTGTCCAGCCTGGCGACCGTCCGCCCGAGCCTCGAGGACCTCTTCGTCGCCCTGACCGGGGAGGGCTTCGATGTGGCGCGCTGAGCTGCACCACCTGTTCCGGCGGACCGTCGTGCGGGTGCAGCTGATCGTGCTGTTCCTCGTGCCCGTGCTGCTGGCGGTGGCGGTGAAGCTCTCCGGGGGGCCGAGCAGCGGGCAGGGCCCGAGCTTCCTCGACCAGGTCTCCCACAACGGCGTGTTCGCCGCCCTCGCCGGCCTGACCGTGTGCATCCCGTTCTTCCTCCCGCTGACGGTGGCGGTGATCGCCGGGGACTCGATCGCCGGCGAGGCGAGCCTCGGCACCCTCCGCTACCTGCTCACCCGCCCGGCGGGCCGGGTGCGGCTGCTGGTGGTCAAGGCGCTCACCGTCGTCGTCTACAGCGTCGCCGCGGCGGTGGCGGTCGCCGTCGGGGGGCTGGCGGCCGGGGCGGCGCTGTTCCCCGTCGGCCCGGTGGTCGGCTTGTCGGGCACCAGCTTCTCCCTGGCCGACGGCATCGGCCGGACGCTGCTCGCCGCGGTGATCGTCGGGGCGTCCCTGCTCGGCCTGGCGGCCATCGGCATGTTCGTGTCGACCCTGATCAACAGCCCGGTGGGGGCCATGGTCATCACCGCCGGCCTGGTCGTCGCAGCCCTCGTGGTCGACAGCGTCCCGCAGCTGGCGTTCGCCCACCCCTGGCTGTTCAGCCACGACTGGCTCGCCTTCGGGGACCTCCTGCGCAGCCCGGTCACGTGGGGCGGGATCCGCCGCGACCTCCTGCTCCAGCTGGGCTACGTGGTGGTCTTCGGCGCGGCGGCGTGGGCCCGCTTCACCACCCGGGACGTGCTCGCCTAGCCCCCGGTGTGGAGGTCGGGGTTGAGTGCCCCCCAGGTCCCGGCCCGCTCCCGCACCTCGACCGCCCCGCTGGTGCTGTTGCGCCAGAACAGCAGGCCGGGACGCCCGGACAGCTCCCGGGCGCGCTGCACGGTGCCGTCGGGCCAGGTCACCTTGGTGCCAGCGGTGACGTAGCAGCCCGCCTCGACGACGCAGCCGTCACCCAGCGAGATGCCCACGCCGCCGTTGGCCCCGATGAGGCACTGGCGGCCGATGGTGACCACCTCCACGCCGCCCCCCGACAGCGTGCCCATGATCGATGCGCCACCCCCGATGTCGGTGCCGTCGCCGACCACCACCCCCTGGCTGATGCGGCCCTCGACCATGGAGGTGCCGAGCGTGCCGGCGTTGAAGTTGACGAAGCCCTCGTGCATGACCACCGTCCCCGGCGCGAGGTGGGCCCCGAGGCGCACCCGGTCGGCGTCGCCGATGCGCACGTCCGCGGGCACCACGTAGTCCACCATGCGGGGGAAGCGGTCGACGCCGAGCACCCGGAAGTGGACGCCCTCGTGCCGGGCCCGCTGGCGTGCGGCGTCGACCACCGTCAGCGGGCAGGGGCCCCGGTCGGTCCAGGCCACGATCGGGAGGAGGCCGAAGATGCCGTCCAGGTTGACCGTGCGCGGCCGGACGAGGCGGTGCGAGAGCAGGTGCAGGCGCAGGTAGGCGTCGGCCACGTCGGCCGGGGCGGCGTCGAGGTCGATGACCAGCTCCGTCAGGCGGGCCGAGGTCCCGAACAGCGGGTCGGGCGCCGGGGGCAGCCCTCCGTCGCCGGCGGTGGGCTCGTCCCCCAGCCCCAGCTCCGGGTACCAGGTGTCGAGGGCGGGGCCCTCGTCGCTCACCGTCGTCCAGCCGCGGCCCCAGGCGCTCGTCATCCGGCCAACGCTACCGAGCGTGGCTCAGGCCGGCGGATGCGAGACCGTGCGCTCCCAGAGCTTGATCCCACCGAGGATGCCGGCGTCGTTGCTCACGACCGTGACGTCCTCGGGCAGGTCGACCTCGAGCCGGGCGGCGTTGCCGCCGCCGAGGAAGCAGTGGTCGAAGAAGCACAGCGCCCGCAGCGTGTCGACCGCCTCCAGCACCCGCTTCTGCCACTTCTTGTGGCCCGACCGCTTCCGGGCGGCGTCGCCAACGACCTCGTTGTAGCTGAGGTCCTTCTTGAAGGGGTGGTGCGCGAACTCGAGGTGGGGGACGAGCAGCCCGTGGTTGAACAGGGCGGTGCCGAGCCCGGTGCCGAGGGTCAGCACCAGCTCGAGGCCCTCTCCCCGGATGACGGCGGCCCCCTGCACGTCGGCGTCGTTGGCGACCTTGCACGGCCGGTCCAGCGCCGCGCCGAGCGCACCCTGGAGGTCGAAGCGGGACCACGCCTTGGCCAGGTCGTCGGAGGGGACGCCGCCGGGGCCGTCGGGTGACACGAAGTGCGGCGCCGACAGGATGCGGCCGTCGCGCACCATCCCGGGGAAGCCGACCGAGATCCGGTCGAAGTGGCCGAGCGGCTTCACCAGGTCGGACAGGACGGTGACCATCTTGTCAGGGGGTAGGGGGTAGGGGGTGTCGATCCGCACCCGGCTGTGCTCCATGGCGCCGCCGCCGTCGAGCACCGACGCCTTGAGCCCGGTCCCGCCGACGTCGATGGCCAGGGTGACCGCCCCGGCCTGCTGGCCGGGCGGCTGCCCGGCAGGGTCGCTCATGGCGCCGACGGTACCCGGTCGGGCACCCGGCCGCCCGACCGCCCGAGGGCTGGTCGGAGGACGTGGTGAAGGTTCGTAACCGGCCGACCGATGGTAGAACCAGAGGGGAGCGAGGCAGTGATGGTTGAGAAGGTGACGAGATGAGCGAACCGAGCCTCTCCGACCGGGAACAGGCGATCCTTGCCGGCCTGGCGGCCCAAGCCGAGGCCGACGACCCCCGCTTGGCGCAGGTGCTGCGGCGGGGGCCCCGATTGCTCCTCACCCGATTGCCGGTGCTGCCCTCCCCGCTGGCCCACTGGACCGTCGGCCTGCTCGCCGCCTTCGTCGGACTGGCGGCCTGCGTGGTCCTCCTCGGCGTCAGCGTCGTCGCCGCCCTGGCCGCCAGCGTCCTGCTGTTCGCCGGCGTCGGGCGGGTCGTCGTCGCCGGCCCGTGGCGCCGCCGGAGCGTCTCGCCGCCCAGCGCGGAGAGCACGCAGCCGTCGGCGGGCTGAGCCGGCGGGAGCCGCACGCCCCCGCCCGGGGCCGTGGAGGCCGCCGACCCGCGACCGGGCCGCCAGGCGGTGCCGCCACCCGGCGGAGCGGCGGCACCGCCGTCCCGATCGGCGGAGTCGCCCTTTCCCCGTCGCCACGGACTAGGGTGTACCGGTCGCGGCGGTGCGCGCCGCGAGCCGGCCGCCGCCAAGCTGGGCGGCTGAGTCATCTCGACGGGAGAAAACTGCATGCGCATCCTTGTGCTCGGTGGGGAC
Organism: Acidimicrobiales bacterium; assembly: GCA_035702855.1. Taxonomy (GTDB): domain Bacteria; phylum Actinomycetota; class Acidimicrobiia; order Acidimicrobiales; family Palsa-688; genus JAKAQB01. Next base: position 4,950 of record DASSZM010000051.1, on the reverse strand, counting down.
GGATACCTGGGGTGGCCGACGGCCCTCTACCTCTCCGCCCGTGGCCACGAAGTCGGGGTCTGCGACAACCTGGTCCGCCGGGATTACGACAAGGAGATGGGGGTCTCCTCGCTGGTTCCGATCGCCTCGATCGAGGACCGGGTCGCGGCCTGGGGCGCGCAGTCGGGCGCCAAGCTCGCCACCTACGTCGGCGACCTGACCGACGCCGCCTTCGTGCACCGGATGGTGCGGGAGTTCGAGCCGGACACCATCGTCCACTTCGCCGAGCAGCGCTCGGCGCCGTACTCGATGATCGACCAGGCCCACGCCGTCTACACCCAGACCAACAACGTGGTCGGCAACCTCAACGTCCTCTACGCCATCGGGGACATCAACCGGGACATCCACCTGGTCAAGCTCGGGACGATGGGGGAGTACGGCTACCCCAACATCGACATCGAGGAGGGCTGGATCGAGATCACCCACAACGGGCGGACCGACACCATGCTCTACCCGAAGAAGCCGGGCAGCTTCTACCACCTGTCCAAGGTGCACGATAGCCACAACATCGAGTTCGCCTGCCGGACCTGGGACCTGCGGGCAACCGACCTCAACCAGGGCATCGTCTACGGCCAGCAGACCGAGGAGACCGACGCCGACCCCCGGCTCGCCACCCGGTACGACTACGACGCCGTGTTCGGCACGGTCCTCAACCGCTTCGTCATCCAGGCCGTGCTCGGCCACCCGCTGACGGTGTACGGCGAGGGCGGCCAGACCCGCGGCTTCCTCAACATCCTCGACACCATCGAGTGCGTCCGCATCGCCTCGGAGAACCCGGCAAAGCGCGGCGAGTTCCGCGTGTTCAACCAGTTCACCGAGAGCTTCTCGGTGCTCGAGCTGGCCGAGGCGGTCAAGAAGGCCTACCCCGGTGAGGTCAGCGTCGAGCACACCGCCAACCCGCGGGTCGAGGCGGAGCAGCACTACTACAACGCCAAGCACACCAAGCTCGTAGACCTGGGCCTGCAGCCGCACCTGCTCAACGAGACCCTCATCGACTCCCTGTTCCACGTGGTCGACAAGCACAAGGACGGCGTCAACCTCGACGCCATCCGGCCGACCGTCCAGTGGCGCGCCACTGCGAGCGAGCTGTCCAGCAAGAAGTAAGAAGTACGAAGGAGACGGTCACGGCACTGACCGCCCCAGACCGCCCGGCGCAGGCGCCCCCCGCGCGGCCGCCTGACCCGGGCCGCTCCCGACGACCACCGACCTGGGCTGCCGCACTCATCCTCGGGTGCGCGGCCCTGGCGGTGATCCACGCGACGGTCGTCGGCGTCCACTACTTCGTCGGCTCGTTCGACGACGACGCCAACTACATCCTCACCGCCCGTGCGCTGCTGCAGGGCAAGTTCCTGAGCGGCAGCCTGGTGAGCGGCAACTCCGTCATCGGCGCCTACCCACCGGGCTTCCCGCTGCTCATCGCGCCGATCCAGTGGCTGTTCCCCGGCGACACCGTCTTCGTGCCGCTGCGGGTCCTCTCGACACTGTGCGGCGCCTTGGTGCTGCCGTTCACCTGGGCCTGGATGGGCCGGCGGTCGATGCCCGACGTGACACGCGTGGCGGTGATGGTCCTGCTGGCGCTCGACCCGGTCCTGGCGACGTTCTCGACCATGGTGATGGCCGAGACGCCGTTCCTGGTGGCCCTGCTGGTCCTGCTGGTCGCCGCCGACCGGTGGGACGCCAGGGGCCGCCTGTGGTGCTGGCCGGCGGCGGCCGTGGTGGTCCTCGCCGCCACCGAGGTGTGGCTCAAGGAGGCCGCCATCGGTCTCGTCGCCGGCATCGTCCTCTGGTACCTGCTCCGCCGCCAGTGGGGGCGGGCCGTCCTCGTCGCCGGGGGCGTGGCACTCAGCCTCGTGCCGGTGGCCGTGGGGCGGGCGGCCCAGGGCATCCCCTTCGCGGGCGCCCGCTACACCGAGGAGCTCGGCAACTACTACCGCGGCGGCATCCTGCACCGGGTCGTCGTGGTCCTGCCGCACAACCTGGCGGTGTGGATGTTCGACGCCCTCCCGCGGACCGTCGTCCCGCTCCTGTCGCCCATCCCGACCCTGCCCGGCCCGCTGTACTGGTTCGGCCGGCAGATCACGGTGTTCACCGTCATCGGGCTCGTCGTCGCCTGGCGGCGGCACCGGGACCTCACGGTCGTGGCGGTGCCCGTCTACGGGGCGATGACCCTCCTGTACCCGTTCATCAACGAGCGGCGCGTGATCCTCGTGCTGCCGATGGTGCTGGCCTGGTACGCGATCGGCGTCCGTGCCACGGCCGTCGCCGGCGTCCGCCTCGTGCGGCGCCGCTTCGGCCGCCCGCACGCGGACCGGGTCCTACGGGCGGGCCGGGTCGGCTTCGCCATCGCCGCCGTGGTGTTGGTGGCGGCGCCCCTGGTCGTGCAGTTCCCCCGGGACTACCTCTTCGGCTTCGGCCAGACGAGCTCCCGGTTGCAGGGCGCCCGCTCCATGGAGCTGCTCAACGCCCTCCGGCCGCACCGCACCGTGGTCGAGACCGAGTACCGCTACGGAACGGCGCTCTTCGACGGCCACCGCACCAACAACACCGCCTTCACGTGGATCTACCACGACGGCTGCTCCCTGTCCCTCGCCCGCCGGGGTATCGCCCTCGACCACGCCGGGTTCTTCCTCAACGGGGACCTCAACAAGCCGTTCACGACCGAGAGCGCCTGCCTGATGCGGATGGTCACGACGCGGCCGTGGGCGGTCCGCCTGCTGCGCACCCGGCGGGACGAGACGTCGGTGTTCGAGCTGATCGGCCCGGGCACCGCCCACCCGGACCTGCGCAGCCTGCTGCCGACCGCCTCGCTGCACGGCTCCGGCGCCGTCACACCCCTCCGGCTGGGCCCCCTCGGCGGCGGCCGCGGTGACGCCGGCGACGTGCCCGGCACCGCCCCGACCACCCGGGTGGGGACCGGCGGTGTCGGGATGCTCACCTGGAGGTGGTCCCGACCCCATACGCTGAGCCAGGTGAGCGTGGGAGAGGCAGGAGTGCTGGCGTCCGACCGCCAGGGCCAGAACGGCGCGCTGGTGGCGGCACCGACCGCCGGCGTGGCCCTGCAGATCGACACCCCGGGCGGGGGCTGGCACACTGTGGCCGCCTCGGCCGGCGGCGTCGGCGACGGCCAGGCGGCGCCGTTCCTGCTCGACCAGCTGTCCCGCCCGACGGCGGTGCTCGGGGTCCGGCTCGTCGTCCACGCCCCGGCCGGTGACCGCTCGGCTCGCGTCTTCGGCGAGGACGTCGCCGCCCTGGGTCCCGCCGGAGGGGCGGCGACGGCGGGGAGCGCCGGGTGAGCGGCCGCCCGGCAGGCCCGGACGGCGGGGAGGCGGAGGCCCTCGGGCTGCCCGACGGTGCGGCCGTGGCGGCCGCCGCCGTCACGGCCGGCGGGCTCGGCGAGACGGACGTGGCCGAGCCGTCGTCGGTCGCCGCCGCCGCCGAACCGGTGGGAGCGGCTGCGGCTGCGCCGACCGGACGCCTCGCCGGCCTCCGCCAGTCGCCGTTCGTCCGCAAGGTCACCGGCTACTCCGCCGGGTCGGTCATCGCCGCCTTCACCTCGGAGATCGCCTTCGCCGGCTCGTTCGGGGTCCTCCACGTCGGCACGACCCTCGCCTCCCTCATCGGGTTCGTGGGCGGGGCCATCCCCAACTACTTCCTCAACAAGCGGTGGGCGTGGAAGGACCAGGGCAGCCGGAGCCGGCGGGACGAGATCCTGCTCTACGCCTTGGTGTCCATCGCCTCGTTCGCAGCGTCGGCCGTCGTCACCGACTACGCCGAGCGCTACGCCCGGACGCTGACGGCCGCCCGTGGCGTGCAGGTGGTACTGGTCGCTGCCGCCTACCTCGCCGTGTCCGGCGTGTTCTTCATCGGGAAGTTCGTCGCCTACGAGCTGGTGGTGTTCACCAGAGGCCCCGGCGCCCGGAAAGGCTCCGGCGGGCGACGGGGCGGAGCCGCCACCAGGTCGAGAAGACGACCTTCGTGAACCGCCAGCCGTAGACGAGGTTGCCTCCCTTCTTGGAGGCGCCCTCCTTGCGCTTGTGCATCGTGACCGGCGCCTCGCACACCCGGTAGCCCCGGGCGATGGCGTTGATCAGCAGCTCCGAGCTCTGGTACTGCAGCTGGCGCAGGTCCACGTTGGCGGCCACCTCGGCCCGCATGACCCGCAGGCCGTTGGCCGGGTCGGTGATCCGGACCCCGGTCAGCACGGTGATCAGCGTCCCGAACACGACCACGCCGAGGGCCCGCACCGAGTCGTCGGTGTGGGCGACCCCCAGGCGCCGCGAACCGGTCACGAAGTCGGCCCGGTCCTCGACGATCATGCGCACCAGACCGTCGAGCTCTCTGGGATCGAACTGCCCGTCGGCGTCGGCCGTCGCGATGAAGCGCGCGCCGCCCTCGCAGGCGATCCGGTACGCCGCCTTGAAGGCATTGCCCTGCCCGGTGTTGGACCGCAGGGTCGTGACGAGCGCCCCCGCCTCCCGGGCCCGGGCGGTGGTGTCGTCGGCCGACCCGTCGTCCACCACCAGGACGTCGACGGGAAGGCCCCCGAGCTCCCGGGGGACGGTGGCGACGACGCCGGCCACCGAGGCACCCTCGTTGTAGGCGGGGATCACCACCACCACCGGCGCCAGGGGCTCGGGGTGGGCGGTGCGGAACTCGGCGACGGCGTCGTCGTTGACCCTGGCCGCCTCGATCGGATCACGGGTCCGAAACCCTACCAGCGGACCGGGGAGCGGCCGGCGATCGGGTGGGGCGGCGCAGGCGACCGTCCGGTCCTGCGCTCACGGCCGCCTTGCTACGGTGGCGAGGCCCGACGCCTCGGAGCTCCGCTCAGCGCAGCGGGCCGAACGGCGGGCGCGGCAGCGACGGTGAAGGACCGTGGGAACCAAGCCCGGCAGCGGAGCAGCAGGAGAA
>DASSZM010000039.1:0-15011 GCA_035702855.1 Acidimicrobiales bacterium | reverse complement strand
AGGTCGCGCAGCAGGGAGCGGAAGTCGCTCTCGGCGATGAGCAGAGGCACGATCGGCCAGTTCGTCGTCTCCTCGATCTCCCGCACGATCGCTTCTTGCACCTCGACCATGGCAACGGCGAGGGTGCGATCCCTGATCTCGACGGCGATCGCCCGCAGCCGGGTGGCGAGCTGGAGTGGGAGCATCCCGGCGACCACGGGCGCCACCGTCGCCGTCTGCGGGTCCCAGTACTCGAGACCGTTGAGCTCGGCGGCCACGGCGACGAGATCCCTGGGCGAGACCAGGCCACTCTCCCGGAGGAGGGAGGCGAGGGGGGCACCCGTGCGCTCCGACTCGGCGACCAGTTCCTCGAGGTCCTCACGACTGAGGACCTTGCGTTCGATCAACAGCTCACCGATCCGGCGTGACATCTTCACGGCATCGTTATCGGCACGGCACCCTCCGGGGTGTAGCCCCAGTGAACAGGCGCCTTCCGGCTAGACCACGACCCGCAGGATCTCCTCGATGGAGGTGCGACCGGAGACGACGTCGATCATCCCGACCTGCCGCATGGGGACCATTCCCTGGGCGACCGCGGCCTTGCGGATCTCCTCGGTGTGGCCGCGCTCCACGATGATCCGTTCGACCTCCTCGTCGACGTCGAGGACCTCGTGGATGGCGAACCGCCCCTGGTAGCCCGTGCCTCCGCACGCCGGACAACCCTTCGATCGGTACAAGGCGGCGTCGCCCGGGTTGCCCAGGCGCTCGAAGTCCCATCCGGCCACCTCGAGCTCCGCGACCGTCGGCGAGTACGGCTCACGGCACCGCTCGCAGAGACGGCGTGCCAGGCGCTGCGCGACGATGCAATCCAGCGAGCTGCCGACCAGGAACGGCTCGAGGCCCATCTCGATGAGGCGCCCCGGGGTGCTGGCCGCGTCGTTGGTGTGCAGCGTCGACAGCACGAGGTGACCGGTCAGCGCTGCCTCGATCGCTATGGTGGCCGTCTCCCGGTCACGGATCTCGCCGACGAGCACCACATCGGGGTCCGAGCGGAGTATCGAGCGGAGGGCCGCGGCGAAGGTGAGGCCCGCCTTGGCGTTGACCTGCACCTGGTTGATCCCGTTGAGCTGGTACTCGACGGGGTCCTCGACGGTGATCACGTTGCGGCTGGGATCGCTGATCTGGTTCAGGGTCGCGTAGAGGGTCGTCGACTTGCCCGATCCCGTGGGCCCGGTGACCAGGATCGTGCCGTAGGGCCGGCGGAAGTTCTTCTCGTAGCGCTCGAGGTTCTCCGGCAGGAAGCCGAGATCCGCGAGCTGCAGGAGGGCGTTGGTCTTGTCGAGGATCCGCATCACGATCTTCTCGCCCCACGTCGTGGGCAGGGTCGCCACCCGGAGGTCGATCGAGCGGCCGTCGATGGTGGTGGTGATGCGACCGTCCTGGGGCAGGCGCCGCTCGGCGATGTTGAGGCTGGCCATCACCTTCAGCCGGCTGATGATCCCTGCCTGGATCGTCTTGGGGATGCGCATGATCTCGAGCAGCACGCCGTCGATGCGGTACCGCACACGCAGGTCGTCCTCACCCGGCTCGATGTGGATGTCGGAGGCGCGCTCGATGGAGGCCTTGCTGATGAGGAGGTTGACGAGCTTCACGATCGGGCCGTCCTCGACGAGCTCCCGCACGGCGCTGATGCTCGGCTCGGGAGCGAACGAGCTCGCCGCCTCGGCCGTGAAGTGCGCCGCCTGGGACTCCCCTCGGTGTACCCGGGCGATCGCCGCGAGGATGGACGAACGGGTCGCCACCACCGGTTCCAGCTCGCTCGACGTGACGGCGCGCACGTCATCGAGGGCGATGACGTTGGTGGGGTCGGCCATCGCCAACATCAGCTTGGCGTCGGCCCAGCCGATGGGCGTGACGAGGTGGCGCCGGGCGATGGGCTCCCCGATCAGGCGGGCGGCGCCGGTGTCGAGCGGGTACTCGGCGAAATCGATCTTCCTGATGTTGAGCGTCGCCGCCAGCGCGCTCGCCAGGTCCTCCTCGCTGACGAGTCGCTGCTCCAGGAGGACCGCGGGGAGCCCGTAGCCACGGTCGGTACGCCGGGAGAGCGCGACGGCCAGGTCCTCGGGCGTGAGGAGACCCCGGCCGACGAGGAGGTCGGCGAGCCGTTGCTCGTCGCGTCGGTGCCCGCCCTCGTCCCCCCGCCGCGCCACACCCGGGCGCGGCGTGCCGAAGGCACTGTCAGCGGTGCTCTCGACGTCTGGGTACGTGGGCACTGCACCTCCGAGTCGGTACCTGTCACACCATCGGCAGCGGAAGGTCGAGGCCTGAGCCATCCCACGAGGGCCCCACGCCCGCTCACCGTGCCTTCGGGAGCACCATCCCGACGGCGGCGGCCATGGCCCCGAGTGGGGCCGCCTGGCCGGTCCAGGCGGCCCACTGCCGGGCCGCCTGGTGCAGCAGCATGCCCAGGCCGTTGCGGGCGGTGGCCCCGGCGGATGCCGCAGCTGCGAGCAACGGGGTGACCGGCGGGGCGTAGACGAGGTCCACCACGACCTGCCCGGGGCCGAGGCGTCGCGGGTCGACGCCCAGGGGGAGCTCGCCGCGCATGCCGGCGCCGGTCGCGTCGAGGAGGAGTTCGGCTTCTTCCGCGGCGTCGACGGGACCGGGCAGACCGGCCGGACCGGCAAGGGCGGCACAGCCGGCCGCCGCCCCCGGGCGCCGGGCGGCGACGAGCACCTGCGCGGCGCCGGCCTCGGCGAGCGCCCGGGTGACGGCCCGGGCGGCGCCGCCGGCGCCGAGCACGGCGCAGCGCCGCCCGGCGGGGTCGAAGCCGGGGTCGGCGCGCAGGGCGTCGAGGAGCCCGTCGCCGTCGGTGCTGTCGCCGAGCAGGCCCGAGGGCGTGGGGATCACGGTGTTGACGGCGCCGAGGGCGGCGGCGGCCGGGGTGAGCCGGTCCACCGCCCCGGCGGCGTCCCGCTTGTGGGGCATGGTCACCGACAGCCCACCCAGGCCGAGGGTGCGGACCGCCCGGACGGCACCGGCGCCCTGCCCGGCGGGGACGGGGAAGGCGACGTAGACCCAGTCCAGCCCGGCGGCGGCGAAGGCGGCGTTGTGCAGCGCCGGCGACAGCGAGTGCTCGACGGGGTCGCCGATCACCGCCGCGACCCGCGTCGCCCCGCTCAGCGCCACCGCACCCGCCGGTCAGCAGAGCCCGTGGGCGTGGCAGGTGGCGACCAGCTGGTCGAAGCCCGCCGAGGTGGAGGCGAAGCCGAGCTTGCCGTCCTGGGCGATCTCGACGAAGTAGAGCAGGTCGGTGTGCGGCGGCTCGGCGGCGGCGGCGAGGGCGGTGGCGCCGGGGTTGTCGATCGGGGTGGGCGGCAGGCCCTTGTTGAGCCGGGTGTTGTAGGGGTTGGGCTGGTTGTAGTCGATCTTGTCGACGTTGATGCCGGGGTCCTTCTGGCGCAGGGCGTACACCAGGGTGGAATCGGCGCCGAGGGTCATGCCGGCCTGCAGCCGGTTGTAGATGACGCTGGCCACGTCGGGGAACTGGCTGGAGTACTTGGCCTCGCCCTGGATGATCGACGCCACCTCGACCACGGCGTAGGGCGGGACGTGGAGCCGGGCGGCCGCCTGCGACAGGCCGAGGGCGCCGGCGCGCTGCACGAAGGTCTGGACGAGCAGCTCCATGATGTCGGTGGCGCTGTCGGTGCGGGCGATCTGGTAGGTGGCGGGGAAGACCAGCCCCTCCAGGTCGTCGACGCCGGCCGGTTCGAAGGGGCTGCGCACGGCGCCGCTGCTCGACAGCGCCAAGAACGAGGCCGCGCTGATGTGCATCCCGGGCAGGGCGGCCACCCGGGCGGCGATGTCGCGCAGGGTCAGGCCCTCGGGGATGACCAGGGTGTCCACCGGGACCGTCGGCGCGGTCTCCAGGCGCTGCACGACCTGGGCGTAGCGCTCGCCGGTCGGCAGGTGGTAGGTGCCGGCGTACAGCGGGCCGAGCCCCTCGAGCTTCACGTACCAGGCGAACAGGCCACCGCCGCCGCGGATCACGTGCGCCCGGGCCAGGATCGTCCCGATCCGGGACGTCGACGACCCCCGGGGGATCTGCACCGTCACCGCCCGGCCGGGCTTGCCGCCGGGGTCGATCTGCCCCCGGGCCCAGACGATGACGCCGCCCGCCACGAGGAGGGCCACCACGACTATCAGGCTGAGCCCGAGCAGCACCGGGTGGCGCCGGCCGCGGTCGGCGTCCGGGCGCCGGGCGTGGCGGCCCCCGTGGCGCCCCCCGCCCGGCGGGCCCTGGCGACTGCGGGAGGCGGTCGCCACCGCCGAGGGGGCACGCGCCGGGCCGTAGAGGTCGTCGGCGTAGCGGGCCCGGCGGGCCTCGGGCCGCCCGTCGACCACGGGCACGTCCTCGGGATCCAGGTCCCAGTCGAGCTCCGGGTCGTCCGGGCCCCAGCTGTCGCTCACCTCGCCACCACGGCCGCGAGCTTGCCGCAAAACGGCGCGGCGGCGTGGGTTCGTGCCCCGCCGGTCATGCCCGGGCGCCCGCCCGGGCATCGAGCCACGCCTGGAGCAGCACGGCGGCGGCGGTGGCGTCGATCACCGCCCGCTGGTCCCGGGCGCGCCGCCCACCGGCCCGCAGCGCCGCCGAGGCGGTCACGGTGGTGAGGCGCTCGTCGACGGTCTCGACCGGCACGCCCAGCACGCCGCGCAGGGCGCCGACCTCCGCCAGGGCGGCCTCGGCGGCCGGCCCGAGGGCGCCCGACAGGGAGCGGGGCAGGCCGACGACGACGCCGACCGCCTCGTAGTCGGCGACCAGCCCGGCCAGCGCCCGGCGGTGGGCGCCGGCGTCGGCGGTGCGGGGGACGGCCGTCACCGCGGTGGCGACGCGCTGGGCGCCGTCGCAGACGGCGACGCCGATGCGACGGGACCCGAGGTCCACGCCGAGGACCCGCCCGCTCGGGGCGACGGCGGCCGTGCCGGCGGTCACCCGCCGGCGCCGGCGCCGGCGAGGCGGGCCCGGACGGCGTCGAGGGCGGCGTCGAGGCCGCCCACGTCCCGGCCGCCGGCCTGGGCCTGCTCCGGGTTCTTGCCGCCGCCCCCGCCGCCGACCATCCGGGCGGCACCGCCGACGAGGTCGGGGGCGGTGAGCGGCTCGCCCTTGGCGACCGCCGCCACCAGGGCGACGCGGGCGCCGTCGGGGGAACCACCGAGCACCACGGCCCGCACGCCGTCGTGGGCGCGGATCTGGGCGGCGAGCTCCCGCAGCTGGTCCTGGGGCAGGCCGTCGCGGCGGGCGACGACGACCCCGCCGGTCGCCGACGCCGCCAACTCGCGCGCCAGGACGCCGAGGGCGGACTGCTGGGCGGAGCGCAGCGCCGCCTCCGCCTCGCGCAGGTCGGCCAGCTTGCGCTCGACGGCCGCCACCACCTCCTCGGGGGTGGTGCGCAGCAGCTCGGCGGTGTCGCGCAGGCGTCCCTCCGCCCGGCGGAGGCGCTCCAGGGTGGCGGTGCCGGTGGTCGCCTCGACCCGGCGCAGGTTGGAGCCGATCGAGCTCTCCGAGACGATCTCGACGGGGCCGATCTGCCCGAGGCGGTCCACGTGGGTGCCGCCGCACAGCTCGACGGACTGCGAGCCGGCGTGCAGCACCCGGACGCGCTCGCCGTACTTCTCGTCGAAGAAGGCGATCGCCCCGGCGGCGTCCGCCTCGGCCTTGGTCATCTCCGTGACGATGACGTCCTCGTCGAGGAGGATCTGGGTGTTGACGAGGTCCTCGACCCGGGCGATCTCCTCGTCGGTCATCGGCGAGTAGTGCGTGAAGTCGAAGCGGAGCCGCTCGGGCGCCACCAGCGAGCCCTGCTGCTTGACGTGGCCGCCGAGCACGCTGCGCAGCGCCCAGTGCAGCAGGTGGGTGCCTGTGTGGTTGCGACGGATGGCCGCCCGCCGGTCGGCGTCGATGGCGGCGCTGGCGACCTGCCCGGGGTGCAGCTCCCCGTCCTCCAGCACGGCGGTGTGCCGGGTCAGCTCCGGCAGCGCCCGGGTCGTGTCGAGCACCCGGGCCCGCCCGGTGTCGGTCTCGATCACCCCGGTGTCGCCGACCTGCCCGCCGCCCTCGGCGTAGAAGGGGGTGGTGTCGAGGAAGATCTCCACCTCGCCCGCCCCGGCGTCGGCGTCGAGGACGGCCAGCACCGTCCCGGTGGCGGTGGTGGCGTGGTACCCGACGAACCGGGTCCCCCCGTGCTCGGCCAGCAGGGCCCGGTACGCCTCGACGCGGTCCGCCGGCAGCAGCGCGACGCCTTTCCCCTGCTCCCGGGAGCGTTGCTGCTGGTCCTCCAGGTGGCGCCGGAAGCCCTCCTCGTCGACCGCCCCGCCCCGCTCGGCGGCGATCTCCCGGGTGAGCTCGATCGGGAAGCCGAAGGTGTCGTGGAGCCGGAACGCCACCGCCCCCGGCAGCGCCGCCCCCTCCGCCAGCTCGGCCTCGAGGATGCTCATGCCCGACCGCAGTGTCGAGCGGAACCGCTCCTCCTCGCGGGTCACGACCCCGGCGACGTAGTCGACGTTGCGGGCCAGGTCGGGCGCCGCCTCCCCCATCACGTCGGCGACGGCGTGGACCAGGCCGGCGGTCACGGGCTGCTCGACGCCGAGCTGGTGGGCGAAGCGCACCGCCCGGCGGATGAGGCGCCGCAGCACGTAACCGCGGTCCTCGTTGGTGGGAAAGACCCCGTCCGAGACGAGGAACGCCATCGAACGGGCGTGGTCCGCGAGGATGCGGAGGGCGACGTCGACGCTCTCGTCGTCCCCGTACCGCCGGCCGGTCAGGGCCTCGGCGGTGGCGATCACCGGCCGGATGACGTCGGTCTCCCAGATGGAGCGGACGTCCTGGAGCATGGTGAGGACCCGCTCCATGCCGGCGCCGGTGTCGATGCTCGGCCGGGGCAGCGGCTCCAGGGTCCCGTCGGACTGGCGGTCGTACTGCATGAACACCAGGTTCCAGATCTCGCAGAACCGCTCCTCGCCGCCGGCGACGGGCCCGCCCTCCGCGCCCCACGACGGGCCGCGGTCGAAGTAGATCTCCGAGCACGGCCCGCACGGGCCGGTCTCGCCCATCTCCCAGAAGTTGTCGTCGCCCATCCGCTGGATGCGGTCGCGGGGTACGCCGACCTGGTCGGCCCAGATGTCGGCGGCCTCGTCGTCGTCGGTGTAGACGGTGACCCACAGCCGGTCGCCGTCGAAGCCGAGGCGCTCGGTGAGCAGCTCCCAGGCGAAGGGGATGGCGTCGGTCTTGAAGTAGTCGCCGAAGCTGAAGTTGCCGAGCATCTCGAAGAACGTGGCGTGGCGGGTGGTGCGGCCCACGTTCTCGATGTCGTCATGCTTGCCGCGGATGCGCACGCAGCGCTGCACGCTGGTCGCGCGGGGGTAGGGCGGGCGCTCCTCCCCGAGGAAGTAGGGGATGAACTGGTTCATCCCCGCGTTGGTGAACAGTGGAGCTCGCGGGTGCAGCGGGATCAGCCCGGCCGACGGCACGGCGGTGTGACCGTGGTCGACGAAGTACTGGGTGAAGGCGCGGCGCAGCCCGTTGGCATCCATGGTCTCGCGAGACTACCCAGGCGCGCCGAGCGACCCGGCCGGCCTACCGGCCGGGGCGCCCCAGGCCGTCGCCCACCACCCGCAGCCGCGGCGGGCTGCTCGCCGCCGGCTCGTCCTCCGCCGCGTCGTCGCCGTCGGCGCCCTCGGGCGCCGGCGGGGCCAGGTGCAGCTGGGCCCGCAGCTGGGCCTCCCGGTCGGCCATGGCCGCCCGGCCCTCCTGGAAGGCGTCGCGCAGGTCGGTACCCGCCGCCCGGACCCGGGCGGCGACGTCGGCGCGCACCTGGGCCGGCAGGTACCGCTCGACCCGGCGCCGCAGCCGGTACTGGGCCCACACCGTGCCGCCGGCCCCGGCGGCGAGCCCCATGCCCACCCAACGCACGCGCTTGAACATCGCTACCTCCCTGCGCCCCCGGCCGCCCGGCGGCGGGGAACCCGGTCGTCGCCGGACGTGACCGCCGGCAGGGCACGCCCCGTGGCCGGGGTGGCATCGGTCGGCCGGCGCCGCAGGCGGCGACCGGCGCGGGCGGCACCGCTGCCGAGCGCCACCGCCTTGATCACCGGCCCGGCCATGGCCGTCGAGGCGAGGCGCGACGCCGAGCCCACGACCTCGCTGATCGACTCGACCGAGTTGACGAGGCCGTCGACCCGCTCGAGCTGCTCGTCGGCCCGGGCGGCGACCGCCTCCAGCTCGTCGTGGAGCGCCGCGGCCCGGTCGCGCAGCTCGCCGGTGGCCCGCCGCAGGGCGGCCGCCTCGCGCAGCATCCACGCCACGGCGGCGACCAGGCCGACGAGGACCACGGTGGCCACGACCGTGACCCCGACGACGACCGTCTCGGACGCGACCACGACGGCCGCCACCCCGTGCATCAGGCGCCCGACACTACTCCGGGGACCCTGCGCCGTCGGGGCGGGCCTGGGTGCGCCACGCCCGCCAGGTCGCCTCCCGGCCGTGCGGCGACGGCTCGTAGTAGCGGCGACCCTCCAGGTGCTCGGGCCGGTAGGCCTGCTGCACCCACCCCGACTCCTCGTCGTGGGGGTAGCGGTACCCGGCGCCGTGCCCCAGCCGGGAGGCGCCCGGGTAGTGGGCGTCGCGCAGGTGGGCGGGCACCCGCCCGGCCGGCTGGTCCTCGACGTCGCGGCGGGCGGCGCCGAGCGCCACGGTCACCCGGTTGGACTTCGGCGCCCCGGCCAGGTGCACCACCGCCTGGGCGAGGTTGAGCTGCGCCTCGGGCAGCCCGACGAACTCCACCGCCCGGGCGGCGGCGTCGGCCACCACCAGGGCGAGCGGGTCGGCCATCCCGACGTCCTCGCTGGCGAGGATCACCAGGCGCCGGGCGATGAAGCGGGCGTCCTCGCCGGCGGCGAGCATCCGGGCCAGCCAGTACAGCCCGGCGTCGGCGTCGGAGCCCCGGATCGACTTGATGAAGGCGCTGATGACGTCGTAGTGCTCGTCCTGGCCGTAGCGCAGGGCCCGCGTGCTGCGGGCCGCCTCGATCGTCGCCACGTCGACGGGGCCGTCGCCGGCCAGGGCGATCGCCACCTCCAGGCTGGTGAGCACCGCCCGGGCGTCGCCGTCGACCAGGCCCACGAGCAGGTCGACCGCCTCGTCGGTGGCCGCAGCGCCCTCCGCCGCCAGGGCCCGGCGCACCACGGCGCGCAGGGCGTCGGGGCCGAGCGGCTCGAGGCGGAACAGCGTCGAGCGGCTGAGCAGCGGGGCGTTGACCGAGAAGAACGGGTTCTCCGTCGTGGCCCCGATCAGGGTGAGGGTGCCGTCCTCGACGGCGGGCAGGAGGGCGTCCTGCTGGGCCTTGTTGAAGCGGTGGACCTCGTCGAGGAACAGGATCGTGCCGCGGCCCTGCTCGCCGAGCAGCCGGCGGGCCCGTTCGACGGTCTCCCGCACGTCCTTGACCCCGGCGGTCACCGCCGACAGCGGCACGAACTCCCGGGTGGTGGCCCCGGCGATGAGCTGCGCCAGGGTCGTCTTGCCGGTCCCCGGCGGCCCCCACAGGATGACCGACGACAGCCGGTCGGCCTCGATCAGCGCCCGCAGCGGGCGCCCGGGGGCCAGGAGGTGCTCCTGGCCGGCGACCTCGTCGAGCCGGTGGGGCCGCATGCGGGCCGCCAGCGGCGCCCGCCCGGCGAGGCGCTCCTCGGCGGCGGCGGCGAAGAGGTCGTCGGGCACGGGCTGGTCGGGTCGGGGCTGGTCGGGTCCGGGCGGCGGCCGGTCAGTGCAGGTCGCGCAGGTCGAGTCCGGCGGCCCCCGAGGTCGCCGGCGGCCGGGTCGTGCCGTCCAGCTCGGCCCACTCGCCGAAGCCCTCCGCACCGAGCGCCTCGAGCTGGCGGCCCAGGTTGCGCCGCCGCGGGACGAGGCGCACGTCGGCGCCGACGCCGATCAGGCGGCGCTGCCAGGCCACGAGCCGGCCGGGCGGGACCTCGTCGGTGTAGACGAGCGCCACCCGGCGGCGGGGGGCGCGGAAGCGGGCCGGGTCGACCAGGTCCACCACCCGCTCGAAGCCGATCGAGAACCCGCAGGCCGGGACGTCGACGCCGAGGAAACGGCCGACCATGCCGTCGTAGCGCCCGCCCCCGCCGATCGACCCCTCGTAGCCGGGGTGGGACAGCTCGAAGATCGTCCCCGTGTAGTACCCCTGGCCGCGCACGAGGGTGGCGTCGGCCACCAGGCGGGCGTCCGGCTTGGCCTCGAGCACCCCGTCCCGGATCTCGAGGAGGCGCTCCGCCCGCTCGGGGGCCCGGCCCGGCAACGTGGCCAGGGTGGCGTCGAAGTCGCCCTCGGCGGCGGTGAGCTCGCCGAGCACGTCGATCAGCCGTTCGGACGGCCCGGCGGGCAGGTCGTGGGCGGCCAGTTCCTTGGCGATGCCCTCGAGGCCCTCCCGGTCGAGCTTGTCGACGGTGACGAGCACGCCGGGCTGCGCCTCGGGGGCGAAGCCGCAGGCGTCGAGCAGGCCGGCGAGCACCTCCCGGTCGTTGAGCCGCACCGAACCGCCCTGCACCCCGAGCGCCTCCAGGGCGTCGAGGGTGGCGACGATCAGCTCCACCTCGGCGACCGGCCCCGGCTCGCCCACCACGTCGATGTCGCACTGGTGGAACTGGCGGTACCGGCCCCGCTGGGGGCGCTCCGCCCGCCAGACCGGGGCGATCTGGATCGCCCGGAACACCTCGGGCAGCTCGGCCCGGTGGGTGGCGTAGAAGCGGGCCAGCGGGAGCGTGAGGTCGAAGCGCAACCCCAGGTCCGCCGACGAGCCCGGCGGCAGCGGCGTGTCGGGGTCGAGGCCCCGCTTCTGGATGCGGAAGATGAGCTTCTCGTTGTCGCCGCCCTCCCCCGACTCCAGGCGGCTCAGCTCTTCCACCACCGGGGTCTCGATCTCCCGGTAGCCGTAGGAGCCGAACGAGTCCCGGATGGCGGCCAGGACGGCTTCCCGGCGCGCCTTCTCGTCGGGCAGGAAGTCGCGCATGCCCCGGGGAGGCTGGACGTTCGAGGCCATCGGGAAGACGCTACCGGGCGGCGCCGGGCGGCGCTGCGCTCCCGGGGCGGGACTCCTCGGGCCGGCGGGCGCCCAGGCGGCTCTTGCGCCGGGGTCCCGGCGGTCAGGCGGGCGGGCCGCCCTGCAACGGGGGCCACAGCTCGTCGGGGCGGGACCCCGGACGCTGGGCCGCCAACCACCGCTCGGCCTCCCGCACCAGCGCCGCCGCCTCCTGGAGCCGCTGCCGCCGCTCACGCCGCCACCGGAACAGCGCCAGCACGCCTTCGTTCCACAACACGTCGACCTCCCCCCCGAGGAACACGCCTGTGAGGGTAGCCCGCCCGGCCGGGTCCGGGGGCACCCCGCTCCGTCGCCGGCGGGCCACGCAAGGCGCTGGCCACCGCTCGCCCTCGACCTCTCGACCCCTCGCCGGCCGCTGCCGGCCGCCTCGACCCCCTACTGGCCGCCGGGAAGCCGCCCGCCGCCTCGACCCCTTCCAGGCACCGCCGGGCCGCCCCTCGCCCCTCGCCCCTCGCCCTGGGGGCGTAGCGGGTCCCCCACGCCCCCACTCCTGTCTCGATGCGGCCCCGGAGCCGCAGCACTGGGGGCGCTCACGGGCCTGGGGGCAGACGCCCCCGTGCGGCCTACGGCCGGGACCCCCAGGCCGGCGAACGCCCCCACCTCGACCCGAACAGGGCGGCTCCGACCGGCAGGTGGGGGCCTTCGCCACCGCCGGTGCCCCCGGTCGCCGCCACCCCGGCCCAGATTGACCGTCGGGCGGGCGGCGGCGCGGACCGGGGAGGCCGCCTCGTGGAAGGCGGGCTCAGCCCCGGTTGGGCAGCACCCGGTAGGCGTCGTAGACGCTGTCGATCCGCTTGATGGCGTTGAGGACCGAGTCGAGGTGGGCAGGGTCGGCGAGCTCGAACTCGAAGCGCATCCGGGTCACCCGGTCGGCGCTGGTCAGCGTCTCGCTGCGCAGGATGTTGAGGTGGTGGTCCGAGAAGACCTTCCACACGTCGACACCGAGCCGGGTCCGGTCGAGCGCCTTGAGCTCCACCGCGGCGGTGAACGAGCCGCCCCGGTCGTCCCACTCGACCTCGATGAGCCGGCCCACCTCGTCGGCGGAGAGGGCGGCGGCGTTGGAGCAGTCGCTGCGGTGGACGCTCACCCCCCGACCGCGGGTGACGAAGCCGATGATCTCGTCGCCCGGCACCGGGGTGCAGCAGCGGGACAGGCGCACCATGACGTCATCGAGGCCCTCGACGTGGACGCCCTGACGGGAGCCGCCCCGCCTCGGCCGCCGGGCGGTCGCCGGGAGCTGCTCCTCGTGCTCACCGGCCCGCAGGTCGCGGGCCATGCGCTGGGCCACGGACCGGGCCGACACGTGCCCCTCGCCGATGGCGGCGTGGAGGGCGTCGAGGTCCGTGTAGTTCATCGACGCCGCCAACTCGATCAGCATCGGGGAGCTGGCGAGCTTCTGGACCGGCAGCCCCTCCTTGCGGATCGCCTTGGTGAGCTCCTCGCGCCCGGACTCGATGGCGTCCTCCCGCCGCTCCCGGCTGAACCACTGCCGGATCTTCGAGCGGGCGCGGGGGGTGGCGGCGATCTTCAGCCAGTCGCGGCTCGGGCCGGCCGACGGGACCTTGGAGGTGAAGATCTCGACGCTGTCACCGGAGACGAGCTTGGAGTCGAGCGGCACCAGCCGCCCGTTGACCCGGGCACCGATGCAGCGGTGGCCGATCTCGGTGTGGATGCTGTAGGCGAAGTCGATCGGGGTGGCCCCGGCCGGCAGGGTGATGACGTCGCCCTTGGGGGTGAACACGAAGACCTCGTCGGTCTCGAGGTCGAGCTTCAGCGTCTCGAGGAACTCGGCGGGGTCGGTGCTCTCGCTCGACCAGTCCACGATGCGCTGCAGCCACGCCACGTCGGCGGCCGACGCCTGCTCCTTGTAGCCCCAGTGGGCGGCGATGCCCCGCTCCGCCCGGCTGTGCATCTCCCAGGTGCGGATCTGCGCCTCGAGGGGCTTGCCCTGCGGCCCGACGACCGTGGTGTGCAACGACTGGTACAGGTTGAACTTGGGCGTGTTGATGTAGTCCTTGAAGCGCCCCTGCACCGGGGTCCACGCCCCGTGGATGGCGCCGAGGGCGGCCCAGCAGTCCTTGACCGAGTCGACGAGGATCCGCACGCCGACGAGGTCGTAGATCTCGTCGAACTCCTTGCCCTTCACGACCATCTTCTCGTAGATCGAGTAGAGGTGCTTGGGCCGGCCGGTGACCTGGCCGTCGATGCGGGCCGCCGCCATCCGCTCCTCGACCTGGCCGATCACCTGGGTGAGGTACAGGTCGCGCTCGGGGGCCCGGGTCGCCACCATCTGCTCGATCTCGGCGTAACGGCGGGGGTGCATGGTGGCGAACGCCAGGTCCTCCAGCTGCCACTTGATGTCCTGGATGCCGAAGCGGTGCGCCAGGGGCGCGTAGATGTCCAGCGTCTCCTGGGCGGTGCGCTTCTGCTTCCACTCGGGCAGGGCGGCGAGGGTCAGCATGTTGTGGAGGCGGTCGGCCAGCTTGATCAAGAGGACCCGGGGGTCCTTCGCCATCGCCACCAGCATCTTGCGGATCGTCGCCGCCTGCTGCGCCTGCTTGGAGTCGAAGCGGAGCCGGTCGAGCTTGGTGACCCCGTCGACGATGGCGGTGATCGTCGACCCGAACTCCGACTCGAGGTCCTCGAGGGTGACGATCGTGTCCTCGACGGCGTCGTGGAGCAGGGCGGCGGCGCAGGTCACGTCGTCGAGGCCGAGGCCGGCGAGGATGGTCGCCACCGCCAGCGGATGCGAGATGTACGCCTCACCGGAGGACCGCAGCTGACCCTCGTGGGCGCGGTCGGCGACGTCGTAGGCGTGCAGCAGCAGCGTCGGGTCGCTCTTGGGGTGCCGGCGGCGGTAGGCGCTGATGAGGGGGTTGAGGGCGTCGGCGGTCTGGACCTGGCGCCGCCAGGGCAGCACGCGCTCGACCGTCGCCACCGCCCGCCCGCGCCCGACGCCCTCCACCCGGCTCACCGTCGGCCCGAGGTCCGGAGGGTCATGGGTAGCTCACCAGCGAGACGGCGGGCACGCCGTCCAGGCGCGAGCGACCGCCCAGGAAGCCCAGCTCGATGATGCAACCGAAGCCGACCACCTCACTGCCGAGGCGGCCGGCGAGGCGGGTGACGGCGGAGGCGGTTCCGCCGGTGGCGAGCACGTCGTCGATGACGAGCACCCGCTCGCCGGGGGCGATGGCGTCGGCGTGGATCTCGAGCACGTCGTTGCCGTACTCGAGGGCGTAGGTCTCGCGCTCCACACGCCACGGCAGCTTCCCCGCCTTGCGAACCGGGACGAAGCCGGCGCCCAGGCGGAGGGCCACCGGCGCGGCGACGATGAAGCCGCGCGCCTCGATGCCCACGACCTTGTCGACGGCGGCGCCCTCGAAGGAGTCCGCCAGCGCCTCCACGCACGCCCCGAAGGCACGCTCGTCGGCCAGCAGGGGCGTGATGTCCTTGAAGACCACCCCCGCCTGGGGGAAGTCGACCACGTCCCGGATCAGGGCACTGACGGCGTCGGTCTCGAGGGCCACTGATTCACGCTACCGCTTGCCCGTGCGTGAGCCGCAGACCCCGCGGCCACGCCCCGTGCTCAGCGCTGGCGGGCCACGCCCCGGGGCGTCGGTGGCGTCAGTGCCGCTTCTTCTTGCGCGGCCGGGGCGGGGTGCGCCCGGCGCCGCTGCGGGGCGGGACCGGTGTCGGCGGCCGGCTGGCGCCGCCCTGGTCGGCGGCCGCCGAGCCGTCCTCCAGGAAGGCGTCGCGCCCGTCGCCGGTGTCGGTCTCGTCGTCGACGCCCGTGGACCAGTCCGACGGCGCTGCCGAGGCACGGCCGGCGGGCGCCGTCCCCGTCGCCGTGGACCCGGTCGCGCTCGGGGCGGAACCGCC
>DASSZM010000209.1:0-4496 GCA_035702855.1 Acidimicrobiales bacterium | reverse complement strand
ACCGGCACGCCGCCGAGCCGCCCGCCCCGGCGCCCGGGCCGCCCGCCCCGGCGCCCCCACCCCCGGCCTGCATCCTCTACACCAGCGGCACCACCGGCCCGCCCAAGGGGGTGGCCGTCACCGCCGAGGCGATCGCCTTCGACCTCGACGCCCTGGCCGACGCCTGGGGATGGACCGCCGGCGACACCGTCGCCCACGGTCTGCCCCTCTACCACGTGCACGGCCTGATCCTCGGCGTCCTCGGCCCGCTGCGCCGGGGCGGGCGGCTCGTGCACACCGGCCGGCCGACGCCGGAGGGCTACGCCGACGCCGTCGCCAATCGGGGCGGGACCCTCTGCTTCGGCGTGCCGACCGTGTGGGGTCGGGTGGCGCAGTCGCCGGTCGCCGGGGCGCTGCGGGCGGCCCGCCTGCTGGTGTCGGGCAGCGCGCCGCTGCCGGTGACGGTGTTCGACGCCGTGGAGGCCCGCTGCGGCCACCGGCTGCTCGAGCGCTACGGGATGACCGAGACGCTGATCACCTTGAGCGGCCGGGTCGGCGGGACCCGGCGGGCGGGTTCGGTGGGCGGTCCGCTGGCCGGCGTCGCCGCCCGGGTGGTCGGGGAGGACGGGGCGGAGGTCCCCGCCGACGGGGAGTCGATCGGCGGGCTGCAGGTGCGGGGGCCGACCCTCATGACCGGGTACCTGGGGCGGCCGGCGGACACGGCGGCGAGCTTCACGCCCGACGGCTGGTTCGTCACCGGCGACGCCGTGACCGTCGGGCCCGACGGCGCGCACCGCATCGTGGGACGGGCCTCGACCGACCTGATCAAGACCGGCGGGTTCCGGGTGGGTGCCGGGGAGGTCGAGGCGACGCTGCTGGCCCACCCGGGGGTGCGGGAGGCGGCGGTGGTGGGGGAACCCGACGACGACCTCGGCCAGGTGGTGGTGGCCTACGTCGTGACCGAGGGCGACGTGGGCGACCTCGGAGCGTGGGTGGGGGAGCGGCTGGCGGCGCACAAGCGGCCCCGGCGGGTGGTCCGGGTTCCGGCGCTGCCCCGCAACGCCCTGGGGAAGGTGCAGAAGAGCCGCCTGGGCGACCTGCGCTAGTCGGAGGGGAAAGGCCCCGCCGTCCCGCTGCCGGCGGGAGCCGGGGCTCCCGGCCGCCCGGGGTCCACCACAAAGAGTCGGGTGATCGCTACGTTGCGCGGTATCACTCCCGGTGTGCCCGCTCCCGCCCGGCCCTACGGGTGCCGCCCCGAGCCTCGACCCGACCGCCTCCCCGGGGGCGGCGACGGGAGCCGTCCCCGATGACGCTCACCATGCGCGACAGCCCCGACGAGCCGGCCGCCGGCGCCCTGCGGGTGCTCGCCGGCCTGCGGGCCCCGGTTCTCGGGGCGACGGGTGAGGCGCCCCCGGCCGACCCGGCGAGCGTCCTCGAGACCCTGGCCGAAGGGGTGGTCGTCTGCGACGTCGGGCCCGACGGCACCGCCCGCCCCACCGTCGCCAACGCCGCCGCCCGTCACCTCCTCGGCCCCGACCCCGCGGCGCTCCTCGCCGGTGGGGCCGTCGGGGAGGCCCGGCTCGTCGCCCTCGACGGCCGGCCCATGAGCCCCGAGGAGCTCCCCGCCCGTGAGACCGTCGCCAGCGGCCGGCCGGTCGACGGCTACGTGTGGGGCGTGCAGCGCGCCGCGGGGGAGCGGCGCTGGGTGCGGTCGTCCTCCCGGCCCCTGCGGCGCCCCGACGGGGGGCTGGCCGGCGTGGTGCTCTCCTTGGTGGACGTCACCGACTGGGTGGAGGCGACGCGTCGTCTCGCCCACCACGCCCAGCACGACTCGCTGACCGGCCTGCCCAACCGGGCGACGCTGCTCGAGCGGCTCGCCGACGCCCTGGGGCGGATGCGGGCCGAGGGATCGCGCTGCGCCCTGCTGTTCGTGGACCTCGACCACTTCAAGCACGTCAACGACTCGCTCGGTCACGGCGCCGGCGACGCCGTCCTCGTCGCCCTGGCCAGCCGGGTCCGCCACTCGCTGCGCCCGAGCGACGTGGTGTGCCGGCTCGGTGGTGACGAGCTGGTCGTGCTGGCCGAGCGGGTGGCGGCGGTCCCCGCCGCCGTCGCCATCGCCGAGCGGATCCGGGCGGCGGTGGCCCAGCCCCTCGTCGTCGAGGGTGTCCCGCTGTCCCCGACCTGCTCGATCGGTGTCGCCGTCGGCGTGGACGTCGCCCCCGACGAGCTGCTGCGCCAGGCCGACACCGCCCTGTACAAGGCGAAGGAGCAGGGCCGGGACCGCTGCGTGGTCTTCGAGCCGGCGATGCAGCTCGGTGCCCGCCACCGCCTCGACACCGAGGGCCGCGTCCGTGCCGCCCTGCGGTCCGGCGGCGTGGCCGTCCACTACCAGCCGATCGTGGCGCTCGGCGACGGCCACGTCGTCGCCCGCGAGGCCCTGGTTCGCGTCGGTGGTGCCGATGGTGACGAGCCGGTGGAGGCCGGCGACCTGGTCCGGGTCGCCGGCGAGACCGACCTGATCGTCGACGTCGGCTCGGCGGTGCTGCGCCGGGCGGTCGCCGACGCCGCCGGGTGGCCCGACGGGGCGGCGCTGTCGGTCAACGTCGCCGCCCGCCAGCTGCGCCCGGCGCTGGTCGAGGAGGTGCGGGCCCTGCTGGCCGCCCACCGCCTCGAGCCGGACCGGTTGTACCTGGAGCTCACCGAGTCGGCGCTGGTCGGCGTGGACGGCCCGGCCCGGGCCACGGTCGACCGGCTCGCCGGCCTCGGGGTGCGCCTCGCCCTGGACGACTTCGGCACCAGGGCCGCCAACCTCGCCGACCTGCGACGCCTGCCGGTGGCGGCGCTCAAGCTCGACCGCAGCTTCACCGCCGGCCTCGGCCGCCAGCCCGACGACGACGTGGTGGTGGCCGTGGTGGACCTGGCCCGGACCCTCGGGGTCGTCACCGTCGCCAAGGGGGTGGAGACCGCCGGCCAGGCCGCCCGCCTCCGGGCCCTCGGCTGCGACCTGGCCCAGGGCCACTGGTTCGGGCACCCCGCGCCGGTCGCGGCGACCGCCCCGGCCGCCGGCCGCTGAACCCACCGGCCGGCAACGGGCGGTCCGGCCGGTAGCGTCCCCCCGGTGACGACCGACTCCCCGCTGTGCCTCATGGCCGTGCACGCCCACCCCGACGACGAGGCGACCAGCACCGGCGGGGTGCTCGCCCGCTACGCCGCCGAGGGGGTGCGGACCGTGCTGGTGACCTGCACCGACGGCAGTTGTGGCGACGGGCCCGGCGGGGTGAAGCCGGGGGAGCCCGGCCACGACCGTGAGGCGGTGGCGGCCGCCCGGCTGGTCGAGCTGCGGCGCTCCGCCGAGCTGCTCGGCGTCGGCAGCCTGGAGCTGCTCGGCTACCGCGACTCGGGGATGATGGGCTGGGCGACCAATGACGAGCCCGGTGCGTTCTGGGGCATGGACGTCGCCGAGGCGGCCGCGCCGCTGGTCGAGCTCATGGAGCGCCACCGCCCGCAGGTGGTGGTCACCTACGACGCCAACGGCTTCTACGGCCACCCCGACCACATCATGGCCCACCGCATCGCCACCGCCGCCGCCGAGACCTCGGGCGTGCCGGCGAAGCTGTACCACACCGCCGTGCCCCGCTCCGGGCTGGCCGAGTTCGCCGCCGCCCTGCGCGAGGCCGGGGTGGAGCCGCCGGGCCCGAGCGACCGCGAGGAGGGGCAGTTCGCCGAGGCCGAGGAGCCGGACTGGGGCACCCCCGACGAGCTCGTCACGACCGCCGTCGACGTCTCGGGTTACGTGGACGCCAAGTTCGCCGCCCTCGCCGCCCACGCCAGCCAGGCGGACAACGTGTTCTTCCTGCGGCTCGGGCCCGACCTCTACGGGAGGTTCTTCGGGCAGGAGTGGTTCGTGCGGGCGTCGGACCGCAGCGGGGCGGCGGTCCCCGAGGACGACCTCTTCGCCGGGCTGCGCTGAGCCGCCCGCCGGTGGAGGCGGACGGCGACCACCCGGCCCAGCTCGGCGGTGAGGATGCCGGCAACCACGTCGATCACGAAGTGGTTGCCGGTGGCGATCACCTCGACGGCCACCCAGATCGGCATGACGACGCCGCCGACCAGCCACAGCACCCGGTTGCGTGCCTGGCGCCGGATCGCCCAGCCGGTCAGTGCCGCGTACGCCTCGTGCAGGCTGGGGAAGGCGGCGTAGGGGTTGTAGAAGAGCGTCAGCGTGCTGGAGCCCTCGGTGACCCCGAAGTGGGAGATGGAGTCGACGATGCCGAGCCCGGCCAGCCGGGGTGGGGCCGTCGGCAGCAACACGAAGCACACCAGGCTCACGGCACTGGTGATCAGCACGGCCGTGCGCAGCTCCACGTACCCGCGATGGTGACACCTGTACAGCCACAGCAGCACGCCGCCGAGGGCGGCCAGGTGCAGGAGCATGTAGCTCACGTCGAAGGCGGGCATCAGGCCGGGGACCGAGGCGCACCACCGCTGGAGGGGGGCCTCGACGGCCAGGTGGA
>DASSZM010000107.1:0-13343 GCA_035702855.1 Acidimicrobiales bacterium | reverse complement strand
GACCGCTCGATCGGCACGAGCTTCCGGACCGTCACCACCTGACGGCCGATCGACTCGAAGTGGGTGTACACCAGGTCGATCTGGTCGAGCTCGCCGGTGGCATAGGCCTCCATGACGACGTCGGTGATCGCCTTGGCGTCGTCGGGCCCGGGGCGGTCGGCGACGCCGGTGAAGGCGGCCGCCGGTTCCCGGTGGCGGTAGCGGAAGTGGTTGCCGACCTTGCGACCGACCGAGACCAGCATCACGTCGGCCCCGGCGCCCTCGAGCTCGCGGATCCGCCGCTCCGCGGCGCGCAGCACCGAGGAGTTGTACGCACCCGACAGGCCGCGGTCACCGGCGATGACGACGATCGCCGCCCGGCGCAGCGACTCCGGCTCGCGGAACAGGGGATGGTTGCGGGCGTCGGGGGTGTCGGCCAGGTGGCCGACGACCTCCGCCATCTTGTCGACGTAGGGCCGGGCGGCGGCGATCGCCTGCTGGGCGCGCACGATGCGCGAGGCGGCGATCAGCTCCATCGCCCGGGTGATCTTCTTCGTCGACTGGATGCTGCGGATCCGCCGCCGCAGGATCCGCTCCTGACCGCCCGCCACCGCTACTGCGCGGCCCGCTCGGGCGTCACCGCGAACACGCCCTTGAAGGCCTTGATCGCGGCGTCGAGGGCGTCGGCGTCGGGGAGCGCCTTGGTGGTGCGCACCGTCTCGAGCAGCTGCGGCTGCTCGCCCTTCAGGTACTGCAGCAGCTCCTGCTCGAAGCGGCGGACGTCGGAGACGGGGATGTCGTCGAGGAAGCCGTGCGTGCCGGCGTAGATGGCGACGACCTGCTCCTCGACGGGGACCGGCTGGTTCTGGGGCTGCTTGAGCAGCTCGGTGAGCCGGTAGCCCCGGTCCAGCTGGGCCTGGGAGACCTTGTCGAGCTCGGACCCGAAGGTGGCGAAGCTCTCCAGGTCCCGGAACTGCGCCAGGTCGAGCTTGAGGGTGCCCGCCACGGACTTCATCGCCTTGATCTGGGCGGCGCCACCCACCCGGGACACCGAGTTGCCGACGTTGATGGCGGGGCGGATGCCGGCGTAGAAGAGATCGGCCTCGAGGAACACCTGGCCGTCGGTGATCGAGATCACGTTGGTGGGGATGTACGCGGAGATGTCGCCGGCCTTGGTCTCGATGATCGGCAGGGCGGTCAGCGACCCGCCGCCGCGCTCGTCGGACAGCTTCGCCGCCCGCTCGAGCAGCCGGCTGTGCAGGTAGAACACGTCGCCGGGGTAGGCCTCGCGCCCCGGCGGCCGGCGCAGCAGCAGCGACAGCTGGCGGTAGGCCTCGGCCTGCTTCGACAGGTCGTCGTAGACGATGAGGGCGGCCTCGCCGTTGTCCATCCAGTGCTGGCCCATGGCGCAGCCGGCGTAGGGAGCGAGGTACTTGAACGGCGCCGGCTCCGAGGCGGGGGCGCTCACCACGACGGTGTACTCGAGGGCGCCGTACTCCCGGAGGATGTCGACGGTCTGGGCGACCGTCGAGCCCTTCTGGCCGATGGCGACGTAGATGCACTTCACGCCCTGGCCGCGCTGGTTGATGATGGTGTCGATGGCGACGGTCGTCTTGCCTGTCTTGCGGTCGCCGATGATCAACTCCCGCTGACCCCGCCCGATGGGGGTCATGGCGTCGATGGCCTTGATGCCGGTCTGGAGCGGCTCGCCCACCGGCTGGCGGGCGGTGATGCCGGGGGCCTGGACCTCGAGCCGGCGCTCCTCGCTGGCCTCGATCGGGCCCCGGCCGTCGATCGGCTCACCGAGGGGGTTGACGACCCGGCCGAGCAGACCGTCGCCGACGGGCACCGAGAGGATCCGGCCGGTGGCACGCACCGCCTGGCCCTCGTCGATGTCGTCGACGCTGCCGAGGACGACGGCGCCGATCGACTCCTCGTCGAGGTTGAGGGCGAGGCCGACGGCGCCGCTCTCGAACTCGAGCAACTCGTTGACCGCGGCGTCGGCCAGCCCGGACACCCGGGCGATGCCGTCGCCGACGGTGATGATGCGCCCCACCTGCTCCCGGGCCACGCCCGGTCGGTAGTCGGCGACGTTGCGCCGCAGGGCCTCGGCGATGTCCGCCGCGTTGATCGTGAGCTCGGCCATCAGGTGCTCCTCAGATGGTGGTGGCCTCGGGCAGCGTCGTCAGGCGCTCCCGGAGCAGGTCCAGACGGTGACGGACGCTCGCGTCGACCACGGTGTCGCCGATGGTCGCCACGAAGCCGCCGAGAACGGTGGGGTCGACGGTGACTCGCACGTCCACCTGCTGTCCCACGATACGGGAGAGCGCGGCGGACAGACGGTCCTCCTGCTCGGCCGTCAGGGCGACGGCGGAGCGCACGAGGGCGACCCGGCGGTGGGCCTCCTCGCCGATGCGGGCGACGAGCGCCTGGAGCAGCTCGATGTAGTCCCGGGGACGGCCCACGTGGGTCAGGTAGGTGGCGAGGCGGCGGGTGGCGTCGAGCGCCCGCTCGGCGAGCAGGTCGTGCACGACACCGGCCCGCGCCTCGACCGGCAGGTCACGGCTCGTGAGCACCTGGGTGAGCTCGGGTGAGGCGTCGAGCGCCCGCTCGAAGCGGAACAGCTGGTCCTCGAGCTCCGACAGCGGCCCCTGGCCGTCGACGCCCTCGAGGACGGCGGTGGCGTACCCCTCGGAGCGCTCGAGGGCGGCGTGGCGGCCCACGGTGGTGATGCCGATCTCCCGCCGGTGGTCCCGGATCGCCGCCGAGCGGGTGGCGAGCCACGCCACGTCGTCGGGGAGGTCGGGGGCCCGGTCGCTGTCGATGACGTGCTGCACGAGCCGCACGGCGTCGGCGTCGATGCGCCCACCGAAGAGGTCCTGGACCACCGCCCGCCGGGTGTGGGGGGCGACGCC
Source organism: Acidimicrobiales bacterium (assembly GCA_035702855.1). GTDB lineage: Bacteria > Actinomycetota > Acidimicrobiia > Acidimicrobiales > Palsa-688 > JAKAQB01. Next base: position 10,449 of record DASSZM010000107.1, on the reverse strand, counting down.
CGGGTCGGTCAGGACGTCACGCAGCTCGTCGGACACCTCGAGCAGCGCAGCCACCCCGGCGACGCCGTCGGCGACGGCCGCGATCCGGCCGGAGGCGACGGCGTCCTCGAGGAGGGCGTCGGCGTAGCCGCGGATGCGCTCGCGCATCAGGGGGCGGAGGCGGACGTCGGGGCGGCCGCCTCGGCCTCGATCTCGCTGATCGTGCGGTCGATGAGGCCCCGGTGCGCCTCGGGGTCGAGACCCTCGCCGACGACCTTCTCGACCACGGCGACCACCAGCCCGGTGACGTCGCGCCGCAGGTCCTCGGTGGCCCGGCGGACCGACGCCTCGATCTCCGACCGGGCGGCGGCGACGATCCGCTCGGCTTCCTGCTCGCCGCGCCGGCGCGCCTCGTCCCGCAGCTGTTCGCCGATGCGCCGGGCCTCGTCGGCCATCTCCCGGGCCTTCACGCGGGCCTCGTCCATGGCCTGCTGGTAGTCGGCCTCGGTCTGGGCCAGCCGGCGCTTGGCCTCCTCGCTGTCGAGGATCCCTTGCCGGATGCTGGCCTGGCGGTCGTCGAGCGCCTTCTGCAGCGGGGGCAGCACGTAACGCCAGAGGATGGCGAGCACGATCAGGAAGGCGACCAGCTCGAAGACGAAGGTCAGGTTGGGGACCAAGAAGTTCTTGGTCGCTGCGAGCAGCATGGAGGGCCCTTACTTGAGGACGAAGACGAAGAGGGCCATGAAGGCGAGGTTGATGAAGTACATGCCCTCGACCAGGCCGATGATGAGGAACATGGTCGTGTAGAGGCGGCCCTGCACCTCCGGCTGGCGGGCGATGCCGGCGATGGTCGAGCTACCGGCGAGGCCGTCGCCGACGGCGGCGCCGATGGCACCGCCCCCGAGGGCGAGGCCACCGCCGGTGAACGCACCGGCCATCTCGATCGCCTTGGTGTAGTCAACAGCCATGACTGTGGTTGGTCTCCTGTCTCTTGCTCGGCTCGCCGGACCCTTGCCGACGTCGCTCTGCGGGGGTTTGAGGACCCGGCTGCGCCGGACCGTGGGACTCGGCGGTTGCCGGAGGGCTCAGTGCGTCTCGACGTTGAACTGCCAGTAGAGGATCGTCAGCAGGGCGAAGATGAATGCCTGGACCACCCCGATGAACATGTCGAACAGCTTCCAGACCACCGTGAAGCCGATGGTGGCCGGGAAGAAGTAGACGGGGAAGGCCAGCAGCAGGGCGATCATGATGCTGCCGGCGAAGATGTTGCCGAAGAGCCGCAGGGCGAGGGTCAGCCATCGGGTGATGTGCTCGACGAAGTGCAGCGGCTCGAAGAACATCTTGAGCCACTGGACGTAGCCCTTGCCCCAGCTGCCGGTCCGCTTGGCCCGGGCACGGATACCGGCGAAGTTGGTGACCAGCCAGACCGTGATGCCGAGGGCGTAGCAGAAGTTGACGTCGGCGCTCGGCGACGGCAGGTAGTCCTTGCCGTGGAAGATCCCGGGCAGGATCTCGATCCAGTCGGCGACGAGCACCAGCATGAAGATGGTGATCCCCCAGGGGACCACCTCGCGGGCGTTGGGGCCGAGGGCACCCTCGGCCTGGTCGCCGATGAAACCGGCCACCGACTCCCACACCAGCTGGACCTTGCCCGGCTCGCCCGAGGTCATCTTGCTGCGGGCCCACAGGCCGAGCGCGATCACCACGATCACGGCGATGGTCGTCGTGTACATGGTGTCGACGTTGAGCGGACCGGCGGTGAGGTGGTCGCCGATCGGGACGTTGATGGCGCCCAGCAGGTGGCTACCCACGGGGCATCCCTCCCCCGATCTCGGCCCGCTGGTAGTGGATCAGGGCGACCACGGCGTTGACGAGCATCGCCCCCTGGAAGATGGCGAGCCCGGCGATCACCCCGAAGCCCATCGCCCGCACCCAGATCAGCAGCACGACGGCCACGGCGGTGCACAGCCCCAGTCGGGCGAGCACGCTGCCGGTGAACGGCTTGCGGCGCACGCTGCCCTCGGGGTCGATGTAGCGCATCGCCGAGCTCTGGAACACCCGGTGGTTGAGCACCGCCAGGACGAGCCCGACGACCAGGCCCGGGGCGATGAGCGGGTAGCCGGCGAGGATGGCCACCACGGCGGCGGCGAGGATGGCCACCCCCGCGCTGACGAGGGTCCTCCGCACGATCCGTTCCACCCCGAGGACCGGGAAGCCCCCGAGGACGCTGGTCAGGCCGGTTTCACTCGCCACGAACACTCCTCGCCACCGGAGGCCGAGAGCCCGCCGGAGGACGGTCCGCCGTCCGCGCCGAAGGACAGGTGACGCCCGTTTGCACGGGCGCCAGGCTACGGAAGCGGTGTGGTTACCCGCAAATCCGCTCGGCGATCAGGATGTGACGGTCGCCACGCTACTCCCCGGCGGATCGCGCCCGGGCATGGGCCCGGCTGCGCGCCCCGGCGCGGGCGTGGGCCCGCGCCCGGGAGGCGGTGACGTGCGGCGACTCCGAACCCTGCTCGGCCGGGGCTGCGGGCGCCGCTCCCGCCGGCGGTGCGGCCCCCTCGGCGGCGGGTGCGTCGGACGCCTTCCGGCCCCGGGCGAAGACGGTGTAGAGCACGATCCCGAGGGCGCCGACGGCGGCCGGGACGGCGATGGAGTCGTGGCCGGTCACGACCGGCCAGAGCACCAGCCCCGACAGCAGGGCGGTCCACGACCACAGGATGAGCACCGCCCGGGTCTGACCGTGGCCGAGCCGCATGAGGCGGTGGTGCAGGTGGTTCTTGTCGGCCACGGCGGGACTCGAGCGCCGGCTCGCCCGCCGGACGATCGCCCACGCCGTGTCGAGCAGCGGGATCCCGAGGATGAAGAACGGGATGAGGATCGGGGCGAAGGTGAAGAAGGTGCGGCCCGGCGAGCTGACGTCGCTCTCCCCCACCACCGACATGGTGCTGGCGGCCATGAGCAACCCGAGGAGCATGGCCCCGGCGTCGCCCATGAAGATCTTGGCGGGGTGGAAGTTGTGGGGCAGGAAGCCGACGCAGGCACCGCAGGCGATGATCGCCAGCAGCGGCCCGACGTTGGTGGCGAGGCCCTGGACGGCGAGGAACTGGTGGGAGTAGACGAAGAAGGCACCGGAGGCGATGGCGATGATCCCGGCGGCCAGGCCGTCGAGGCCGTCGATGAAGTTGACGGCGTTGGCGATCACGACCACCCAGGCCACGGTGAAGACCGGCGACAGGTCCGGTGAGAGCACCAGGGTGGTGTGGACGAAGGGGATGCGGAAGAACAGCATCGCCACCCCGAGCAGGTACAGCACGGTGCCGGCCAGCACCTGCCCCGACATCTTCGCCGGGGGCGACATGTCCCGCAGGTCGTCGCCGGTGCCGACGGCGAAGATGACCCCGGCGGCGAGGACCACCCCGAGCGGCTCGGAGTTGGACTGGAAGAGCTGGTGGAATGCCGGCAGCTGCGACGCCACGCACATGGCGACCAGGAAGCCGGCGAACATGGCCGCCCCGCCGAGCGTCGGCGTGGGCCGCTCGTGGACCCGACGCTCGTCGGGGAGGACGACGATCGAGAAGCGGACCGCCGCCCACCGTACGACGCCGGTCATCACCAGCGTCACGGCGGCGGCGACGCCGCCGCAGACGAGGTAGTCGATCCAGTCGCTCACGACACCCGCGCCGCGCCGCTCGGCGGTCGGGGGCGCATCAGGGGTAGGGCGTGAACTTGGAGCAGAGCGAGGCGACGAGGTCGCGCACCGCCGCCAGCTCGCCTGCGTCGTCGGGACGGCGGAGGACCCGCGCGATCAGCTCGGCGATCTGCTCCATCTCCGGCTCCCGCATGCCGGTCGTGGTGACCGCCGGGGTCCCGAGGCGCAGCCCGCTGGTGACGAACGGCGAGCGTGGGTCGCCGGGGATCGTGTTCTTGTTGCAGGTGATGCCGGCCCGGTCGAGCGACTCCTGGGCCTTCTTGCCGGTCAGGTCGGCGTCGAAGCGGCGCAGGTCGACCAGCAGCAGGTGGGTGTCGGTGCCGCCCGAGACGATCCGCAGGCCGTGCCCGGCGAGGGCGGCGGCGAGGGCCCGGGCGTTGCGCACGATCTGGGCGGCGTACGCCTTGAACCCGGGCTGGAGCGCCTCGTGGAAGGCGACCGCCTTGCCGGCGACCACGTGGTCGAGTGGGCCGCCCTGCAGGCCGGGGAAGACGGCCTTGTCGATGGCGGCGGCCAGGTCGCCGCCCGAGAGGATGCAGCCGCCGCGGGGGCCCCGGAGGGTCTTGTGGGTGGTGAAGGTGACGACGTCGGCGACTCCGGTGGGGTTGGGGTGGACCCCCCCGGCGATGAGGCCCGCGACGTGGGCGGCGTCGAAGAGGAACCGGGCGCCCACGGCGTCGGCGACCTCCCGGATCGGGGCGGGGTCGATGACGCGGGGGTAGGCGGTGGCGCCGGCGACGATCAGCTTGGGCCGGTGCTGCTCGGCGAGGCGGCGCAGCTCGTCGACGTCGATGCGTTCGTCGCTGTCGGTGACGCCGTAGGACACGAAGTCGTAGTAGCGGCCGGAGATGTTGACCGGCGAGCCATGGGTGAGGTGGCCGCCCTGGTCGAGACGCAGGCCGAGCACCGTGTCGCCGGCGTCGAGGGTCGCGAGGTAGACGGCCAGGTTGGCGTTGGAGCCCGAGTGGGGCTGCACGTTGGCGTGCTCGGCGCCGAACAGCTCGCACACCCGGCGGCGGGCGAGGTCCTCGACGTCGTCGACCACCTGGTTGCCGCCGTAGTAGCGCTTGCCGGGGTAGCCCTCGGAGTACTTGTTGGTGAGCACGGACCCGGTCGCCGACATCACCGCCCGCGACGTGAAGTTCTCCGAGGCGATGAGCTGGAGGGTCGTGTTCTGCCGTTCGAGCTCGCGCTCGATCAGCCCGAACAGCTCGGGGTCGTCTGCCACGCTGCTCACTCTAGGTCCTGGACCCTCGGCCACACGGCCCCGGGCCGCAGCAGCCGCACCTCGCCACCCTCCACGGCGACGACGGTCGACGGCTCCCCGGCGCAGGCGCCACCATCGAGGACGAGGGCGACGCCGTCCAGCCCGTCGGCCATAGCGGACGCGGAGGGGAAAGGCGCCCCCCCGTGGCGGTTGGCGCTGGTGACCGCGAGCGGCCCGGTGGCAGCGGCCAGGGCCCGGATGAGGGCGTGGTCCGGGCAGCGCACACCGACCGTGCGGCCGTCCCCGCCGAGGTCGGCACCGAGGTCGGGCGGCGCGGGCACGACGATCGTGAGCGCCCCCGGCCAGAAGGCCGCCATCAGCGCCTCCGCCCGCTCGGGCAGGGTGTGCAGCAGCCGGCGGGCCTGGTCGACGCCGGCGACGAGGACCGGCAGGGCGACGTCATGGGGTCGCTGCTTGACGGCGAAGAGGCGGGCGGTGGCGCCGGGGCGCCACGGGTCGACGGCCAGCCCGTAGACGGTGTCGGTGGGCACGCCGACCACCTGACCCGCGCGCAGGGCCGCCACCGCCTCGGCCGGCGGCTCGCCGCCGGTGACGGGCAGGATGGGGGCGGTCATCGCCGGGCCACCAGCACCCGGTCACGCCCGGCGAGGTCGGGGCGGACCTCGACGTCGCGCAGGCCGGCGGCGGTGGCGAGGGAGGTGACGTCGGGGACCTGCGGCGGCGAGAGCTCCACGACGAGCGCCCCCCCCTCCGCCAGCCAGGCCGGAGCGCCGGCGACGAGGGCGGCGAACGCCTCGGTGCCGGCGGGCCCCGAGGCCAGGGCGGTGGCGGGCTCCCAGTCCCGCACCGACCGGTCGAGGGCCACGAGCTCGGCGGTCGACAGGTACGGCGGGTTGGACACCACCAGGTCGAGCCGCCCCCGCAGGTCGTCGGGGAGGGCCTCCCACCACGCCCCCTCGGCGAAGCGCACCCTCGGCGCCGCCCGGCCGCCGACGCCGGCGGCGTTGGCTCGGGCCACGTCGAGCGCCTCGGCCGACACGTCGGTCGCCCAGACTTGCACGCCGGGGTGCTCGGCCACGAGGGACAGGGCGATGGCGCCGCTGCCGGTCCCGAGGTCGGCGGCGACCGGTCGGGCCCGCCCGGCGAGCAGCTCCAGGGCGACGCCGACGACCACCTCGGTCTCCGGACGGGGGATCAGCACCCGCCGGTCGACGAGCAGGTCCAGGGTCCGGAATCCCCAGCTGCCGAGGACGTACTGGAGCGGCTCGCCCGTCGCCCGCCGCTCGAGCATCGCTTCGAAGCGCCGGCCGGGACGGACCAGCACCTGGTCGTCGGCGCAGGCGGGCCAGGTCTCGCCGGACGCCTCCTCCACCAGCCACCGGGCCTCCTGGGCGGAGCCGAGGCGGTCGGCGGCGGCGCCGTGCAGCTCCCGCCAGGTCGCCGGGTGCGTCACTCCTCACCGGCCAGCTGGCGGGCCCGCTCGTCGGCCAGGAGCCCGTCGACGAGCTCGTCGAGCTCGCCAGCGAGGACCTTGTCGAGCTTGTAGAGGGTCAGGCCGATGCGGTGGTCGGTGACCCGGTTCTCCTTGTAGTTGTAGGTCCGGATCTTGTCGGCCCGGCCGCCGGCGCCGACCTGGCTCTTGCGGGCCTGGGACGCCTCCGCCGCCTGGCGGTCCTGCTCGGCCTTGAGGAGCCGGGCCCGCAGCACGGCGAGGGCCTTGGCCCGGTTCTGGATCTGGCTCTTCTCGTCCTGCATGGCCACGACCATCCCGGTCGGCAGGTGGGTGATCCGCACCGCCGAGTCGGTGGTGTTGACCGACTGCCCGCCGGGGCCGGTCGAGCGGTAGACGTCGACCTTCAGGTCCTTCTCCTCGAGGTGGACGTCGACCTCCTCCGCCTCGGGCAGGACCGTGACGGTGGCGGTGGAGGTGTGGACCCGCCCCTGGGACTCGGTGACCGGGACGCGCTGCACCCGGTGGGTGCCTCCCTCGAACTTGAGCAGGGTCCACGCCCGCTCGCCCTTCACGAGGAACGACACCTCGTTGTAGCCGCCCATCCCCGACGGGTCGGAGCCGAGGGGCTCCACCCCCAGGCCGCTGCGCTCGGCGAAGCGGAGGTACATGTCGTGCAGGTCGCGGGCCCACAGGTTGCCCTCCTCGCCGCCCTCGGCGCCACGGACCTCGACGATCACGTTGCGGCCGTCGTTGGGGTCGCGCGGGAGCAGCAGGACCCGCAGCTCCTCGTCGATCTCGGCGAGGCGCCCCTCGGCCGTCTCCACCTCCCGGCGCAGCTCGGCGCGCTCGGCCCCGTCGGCCTCGCCGAGCATCTCCTTGGCCGCCCCGAGGTCACCCTCGACCCGGCGTCGCTCGCGGGCGGCGAGCACGACCGGCTCGAGCTCGCGGTGGCGGCGGGAGGCGTCCCGGAAGCGCGCCCGGTCGGCGATGACGTCGGGATCGGCGAGCTGGGCGAGGACCAGCTCGTACTCCCGTTCGAGGCCAGGCAACCGGTCGAGCACGGCCGGTCAGCCTACCGGTGGCCGACCTCCGGCCAGTCCCGTGGGACGGTCCGCACCGCCGCCGGCTCGGCGAGCCCGGCAGCCAGGCGACGGGTCAGGGGGTAGTCGTCGCCCTCGGGCACCGCCAGCACCAGCCGGGCGCCAGGGTCGTGGGCGCGGCGCACCGAGGCCGCCGCCGGCACCAGGTCGACGTCGACGCCGGTCGAGGCGACCACCACCACCCCCTCGCCGGCGGCGGGCGCCAGCGAGGGGAGGCGCAGGTCGCTGCGAGGCAGGGGCGGGGGCAGCGGTGCCAGGGCTCCGACACCGATCAGCTCCGGCCGGGCGATCAGCACCGCTCGCAACCAGCGCTCGCGCGCGAGCAGGTTGGCGGGGTGGGCCGGCACGCCGGCCCGGCGGAAGCGACGGACGGCGGCCACGACGCGCCGCAGGGCGGCCCGGGGGTCCTCGCCGGGCCGCAGCTCGGCCAGCGCCGCCCGGTCGTGGGCTCCGACACCGACCTCCAGGCGCCAGCCCCCGCTCGGGGCGGCGACCCCCCGCGCCACCTCCAGGCCGAGCACCTCGGCCCGCAGCACGCCGTGCTCGACGACCGCTTCGGCTCCTTCCTCCTCGATCAGCGGGACCAGGGCGAGAGCCGCCGCCGGGAGCACGCGGTCCGGGGGCGGCGGCTCCTCCGTCGCCGGCTGCAACTCCTGGCCGGCAAGGGCCCACACCGCCGGCGGGGCGGCGAAGGCGGCCGCCCGCCACGCCAGGTAACCCGGGGTGGAGGGGTCGGCGGCCACGTCGACCACCACGTGCAGCTCGCTGAGCCCCTGGCGCTCCGCCCAACCGAGCGCGGCGCCGAGGCTGCGCCTTTCCCCGTCGTCGACCAGCACCCAGCCGCGGGTGCCCTCGTGCAGCGACGCCCCGCCCGGGACGACGCCTACGACGCGGTCGCCGCCACCCCAACGGGCGGCGACGACGGCACGCAGCTTGGCCTGGCGGAGCCGACCGAGGCGGTCGGCGTCGATCAGGACTTCTTGCCCCGCCGCCCGTACCGGCGCTCGAAGCGCTCCACGCGCCCACCGGTGTCCACCAGCTTCTGCTTGCCGGTGTAGAAGGGGTGGCAGGCGTTGCACAGCTCGGTGGTGAGCGACGACTTCGTCGACCGGGTGGTGAACGTGTTGCCGCAGGAGCAGGTAACGGTGGCGGTCTGGTACTCGGGGTGGATCTCGGTCTTCATCGGTGTCTCCTCTTCGGCAGTCCCCGGTGGAACGCTCGCCCCGGTCCGGCCATTCCCAGTATGGCCTAGACGCCCGGCACCGGGTTGCGGGCCAGGTCGGCGAGGAAGTCCTCGTTGCTGCGGGTGGCGCGCAGCCGGTCGAGGAGCAGCTCGAGGCCGGCGGCGTGGTTGCCGTCGCCGCCGAGGGCCGTCAGCACCCGGCGCAGCTTCCAGACCTGCTGCAGTTGCTCCCGACCGAAGAGCAGCTCCTCGTGGCGGGTGGAGCTGCCGGTGACGTCGATGGCGGGGTAGATCCGCCGCTCGGCCAGCCGGCGGTCGAGGCGCAACTCCATGTTGCCGGTGCCCTTGAACTCCTCGAAGATGACCTCGTCCATCTTGCTGCCGGTCTCGACCAGGGCGGTGGCGAGGATCGTCAGCGAGCCGCCCTCCTCCACGTTGCGGGCCGCCCCGAAGAACTTCTTGGGCGGGTAGAGGGCGCCGGCGTCGACGCCGCCCGACATCACGCGCCCCCCGGCCGGCTGGGCGAGGTTGTAGGCCCGGGCCAGCCGGGTGATCCCGTCGAGGACGACCACCACGTCCTTGCCGACCTCGACCATCCGCTTGGCCCGCTCGATGGTGAGCTCGGCCACCTGGGTGTGCTCCTCGGCCGGCCGGTCGAAGGTCGACGCCACGACCTCGCCCCGGATGGACCGGCGCATGTCGGTGACCTCCTCGGGGCGCTCGTCGACGAGGAGGACGATGAGCACGACGTCGGGGTCGTTGGACTCGATGGAGTGGGCGATCTGCTTGAGGACGGTCGTCTTGCCGGCCTTCGGTGGGGACACGATCAGCCCCCGCTGACCCTTCCCGATCGGGGCGACGAGGTCGATGATCCGGGCGGTGACGTTGTCGGCGTCCTTCGGCAGCTCCATGCGCAGCCGCTGGTCGGGGAACAGCGGCGTGAGGGTGTCGAAGCGGGGCCGGTTGCGGGCCTCGTCGGGGGTGAGGCCGCCGACGGTGTCCACCCGCACCAGGGCCGGGTACTTCTCGTTGCCGCCGGCGGGGCGGGCCGCGCCCTCGATCCGGTCGCCGCGGCGGAGGGCGAAGCGGCGCACCTGGCTGATCGAGACGTACACGTCGGACGGGCCCGGCACCGAGCCGGTCGTGCGCAGGAAGCCGTAGCCCTCCTCCCGCAGGTCGAGCAGGCCGGAGACCGGCTCCGGCTCACCGGAGAAGGCCTGCTCGGGCGCCTGGCCGGGGAGCTCCCGCTCGGTCCGCTCCGCCCGCTCCCGGCCCCGCCGCCGGCGGCTCCTGCGGTTGCCGGGCTCGCCGTCGAAGCGGCCTCCGTCGCCGCTGCCCTCCTCACCGCCCTGCTGATGGCCGCCGCCCTGCTGATGGCCGCCGCCCTGCTGGTGGCCGCCGCCCTGCTGGGCGGCGCCGTTGCGGGCCTCGGGGCGCGGCCGGTCGTCGCCGCCGCGCGAGCTGCCGTTGGCGCGGCTGTCGGCGGCAGGGCGCGCCGGCGCCGGCGGGCGCGCCTCGCCGCCGGATCGGCCCCCGCCGTTGGCCCGTGCGCTGCCGACGGTGGCCGCGGGCCGCTCCGGCCCGGCCCCGGTGCCGGCGGGGGCGGCGGCGGCCTCGGCGGCGGGAGCGGCAGAGGTCTCCGGCTCGGCCTCGGGCCGCCTCTCCTCGGCGGCCGGCTCCTGGGAGCCCAGCTCCTCGGCGGGCGGCGCCTGGGTCTCGGCGGCCCCGGCCGCGGCCGGCGCCTCCGGCGCCGGCCCCTCCTGGCCGCCGGCGGCTTCACCGAGCGGCAGCTGC
>DASSZM010000031.1:0-8931 GCA_035702855.1 Acidimicrobiales bacterium | reverse complement strand
TGCTCGGCGACGGGCCCGACGCCGGGGACGATGTCCACGCCGAAGCCGATGGCGGCCACCGGCACGACGATGTCGGAGTAGAGGATGGCGGCGTCGACGCCGTAGCGGCGGACCGGCTGCAGGGTGATCTCGGCGGCCAGCTCCGGCCGGCGGACGACGTCGAGGATGCTGCCCTCGCGGCGCAGCTCCCGGTACTCGGGCAGGGACCGCCCGGCCTGGCGCATGAACCACACCGGCGTCCACGGCACGGCACGCCCCCGGCAGGCGTCGAGGAAGACCGGGGAGCGGGACGGCACCGGTCCACCGTAGCCGCCCCCCGCCCGCTGCCCGGGGGGGGCTTGCGGACGGTGCGGCGATGACGCAACCTGTCATGTTCCCTATGCCCCACCCCGACGTCGCGGCCGAGCAGGCCCACGTGGATCACGCCTACGCCCGGCTGGACGAGATGCGCAGCACGGTCGCCGGCATGCTCAAGGACGCGTTCGGGGAGCGGGGCGGCACCTTCCAGGCCCTCACCGAGCGGGACATCCGGGTCCGCAACAGCCTCGGGAGGCTGGAGCAGCTCCAGATCGGCGCCGAGGCGCTCGTGTTCGGGCGCATCGACCGCCGGGGGGCCTCGCCGGCTGAGGACGAGGCGTTCCACATCGGCCGCCTGGCGATCTCCGACGCCGACCAGGAGCCGCTCGTGGTCGACTGGAGGGCGCCGGTCGCCGAGCCGTTCTACCGGGCCACCGGCGCCCACCCGATGGGCCTCGCCCGCCGCCGGCACTTCCTGACCGAGGGTCGCAGCGTCGTCGACCTCGAGGACGAGCTGTTCGGCGTGGAGGGGGACGACGACGGCGTGGGTCTGGGCCTGTCGGGCCCGCAGGTGCTCCTGTCGGCCCTGCAGCGCTCCCGCACGGGCCGGATGCGGGACATCGTCGCCACCGTCCAGCGCGAACAGGACGAGATCATCCGCGGCCCCCTCGGCGGCATCCTCGTGGTCCAGGGCGGGCCGGGCACCGGCAAGACGGCCGTCGCCCTCCACCGGGCCGCCTACCTGCTCTACACGCACCGCTTCCCGCTCGAGCGCCAGGGGGTCCTCGTCGTCGGGCCGAACCCGACGTTCCTGCGCTACATCGAGCACGTGCTGCCGTCGCTCGGCGAGAGCGGCGTCGAGCTGTCGACCGTGGCCGGGCTGTTCGGGCCGGTCGGCCGGCTCGGTACCGAGGAGGCCGAGGCCGCCCGGCTGAAGGGTGACCCGCGCATGGGCCGGGTGCTGGCGCGGGCGGTCGCCGACCGGGAGCGCCGGCTGCGCCGGGTGGTGGAGATCCCCTTCGGCCGGGCGATCCTGCGGTTGACCCCCTCGGCGAGCGAGCAGATCGTCGGCGCCGCCCGCCGGCGCGCCGGCACCCACAACGCCCGGCGCCGGGTGGTCGAGACGCTGCTGTGGCGCCATCTCCTCACCCAGGTGGAGCGGCGCGCCGCCGCCTCGCCGGCACCCCCGCCGCCACCGGTCGGCTTCGAGGACCCGGGGCCGGCCGACGACGACGCCACCGCCCCCGCCGACGACCCGCTCACCGCCGCCGACCTCGGGCGGGAGCTGCGCCACACCCCGGAGGTGACCGAGGCGCTCGACCGGATGTGGCCGGTGCTGACGCCCCAGGCGCTCCTGCACGACCTGCTCGGGGCGCCGGCGCTGATCGACCTGGCGGGCGACGGCATCCTCACCGGCGAGGAGCGGGCGGTGCTGCACCGCCCCCGCAGCGCCGCCCTCGCCGATGTCGTGTGGACCGACGCCGACGTGCCGCTGCTCGACGAGGCCGCCGCCCTGCTCGGGCCGACGCGACGCCGGGCCGGCGCGGAGGAGGAGCTGCGCACCTACGGCCACGTGGTCGTGGACGAGGCCCAGGACCTCAGCCCGATGCAGCTGCGGATGCTCGCCCGCCGGTCGCTGACGGGATCGATGACCGTCGTCGGCGACATCGCCCAGGCGACCGGGGGCTGGGCACCGACGTCGTGGCGCCAGATCGTCGAGCACCTGCCCGCCCGGCGCGGCTGGCGGCTCGCGGAGCTGACCGTCAACTACCGCACCCCGGCGGAGATCATGGACCTGGCCGGGCGGCTGCTGGAGCGGGCGGCGCCGGGGATGCGCCCGCCCGAGACGGTCCGGGCGACGGGGGAGCAGCCCGAGGTGGTCGCCGTGCCCGGGGCGGCGACGCCCGGCGCCGGGTTCCCGGCGGCGGGCCTGCCGGCGGTCGTGGCGGAGCGGGTGACGGGCGAGTTGGGCCGCCTGGGCTCCTCCGGCGGCACCGTCGGCGTGCTCGTGCCCTCGAGCCTCCTGCGCCCCGTCGCCGACCGGTTGCGCGGGGCCGGGGTGGACTACGGCGAGGCGGCCGCCGGCGCCCTCGACCGGCCGGTGTCGCTGCTCGGCGTCGGCGACGCCAAGGGCCTCGAGTTCGACGTGGTCGTCGTGGTGGAGCCGACGCGCATCACCGCCGAGTCCCCGCAGGGCCTGCGGGCGCTGTACGTGGCGGTGACCCGGGCGACGCAGCGCCTCCACGTCGTGCACGCCGAGGGACTGCCGGAGGGGTTGCTCGGCGGCCCGGCCGAGTCGTCGGCCTGACCCGACCGGGCCGGGTCAGTTGGAGGCGACGGCCCGGCCCCGCCAGGTGGCGGTGCGGCCGGTGACCGCGAGGACGGCCGAGCGCGCCGTGAGGGCGACGAAGGTGAGCAGGGGGAGCGGGAAGGCGGCCGCCGTCCACGGGGCCCACCGCCCGACCCTGCGGAGCAGCACCCGGGTGCCGGCGGCCCACGCCAGGTAGACGGCGGCGTCGGCGGCCCGCTCGGCGGGGCCGCGCCGCCCGACCAGCGCCCGCAGCCCGCGCCCCGAGGCCCGCAGCCCCCCGGTCACCCAGCAGGCGGTGGCCAGCGCCGGCAGCGCCGGGGCGCCGACCGCCCCCCCGGCCAGCATCTTGGACCAGCCCTCGACGAGCTGGCGGGGACCGCCGGGGTACATCCGGAACGCCACCAGGTCGCCGCCGGCGAAGGCCCGCACCCGGCCGCCGGCGCCCCGGACCCGGCGTGCCAGGGCGACGTCCTCGGCGACACGGTCCCGCACGCTCGGGTGGGCGTGCCCGCCGGCGGCCCGGTAGACGTCGCGGCCGACCGCCAGGCACGGGCCGAAGGCCATGTCGAGCTCGGCCCGCGGTGGCCCGCTGAAGGCCCCGGTGCCCATCATCGTCACCAGGTTGCACGTCGCCGACAGCTGCTCGTAGGGCCGGACCGGCTCGTGGTGGGGCTGCACCGAGACCAGGTCGGCGCCGCGGCGCCACTCGGCCACGATCCGCTCGAGGGCGGTGGGGGCGAGCACGACGTCGGCGTCGAGGAACACCAGCAGCTCGCCGCCGGCGACGCCGGCGGCGTGGTGGCACGCCCAGGGCTTCCCGAGCCAGCCGGCGGGCAGCGGGGGAGCGGGCAGCACCCGGGCGCCCCCGGCGGCGGCGAGGGCGGCGGTGGCGTCCCCGGAGTGGTCGTCGACGACCAGCAGCTCGTCGGGGGGCAGCGTCTGGGCGGCGAGGGAGCGCAGCAGCCGGGGCAGGGACCGCTCCTCGTCGCGTGCGGGGACGATCACCGACACCGACGGGCGGGGGTGGGCGGCGCCCGCCGCCCACCGGCCGGGCTCGCCGACGTCGCGGAGCAGCCAGGCGCCGGCGGCCAGCGCCAGCAGGTCCCCGGCGGCGGCGGCGACGGTGACGGCGGGGGCACGGCGGGGCACGGTCACCCATGGTGGCCGGTGGGTGCAGTCACCCATGGTGGCCGGTGCGGGGGTCCCCGCTAGAGTCCCCGCGGTGGCCCTTCCCCCCGAACGCCGCGCCGAGCTCGCCGAGCTCGTGCGCGCCCGCGGCTACGAGCGGCGGGAGGAGCCGTTCCGCCTCTCCTCGGGGGGCACCAGCCACGACTACGTGGACGTGCGCCAGGCGGTGGCGGAGGGCGCCGCCCTACGGGCCGTCGGCCAGGCGCTGATCGAGGCGGTCGAGGTGGAGTGGGACGTCGTCGGCGGTCCGACCATGGGCGCCGATCCGCTGGCGCACGCCGCCGCCCTGCTGCGCGGCGACGCCGCGTGGTGCTCGGTGCGCAAGGAGCCGAAGGGCTACGGCCGCGGGCAGTGGGTGGAGGGGCACCGGCTCGGCCCCGGCGACCGGGTGCTGGCCGTCGAGGACACCGTCTCGACCGGCGGGTCGCTCCTGCGTGCCATCGAGCGGATGACCGGGACCGGGGCGACCGTCGTCGCCGCCGCCACGGTGGTCGACCGCAGCCCGGCGGTCGCCGAGCGCTTCGCCACCGCCGGTATCCCCTGGGTCCCCCTGCTCACCTGGGCGGACCTGGGGATCGAGCCGCTCGCCGGCTGACGGCCGGCGCAGGCTCCCCGCCGGTCCTGGCGGCATGGAGCCCCCGGCGGCTCAGGCGGATGCCAGGCTGGCCAGGCTGGCCGAGGCGGGAGCCAGCCTCGTGCGGAAGTCGTGGTGGCTGGCGACGGCCTGGAGGTAGGCGGCCCGCCGGCGGGCGGCGCGACCACCGTCGACCTTGCCGCGTGTCGCCGGGCGGGGCGCCGGCGCGGTCTCGGCCGCCGGCTCAAGCTGGGCGTCGATCGCCTCCTTGAGCAGCACCAGCGCCTCCGCCCGCATCTGGGAGATGCGGGAGTCGGTGACGCCGAGCTCTGCGGCCAGCACGTGCATGGGGAGCTCCTCGAAGAAGTAGCCCATCACCACCCGGCGGAGTCGCTCGGGCAGGTTGGCGACGGCAGCGACCAGGTAGGCCTGGCGCTCCCGCTCGAGCAGCTGGGCGTCGGGACCGAGCTCGCCGGTGAGCACCGCCTCGTCTCCGGAGCCGGTCGGGCCGAGGTCGTCGAGGTTGAGGACCACGGAGCGCTGCACGTCGCAGTTGAGGTCGTCGAGGTCGGTCGGGTCGACGCCCAGGTGGTCGGCGAGCTCCTTGGTCGTCGGCGTCCGGCCGAGCGTGCCGGTGAGCCGGTCGGCCGCCGCGCCCACCTCGCGGGCCTTGGCCCGGACCGAGCGGCTGGCCCAGTCCCTCGAGCGCAGCTCGTCGAGGATGGCGCCGCGGATGCGGGTCGACGCGAAGCGGGAGAAGCTGATGGCCCGTTCGGGGTCGAAGCTGCGGGCGGCCTGGGCCAGGCCGGCCATCCCCGCCGAGGTCAGGTCGTCGCGGCTCACGTGGCGGGGCACCCGGCCGGCGACCTCGGCCACGGCGTAGTGCACCAGCGGGAGATGCGCCCGGACCAGCTCCTCCTCGGAGGGGGCGGCAGCGGAGACCTTGACCGACGACATGCCCTGGTCCTCGGCGCGTCGGGCCCCCCGCCTTGATCCTCCGCCCGGCGGAAATGGGGGCGTCATCTAGGTCGGTCGGGCTATGGACTCCTCTCTGATCGGACTAGTCATCCTGACCCGGGTGGCCGCGGTCTGCTACCTTGCGGCGCGCCCGTCACCGGGCCCGCTCGGAGAGGGGATTGGGGTTCCTTGGACGGCGAAGGAGGGGTGATCGACCTCGGTTCGACGGCGGTGGTGGCCGACCGCATGCCACTCGCCCGGGTCGGCATCGCCGCCGCCCTGCGCCTCGCCAACGTCGTGACCCTCGAGCTGTGCGACAGCGTCACCGTCGCCTTCGACGCCGCCCGCCGGCTCGGCGCCGGGTACGCCGTCGTGGGGGCATCCGACGAGGCCGAGACCGACACCCTCCGCCGGCGCCTCGCCGGCAGTCAGGCCTGCGTGATCGCCCTCGTCGGTCGGGTCGACCGCGACGCCCTGGTGGGGCTGCTCGACGCCGGTGTGGCCGGCGTGGCGCTGCGCACGGTGCTCCCCGAGGACCTCGCCGCCATGGTCCGGTCGGTCACCGCCGGCGAGCGGGCCATCGCCCCGGCGCTCATGTCGCTGCTGGTCGGCTTCGAGGCCCCGGCCGGCTCACCCCCCGGGGCCGTCGTCGCCTCGCCGCTCACCGCCAAGGAGCAGCAGGTGCTCGCCCACCTCGCGCAGGGGGAGTCCAACGCCACCATCGCAGAGGCGCTGTACATCTCACCGGCCACGGTGAAGTCCCACCTGGCCAGCATCTACGCCAAGCTCGAGGTCCGGACCCGCCACGAGGCCACGTCCCGGGCGGTGGCGCTGGGGCTCCTGCACTGACCCCCTCCTCAAGCTGTCGCGCCCGGCGCCGATGGACGCCACAGTGCCCCGCCGACCCGACGTAGCCCTCGAGGAGCTGTCCGCGGCCCTGTGGCACGTGCGCCGGCTCCTCGATCTGCTCCGCTTCCGCCTGGAGGAGGAGCGCCTGCTGGCCCGCGCCGGCGGGCAGCGGTGGCTGCCGACGGCGCGCCGGGAGGTCGAGCAGGTCCAGGACCGGCTCCGCCTCGCCGAGCTGGTCCGGGCGGTGAGCAGCGAGGCGGTCGGGGTCGCCCTGGGCGTGGCGTCGCCGGCGACGCTCCCGCAGCTCGCCCGGGCCGTCGCCGACCCCTGGTCGCAGATCCTCGACGCCCACCTCGAGGCGCTCCAGGAGGCGGTGGCGTCCATCACCGCGCTGGCCGACTCCAACCGCCGGTGGGCGGAGGAGACGGGCGGCGAGGCCCCGCCCGTCGTCCGGATCGGGCCCTCGCTCCGGGACTTCGTCGAGGCCGGCTGAAGCCGCCCTGGGGCTACGCTCGCCGGCCCATGGGCGAGCACAGCCGGAGCCTGGACGCAGCCGACGTGGTGGCCGACCCGCTCGAGCAGTTCCGCCGCTGGTACACCGAGGCCGAGGCGGCCGGGGTGGCCGAACCGGACGCGATGGCACTGTCGACCGCTACCGCCGACGGCGCCCCCGACGTGCGCTTCGTGCTGCTCAAGGCCGTCGACGACCGGGGCTGGGTCTTCTACACCAACGAGCACAGCGCCAAGGGCACCCAGCTCGCCGCCAACCCCCGCGCCGCCCTCGCCTGGCGCTGGGCGCCCCTCGACCGCCAGGTCCGCGTCGCCGGCACCGTCGAGCGGGTCGCCGGCGAGCTGGCCGACGCCTATTTCGCCAGCCGAGCCCGCGGGTCGCAGATCGGCGCCTGGGCGTCCGAGCAGAGCAGCGTCCTGCCCGGCCGGGCGACCCTCGAGGCCCGCTTCGCCGAGGCCGAGGCCCGCTTCGCCGGCGAGGCGGTGTCCCGTCCCCCCTGGTGGGGCGGGTTCCGCGTCGTGCCCGACCGCGTGGAGTTCTGGCAGGGGCGCCCGAGCCGGCTCCACGACCGGGTCCGCTACCGCCGCGACGGCGCCGGCTGGTCGCTCGAGCGGCTGTCGCCCTGAGCCGTCCCGACCGCGCCGCGCCGGAAATGACCGCTCCTGCGGGCGGATCGACCACAATGTCGGGATGCCCGCAGCCGACGACCTCGAGATCGACCTGGACGCCTTCGCCGACGCCCACGCCCGGGGCGCCACCGTCCTCGACGTGCGCAACCCCGACGAGTACGAGGCGGCCCACGTCGCCGGCGCCGTGCTCATCCCCCTGGGGGAGCTGGCTGCCCGCCAGGAGGAGATCCCCGTCACCGACCCACTGTTCGTGATCTGCGCCGCCGGCGGCCGCAGCCTGCAGGCCACCCGGGCCCTCGTCGACGCCGGCTACGCCGCCGTGTCCGTGGCCGGCGGCACCAACGGTTGGCTGGCCGCCGGCCGACCGGTCGTCACCGGGCCCACGCCCCACTGAGGCCCCCACCCGGAGGCGGCCACCGGGCCAGGTCCCTACCCGCTCCACCCTTCCCGAATCGGCCCCTGTCCGGTAGGATCGCACCGAGCATCGGCACCGTGAGCCCTGGTCGAGGTTCCACCCCGGTGGATGCCTCGCCGCCCTCCCGGGCCGGGTCGAGGAGAGGACGTCCACGCAGTGCCCAACAACCACGCCGCTCAGCCCGAGGAGGACCTTGTCCGCCTCTACTTGAACGACATCGGTAAGCATGCGCTTCTCACCAAGGACGACGAGGCCCGCCTGGCCCAGGCGATCGAGGCCGGTCGCGAGGCCCGGGCGGAGATGGGGTCCGGGAAGAACCTGACACCGGCCCGCAAGCGGGAGCTGCGACGGCTCGTGCGCGACGGCGACGAGGCGGCCGAGACCTTCGTCAAGGCCAACCTCCGCCTCGTCGTGTCCATCGCCAAGAAGTACCAGGCCGCCGAGCTGCCGCTGCTCGACCTGGTCCAGGAGGGCAACCTCGGCCTGATGCACGCCGTCGAGAAGTTCGACTGGCGCAAGGGCTTCAAGTTCTCGACCTACGCCACGTGGTGGATCCGCCAGGCGATCACCCGCGGCATCGCCAACACCGGCCGCACCGTGCGCCTCCCGGTGCACGCCGGTGACCTGCTGACCCGGGTCACCAAGGCCCGGGGACGCCTCGAGGGGCAGCTGGGCCGGCGACCGACCGTCGCCGAGTTCGGCGTCGCCGTCCTCCCGCAGGGGCTCGGACAGCGACAGCGGCTCGGCGCGGAATCGGAGCGCCTCGATCAGCTTGTCCTCGGGGAGCTCGACCTCGACGCCGAGCTCGGCGAGGGTGGCCGGCCGGCCGAACGTGAGCTCGAGGCGGGCCTGTGCCTTCTGCACCCGGGCCAGCGTGTCACCGGCGTGGACCGGGAGGCGGATCGTGCGGCCCGTGTTGGCGATTCCGCGGGTGATCGCCTGGCGGATCCACCAGGTTGCGTACGTCGAGAACTTGAAACCCTTGCGCCAGTCGAACTTCTCGACGGCGTGCATCAGGCCGAGGTTGCCCTCCTGGATGAGGTCGAGCAGTGGCAGCCCGGAGGCCTGGTACTTCTTGGCGATGGACACCACGAGGCGCAGGTTGGACTGCACGAACGTGCGCTCGGCGTCCTCGCCGTCGCGCGCCGTCCGCCGCAGCTCTCGCTTGCGGGCCGCGGTGACCTCCTTGCCGCCCTTGCG
>DASSZM010000079.1:0-3884 GCA_035702855.1 Acidimicrobiales bacterium | reverse complement strand
CGGCATGAGCGGCGGGCTGTTCCTCAACGCCCTGCAGCGCGAGACCGGCAGGCAGCTCGACGCCGCCACCCTCGAGCGGCTCTCGGCCCTCCACGCCAGCCACTACCTCCGCCACGCCGCCTCCGTGGTGCCGCTGCCCGGTGCCCGGGAGCTGCTGCACCGGCTCCGCGCTGACGGCGTGCCCTTCGCCATCGCCACGAGCGGCGCCGCCCGGACCGCCGGCTCGGCGCTGGCGTTGCTCGACCTGCCGGAGGACACGGTGGTGGTGACACGGGACCTGGTGGAGCGGGCCAAGCCCGACCCGCACCTGTTCCTGGCGGCGGCGAGCCTGCTCGGGGTGGACCCCCGGCACAGCTTCGTGGTCGGCGACAGCGTGTGGGATCTCCTGGCGGCCCAGCGCGCCGGTGCGTTGGGTGTCGGCCTCCTCTCCGGCGGCTACGGCCGGGCCGAGCTGCAGGCCGCCGGTGCGTACCGCGTCTACGCCGACCCGGCGGAGATGCTGGACCGCCTGGAGGAGGTCGGCGTCCGGCCGGCCCGCTGAGGCCGGTCGCGCCCCGGGAGGACGGTGCCGTGTCGGGACGGGAGCTGGTGGTGCTGGGCACGGCGAGCCAGGCGCCGACGCGCGATCGCAACCACAACGGCTACCTGCTGCGCTGGGACGGCTTCGGGGTGCTGTTCGACCCCGGCGAGGGCACGCAGCGCCAGATGGTCCGCGCCGGGGTGGCGTCGTCGGCGGTCGACGTGGTGTGCGTGACCCACCTGCACGGCGACCACTGCCTGGGCCTGCCGGGGGTGCTCGCCCGCATGACCCTCGACGGGCGGGCCGGCCCGGTGGAGATCCTCTTCCCGGAGCCGTCCGAGCTGGAGATGGCCATCCTGCTCCACACCGTCGTCGGCCGCCGGACCGTCGAGCCGGTGGCGGTGCCGGCGCGCGACGGGGTCGTCCGGCGCGGGCCGCCGCTCTCCATCTCGGCCCGCTGGCTCGACCACACCATGCCGGCGCTCGGCTGGCGGCTCGAGGAGCCGCCGGGCAGGGCGATGGACCGCGACGCGCTCGAGCGGGCCGGGATCACCGGCCCGGCCGTGGGGGCGCTGATCGAGCGCGGCTCGCTGCGGACCCCCCGGGGGACCGTCCGGCTGGAGGACGTCAGCCTCCCCCGCCCCGGCCGCAGCTTCGCGTTCATCATGGACACCCGCCCCTGCCCGGGAGCCGTCGAGCTCGCCCGGGGGGCGGACCTGGTGGTGTGCGAGTCGACGTTCCTGTCGTCGGAGGCCGACCTCGCCCACCGCTACGGGCACATGACCGCCGCCCAGGCCGCCACCCTCGCCGCCGAGGCGGGCGCCCGCCGGTTGGTGCTGACGCACTTCTCCCAGCGCCACCCCGACGAGCAGGCCTTCGCCCGGGAGGCGGCGACCATCTTCCCGGATGTCGTCGCCGCCCGGGACCTCGACGTCGTGGCGTTCCCGGGCGGCCAGGGGCAGCCGGCCGGGGCCCTCAGGCCGGGCCCGGACGCCGCCGGGCGGCGAGCACCAGGGCGCCCATGATGGCGAGGTTCTTGTTGAAGTGGTTGCGCTGGTTGGGCCGCTGGGCCCGGTCCTCGACCGTCCAGTAGGCGTGGCCGGCCAGCGTGGTCGGCAGCAGCGTGGCGGCCAGGACCATGGCGGCGGGGCGCTCGGCGACACCGGCGGCGAGCAGCGCCCCGGCGGCGACCTGGGTGGCGGCGTTGGCGCGGACCAGGACGGCGTCGTCGGGGAGGGCGACGGGGGCGCGCCGCCGGAGGCGGCCGAGCAGCGGCCCCGCCGTCCCGGCGGCCCGGCTCGGGTCGCGTAGGACGTCGGAGCCCGCCCGGAGGAAGACCCACGCGAGGGCGAGGCGCCCGGCGTGGTCGGCGAGGGAGGTGCGTCGGGTCACGTGGTGATGTCCGGGTAGGGGAGGGACAGGTGCGCCATCGCCCGGGCGTACGCCCGCTGGTACTCGAGGGGTCCGTGGTCCCGCTCGAACAGGGCGATGAACAGGGTCAGGGTGAGGAAGGGGTGGGCGCCCATCTCGAAGAGGGCGACGTGGTCGTGCTCGCGAAGGGCGCGGCGCTCCTCGTCGGTCAGCGCCTGCCACGTCGAGCGCTCGTCGGCGGGGCAGTGGAGGAGCCGGTTGGCGAGGTTGGCCTCCCACCAGCTGACCGTCCCCGCCGGGTCGTTGCGGTAGCGCTCGACCAGGACCGGGTCGCGGTCGACGGTGTAGAGGAACTTGTCGAGCAGGTACTTGCTCATGCGCCCGCTCCCGTCGGGTACCAGGTGAAGTAGGCCTCCATGGTGTGGAACAGGTCGAGGCTGTCGACGTAGTCGGCCTTCACCCCCTCGCCGGCGACGCCCATCATGAGCATGAAGTCCATGAAGCCGTGGGTGGCGTTGCCCGGGGTGTGGAGGCTGTCGAGGGTCACCTCGGCCAGGCAGCCCTCGACGTCGCCGCTCGAGATCCACTCGATGGCCCTGCGGTCGAAGTCGGGGTCGGGGCCGTGGTCGCCGAACTGGCGGGGGCCGCCGAGCTCGAGGGAGAGGTGGCCGGTCCCGATGATGGCGACCCGCCGGTCGTCCTGCCAGGACTCGACGATCCGGCGCAGCGCCCGGCCCAGCTCCACGAAGCGGCGCGGCCGGGGCAGGGGTGGGGCGAAGATGTTGGTGTAGACGGGCACGATCGGCAGATCGGCCTCCGGGCGGAGGGTGATGATCGGGCAGGTGACGCTGTGGTCGATCCGCAGCTCGTTGCTGAAGGCGAGGTCGAAGCCGGCGTCGAGGCCCTCGCGCAGGATGTGGGCGGCGAGGCCCTCCTCGCCGCGCAACCTCATGCGCGGCAGCCCGAACTCGCGCTCCTCGTTGTACCAGTTGGCGTCGAACCACGGCGCCTTGCCGACGAGGAACTGCGGCATGTTGTCGAGCCACAGCTGGTGGAAGTGGTCGCTGCCGACCAGGACCAGGACCTCGGGTTCGGCGGCGGTCAGCGTGGCGCGGAACGCCTCGATCCTGGCGGTCCACTCGTCGGCGAACGGCGGCCGGTCGGCGCCCGTCGCCGTGCTCGCCCGGTAGTAGAAGGGGTGGTGCGTGGACGCGACGACGGCGGTCACCGTGGCCATGCGGGGTCCTCCTGGTCGGGCTCGACGTAGACGGCGTTGCGGTCGACGGTCAGGTAGGCGTCCATCCCGATCGGCCGGCGGCGCTCCTCGGCGAGCTGGCCGAGCAGGCCGGCGGCCCGGGCCAGCAGGGCGAACCCCCGCAGCAGCTCGACCGGCAGGCCGAGATCGGCGAGCGCCGCCCCGCACACCCCGGCGCCGTTGAGCGGGAGCCGGCGCCCGAGGACCTGGTCGTGGACCCGGCCGACGGCCTCGAACAGCCGCAGGTGGGGCCCGCGGAGCCCCTGCTCCTCGGCGATCCGGATGAGCACCGGGGTGCGGGGGTCCTCGACCTTGTGGACCGGATGGCCGAGGCCCGGCACCAGGCGGCCGGTGGCGCGAGCGGTGCGCACGGCCTCGAGGGCGAGGTCGTCCCAGCCGGCGTCGTCCCGGGGCAGGGCGTCGCCGCCGGCGCCGGCCCGCTCCAGGGTGTCGTGCAGGAACCGGCCGCAGTCCTCGGTCACGCCGAGGAAGCGGGATCCGCCGCCGAGGAGCCCGGCGGCGAGCGCCCCCTGCAGGGAGTCGGGGGCGGACAGGTAGGTGAGCCGGGCGGCGATGGCGGTGGGCGTGAAGCCGTGATCGGCGAGGGCGACGAGCACCGCTTCGAACAGGCGGGTCTCCCGGGGCGTCGGCCGGCGGAGCGTGACCAGCCAGAAGGCCAGCTCGCCGAAGCCGACCTGGCCCATGAGCTCGGCGGTGAGGTCACGGCCGAGGAGCCGG
>DASSZM010000109.1:0-15864 GCA_035702855.1 Acidimicrobiales bacterium | reverse complement strand
CGCCCGTGCCCTATGCACGAGACGCGCCGACCAGCGTTTCGATGGTGGCGGGGGCTGGATTTGAACCAGCGACCTTCGGGTTATGAGCCCGACGAGCTACCAGACTGCTCCACCCCGCGGCGGAAACTCCACCATACCAGGTCAACGGCGGGGGTCGGCAAGCCGACGCCCGGCGTGCTGCACGGCGTGACCGACGCCACCTCCACCGCCCGGGGCGGGCGCCGCCCTGTCCCGCCGGGCGAGGGCGCTCGGCCACCACACGGGATAGCCGATGTCGCAGATGAGCGCCGGCACCAGCACCGAGCGGACCAGCAGGGTGTCGAGCAGGACGCCGAAGGCGACGATGAAGCCCACCTCGACGAGCGCCACGAGGGGGAGGACGGTCAGGGCGGCGAAGGTGGCCGCCAGGACGACACCGGCGGAGGTGATGACCCCGCCGGTGACCCGGACACCGGCGACGGTACCCTCCCGGGTGCCCCGGACCAGCGCCTCCTCCCGGATCCGGCTGACGAGGAAGATGTTGTAGTCGACCCCCAGGGCGACGAGGAAGATGAACGCCAGGAGCGGAATGGTCTGGTCCACCCCGGCGAAGCCGATGGCGTCGAAGACGAGCGTGCTCACCCCCATCGACGCTGCGAACGACAGGACCACGGTGGCGGCGAGCAGCACCGGCGCCACGATCGCCCGCAGCAGCAGCCCGAGGACGATCATCACCACCACCAGCACCAGCGGCATGACCACGTAGCGGTCGGTGGTGGCGGCGTTGTTGGTGTCGAGCGTGGTGGCGATGTCGCCGCCGACGATGGCGTGGGACCCGGGGATCGCGGCCAGCCGGGAGCGCATGGTGCGCACGGCGTCGAAAGCGGCCGGGCTGTCGGGCTGCAGCCCGAGGATCGCGATGGTCTCCTCCCGCCCCTGGGCGGTGGCCACCGGGTGGACCTGGGTCACCCCCCGGACGCCTGCGATGGTCCGCACCACCTGCGGGGTGGTGGCGGCGTCGGCGATCACGATCACCGGTTGCCCACCACCGGCGGGGAAGTGCTCGCCGTACACCTTCTGGCCGGCCACCGACTGCGGCGTCTTGACGAAGGCCTGCGTCTGCTGCAACCCGAGGTGGAGCCCCGACAGGCCCAGGGCCAGCACGACCAGCAGCAGGGTGGAGCCCGCCCAGATCGGGCGCGGCCGGCGGGCGATGCGCCGGCCGGTGCGGGCCCAGAACCCGGCCTCCTGGTCCTCGGGGGCGCCGTAGGCCGGTCGGGCCGGCCAGAACAGCCGGCGCCCGAACACCACAAGCAGCGCCGGCAGGAACGTCAGCTGTGCCAGCAGGGCGGAGGCGATGCCGATGGCGCCGATCGGGCCGAGACCGCTCTCGCTGTTGAGCTCGGCCGCCAGCAGGCACAGCAGGCCGAGGATGACCGTCGACGCCGAGGCGACGATGGCCGGCCCCGCCCGGCGGAGCGCGGCCCGCATCGCCTCGTGGCGGTCCTCGTGGCGCCGCAGCTCCTCCCGGTAGCGGGCGGTGAGCAGCAGGGCGTAGTCGGTGCCGGCGCCGAAGACGAGCACCGTGAGGATGCCGCCGCTCTGGCCGCTCACCACCAGGCCGGCGTGCGCCGCCAGCTGGTAGACGGCCCACTCCGACAGGCCGATGGCCCCCACGACGCTCAGGAGGGGCACCAGCCAGAGGGTGGGGCTGCGGTAGATGAGCAGCAGCAGCACGATGACGACGATCCCGGTGACGACCAGGAGGATCCCGTCGATCCCCTTGAAGGCGTTGACCGAGTCGACGAGCAGGCCGGCGGCACCGGTGGTGTAGGCCTTCAGGCCGGGGCCGCCGACGGCCACCTGCCGCACCGTCTTGATGTCGTCGGCGAGCTTGGTGGCGTCGGGCTGTTGGACGTCGAAGGCGTAGGCCAGCGCCCGACCGTCCCTGGACTGCTTGATCGCCGCCGGCTTGAAGTCGGGCACCCGGCGCGCCGCCTCGGCGCGCTGGCTGGCCACCAACGACCGGTCGGCGGCTGTCAGCTTGCCGCTGGCGACGGAGACCACCACGCCCGGCACCTGCTGGCCCCCGGGGAAGTGGGTGAGGGCGTTGTTGACCTCGGTCGACTGCGACGACGCCGGGAGGTAGGCAATGGCGTTGTTCTTCTCGACGTTGGGCAGCTTCCCGGCGAACGGACCGGTGAAGCCGAGGACGACGAGCCACACCGCCACGAAGATCCACTTGGCCCGGCGGCCCGCCGGGGCGGCGAGGACGCGCTGCCACCAACGCTCGGTCGTCGTGTTCGCCGCTTGGTCGGACACGGCAAGGCCCCTTCGTCAGCGCTTCGACTCCGAACGCTACCGAGGCCGTCGCGGCTATCCGCATCCGCCGCTGGGTAGCGTCCGGGCGATGGCCGACCCCAAGGCCGATCTGCATCGGTATCTGCAGCAGGGCCGCGAGGCGGTGGTGGCCAAGCTCGACGGGCTCGGGGAGTACGACGCCCGCCGGCCCCTCGTCCCGACCGGCACCAACCTGCTGGGCCTGGTCAAGCACCTGGCAGCGGTGGAGCTGGGCTACCTGGGCGACACCTTCGGGCGGCCGGGTGAGCTCGCCCAGCTGTGGGCGGACCTGGACACCGACCCGCTCGCCGACATGTGGGTGCCGGCCGAGGAGAGTCGCGAAGAGGTCCTCGCGCTCTACCACCTGGCGTGGGAGCACGGCGACGCCACCATCACGGCACTGGCGCTCGACGCCCCGGGGCGGGTGCCGTGGTGGCCGGAGGAGCGGGCGGCGGTGACGCTCCACCAGGTCCTCGTGGACCTGGTCGCCGAGACCCACCGTCATGCCGGGCACGCCGACCTGGTCCGCGAGCTCATCGACGGCGCCGCCGGCCGGCGCCCGGGCGACCCGAGCTTCCCCGACCAGGATGCGACCCGGTGGCGCGCCCACTACCTGCGGGTGGAGGAGGCCGCCCGCCGAGCCGGCGGGGAGGAGGAGGCGGCGGCGGCGCGTGAAGGGGTCGGCGGGGACGGGTAGCCGAGGGTGATGCCGGACTGACGTCGCGTACCGGCGAAAAGACGGCGCTGGGTCTTGCTATGGCGTCGTAGTGGTGTCATAGTGACGTCATGGACGTGGATCGGTTGGTCGACGCGGTCGCCGCGGACCTGCGGCGGACGGCCGCCGTCGGCGGCGAGGACACCGCCCGGGTGGCGGACCTGCTGGTCGGCGGGCTGGGGCCGTCGCTGCGGCTGCACCTGTTGGAGACCCTCGGAGAGGCGGCACGCGACCTGGAGGCGTCCGCCCCCGGGACGCAGGTGCGGGTCCGCCTGGATGGGGCCGACCCGGTGCTGGAACTGGTCCCGGCGCCTGCCGCCGGCGAGCAGCCCCCGGGCCCGGCGGGGAACGCCGGTAGCGGCGACCGCTTCGCCAGCTACCTGGAGGACGAGTTGATGCGCATGACGGTCCGCCTGCCCGAGGGACTCAAGTCCCGGGTCGAGCAGTCGGCGGCCGGGGCCGGGGCGTCCATCAACTCGTGGATCGTCGCCGCCGTGGCGCGCGCCCTGGAGGGGCAGACCGGGACCGGACCGGCCCCCGGCAAGCGCATGCCGCGCCGGATCAGCGGGTTCGTGCAGGGCTAGGGAGAAGGGGACCCGATATGGACTGGACCTTCGACGTCGACGGCCCGGTGGCCGCCGACATCCAGGTGGCCGCCGGGCGCATCGAGCTGGCCGAGGCCGCCGGCACGCCGCTGCGGGTGCTCGTCGAGCCGCTCTCGGGCAGCCGTCGGGCCGAGGAGCTCACGAGGCGCACGGAGGTGGGCCTCGACGGCGGGCGGCTCCGGGTCCTGGTGCCCGACCAGACCTTCAACCCGCCGCCGCTGCTGGTGCGCATCACGTTGCCGGCGGGCTCCCGGGTGAGCGCCACGACGGCATCGGCCGACCTCACCGCCCCGTTGGGGCTGGCCGCCTTCGAGTGGTCGTCGGCGAGCGGCGACGTGGAGCTCGGCGACGTGACCGGCAACGTGCGGATCCGCACTGCCAGTGGGGACCTGCGCTGCGGCGCCGTCGGCGGCCGGCTCTCGGTCGCCGGAGCCAGCGCCGACGTGCGGATCGACAGCACGGAGGCCGAGGCCGACATCCAGCTGGCGAGCGGCGATGTGCGCCTCGCCCGGGCCGAGGGCTCGGTCCGGGTGCGGACGGCATCGGGGGACATCGCCGTCGAACGGGCCGCCGCCGGCCGGGTCGACCTCGACTCCAAGTCCGGCGACGTACGGGTCGGCGTGGCCGCCGGCACCGGCGCCCGGCTCGACGCCTCCAGCCTCTCGGGCAAGCTCGTCTGCGACCTACCGGTCGAGGACGGCGGGACCGCCGACGCCACCCTCGAGGTGGTCTGCCACACCCTGAGCGGCGACGTCCACATCGTGGGGGCGGGATGAGCCCGCACGACGCGGCGGCGCTGACCGAGCTCCGCCACGGCCGGCTCGGGCACGGCCGCCGGGGGGACGGCGCCGCCGGTCGGGGGCGGCGCCCGCCGGGGCGTACCGCCGGGGTGCGCCGGGCCGCCGGCTGGGCGCTGGTCGAGCTGGGCCTGCGCCTCGCACTCGACCGTCGCCCCCCGCTGCCCCGCCCGGCCTGAACCGGCCGGCGGGGCGGCGGGGTCAGCCGGCGGTGTGGGCGTCCAGCCAGGCCACCAGGTCGGCGAGGACCTCGTCGCGGTTGGTCTCGTTGAACAGCTCGTGGCGGGCGCCGGGGTACTCGCGGTAGGTCACGTCGGCCACGCCGAGCTCCCGGTAGGCGTCGGCGAGGGCGGCGCCGCCACCGTTGAACCCGCCGACGCTGTCCTCGCTGCCGTTGACGACGAGGATCGGCAGGTCGGGCGGGATGCTGTCGGCCGGCGGGACCGCCAGGTGGACCAGCTCGGCGATGTCGAAGGCGACCTCGAAGCCGCACCACGGGTCGTCGAGGTACGTGCGGACCTCGGCCGGGTCGCGGCTCAGCCAGTCGTAGGGGGTGGCCGCCGGCTGGAACCACTCGTTGGGGTCGCCGAGGCTGAGGTACTCGCCGGCCAGCAGGGTGGAGCCCGACAGCACCAACCCGGCCAGCTCGCCGCCCCACCGCTCGGCGATGCGCTGCGCCAGGAACGACCCCCAACTGTGGCCGACCAGGTGCACCGCCAGGCCGGGGCGGGTGGCGGCGACGTGGGCGACGGCGGCGTGGAGCGACTCGACGGCCCCTTGCATCCCGCCCGGGCCGAGGTCGCCGAGCCCGGCCCCCTCGGCGCCGGTGCGGCCCGAGGCGCGGTGGTCGTCGGCCCAGACCTCGTAGCCGGCGGCGGTCAGCGCCGCCGCCACCCGGTCGTAGCGCCGGGCGTGCTCCCCCATCCCGTGTGCCAGGTGCACCAGGGCGCGCGGCGGCCCCGCCGGCACCCACCGGTACAGGTGGACCCTCACCCCACCGGGGTCGGTGAAGCTGCTCGGCTCCGGCTCGCTCATCCCTGCCTCCTCCGCTGGCGCGGCGTGGAACGGTAGCCGCCACGGGCGGCCGCCGGCTCCTACCCCGCGGCCGGGGCGGCCCGCTCGGCTTTCGACTCGGCGACCATCTCCAGACCACCGAGGAAGGCGCTGGCCCAGCGGTGCACGTCGAACTCGCTGACCCGGCGGCGCATCGCCCGCATCCGCCGGGCGGCCTCCGCCGGGGGTACGGCGATCGCCCGCAGCACGGTGTCCTTGAGCCCGTCGATGTCCCAGGGGTTGACGAGGAACGCCTGGCGCAACTCGTCGGCGGCGCCGGCGAACTCGGAGAGCACCAGCGTGCCGCGCTCGTCGTGGCGGCAAGCGACGTACTCCTTGGCCACGAGGTTCATCCCGTCCCGGAGGGGCGTGACGAGCAGCACGTCGGCCGCCAGGTACAAGGCGGCCATCTCCTCCTTCGGGAAGGTCTGGTGCAGGTAGTGCACGGCCGGGTGGCCCACGGCGCTGTGATCGCCGTTGATCCGCCCGACGGTGACCTCGACCTCGTCACGGAGGCGCTGGTACTCCTCGACCCGCTCCCGGCTGGGGCTGGCGACCTGGACGAGCACGACGTCGGGCGCAGCGAGCCGGCCCTCGTCGAGCAGCTCGCCGTAGGCGCGGAGGCGGTGGAGGATGCCCTTGGTGTAGTCGAGGCGGTCCACGCCGAGGACGATCGTCGTGGGGTTGCCCAGGTCGCGGCGCAGCTCCGCCGCCCGGGCGAGGGTCTCGGGCCGACGCGACAGCTCGTCGAGGGCGGCGGCGTCGACGGAGATGGGAAAGGCGGCCGCTCGGAGCTGCCGGCCATCCCCTCGTTCGATGACCGAGCCACGGGTCACGACGCCGCTCGTGCTGCGGGCCGCCCGTAGGAAGTTGGCGGCGTCACCGCCCCGCTGGAAGCCGATCAGGTCGGCGCCGAGCAGCCCGTCGATGACCTGCTTGCGCCACGGGAGGCGGGCGTAGATCTCCCAGCCGGGGAACGGGATGTGGTCGAAGAAGCCGATGCGCAGGTCCGGCCGGCGGCGCCGCAGCATGTCCGGCACCAGCTGCAGCTGGTAGTCCTGCACCCACACGACGGTCCCGGGTCCGTCGGCCACCTCGGCCACGGCGTCGGCGAAGCGCTGGTTGACGGTCCGGTAGGCGTCCCACCAGCGCCGCTCGAACACCGGTTCGCCGGTGACGTCGTGGTACAGGGGCCAGAGGGTCCCGTTGGAGAAGCCCTCGTAGTACTCGGCGACCTCCTCGGCCGACAGCGCCACCGGGACGACGTGCATCCCGTCGGCGTCGAAGGGGTCCAGCTCGGTGTCGGGGGCCCCCGGCCAACCCACCCAGGTGCCCCCGGAGGACTGGACGACCGGCTCCAGGGCGGCCACGAGCCCGCCGGGGCTGGGGCGCCACTCGGTGCTGCCGTCGCCGAGCGTGACCTGATCCACCGGGAGCCGGTTGGCCACCACCACGACCGGGGTCTCCTTGGTGCCCGCAACGCCTCGCATCGGGACCACCCTAGGGGTGGGAGCGTCGGCGGGGTGCGGGCCCCCGGGTGGCCGCAGCCCTCAGCTGAGCACGCCCCGCACGCGGTGCGGGCTGACACTGATCTCCGGTGGCTGGTTCCACTCGGCCTCCCGGATGGCCCGCTTGGCCTCCTTGCGGGCGTCGGGGTCGAGATGGTCGATGAACAGCACACCGTCGAGGTGGTCGGTCTCGTGCTGCAGGACGCGGGCCATGCGGCCCTCCCCCACCACCTGGAGCGGGCGCCCGTGGACGTCGTAGCCCTTGGCGATGGTGTTGAGGCGGCGCTTGGTGTCGAAGTAGAGGCCCGGGATCGACAGGCAGCCCTCCGGGCCGTCCTGCAGCTCCTCGTCGGGGAACTCGAGCACCGGGTTGACCAGGTGGCCCTCCTCCCCCTCGGCCCCGTGCCACACGAACACCCGCTGCAGCACCCCGACCTGGGTGGCCGCCAGGCCGGCGCCGTCCTGGTCGTAGAGGGTATCGTGCAGGTCGGCGACGAGATGGCGGAGCTGGGCGTCGAAGTCCACGACCTCGGATGCCTGTTGCCGGAGGACCGGGTCCCCGAAGAGCCTCACTGCGCGCGTCGCCATCGTTCGATGGTACTGAGCGACGCCTCGGTCGCGGCCGGGCGTCAGCCGCCGCCGGCGGTCGTGGTGGACGAACTGCGGGGGGTGGTGGTCGTGGTCGTCGCCGAACCGCTGGTGCCGGATCGGCGCTCGGCGGCGGCGACGTCTGCCTCGGCCTGCTTGATGTCGGCCTGGTACTGGCCGAGGTCGCCGGCGGCCAGCGCCTTGTTGGCCTTCTGGAACGCCTGCTGGGCGGCGGCGAGGAGGCTGCGGACGCTCCCGCTCGGGGCGGTCGACGTGGGCGGGGTGGTCGTCGACGGCGAGGTCGTCTTGGTGGTCGGGCTCGTGCCGCCCCGGCCGTTCTGGCCCGGGACCGGCGTCGTCGGCCGCTGGGCGGCGGAGGTGCTGCAGTAGGAGGAGAACGGCCGGGACCCGTCCGGGTTGGTGATGGAGCACAGCGCGGCGTCGAGGGACGCGTTGCCGCTGTGGTACGCGACGTTGTCGTACACGACGATGACGTCCTTGAGCTCCGGGACGGCGTTGGTCACCGACGAGACGTAGACCGGCTGCACGTACAGCATCGTGTTGCCCACCGGGACCGTCACGACGTTGCCGAGCTGCACCGAGGAGCCCTGCTGGTCCAGGTAGGTGAACTCGTAGGAGATCTGCGGGTTGGAGTTGATGTCCTGCGAGACGAAGCGCGGTCCGTTGACGACCTGGTTGGACGGGGTCTCGTAGACCGTGAGCTTGCCGTAGTCGCTCTGGTTGGACGAGGCGTACATGACCGCCGTCAGGTTCTGGCGGTTGGCCTGGCTGGCGACGGGCACGAACGGTTGGGCGAGCAGGAACTGTTGTTGGGTCGTGCCCGGCATCGCCGCCAGCTCGTACTGCGGGTCGAACAGCTTGTAGCGGGTCACGATCTGGCCGGTGGCCAGCGTGGTCGTCGTCCGGGTGGGCGAGCTCGGATGGCCGCTGCCGGGGTCCTCGCTGATGCTCCAGGCGTTGGCCTGCGTGTAGAAGGCGGACGGCGACGTCAGGTGGTAGCGGCCCCACATGTTGGTCTGGACCGTGAAGAGGTTCTGCGGGTAGCGGAAGTGGGCGGTGATGCCCGGGATGAGGACGTCGGCCTGCGAGCCGGGCGTGAACAGGTGGGGGAACACCCGCTCGTAGGTCCGGATGATCGGGTCGGACGGGTCGACCACGAAGAAGTACATCCGGCCGGTGTAGGCGTTGACCACGACCTTCACCGAGTTGCGCACGTAGTTGAACGACCCGGACAGGCCCGAGTTGCCCGGCAGCCGGGAGGTGTCCGCCTGCTGCGAGTACGGGTAGTTGTCGGTCGTCGTGTAGCCGTCGGCGATCCAGTACAGCTGCCCGCCGACGATGGCGGCGTAGGGGTTGGAGTCGTACTTGAGGAACGGCGCCGCCTTCTGCACCCGCGCCATCAGGTTGCGGTTGTAGAGGATGCGGGAGTGGTCGGTCACCTGCCCGGACAGGAGGATGTCGAGGCTGTTGAAGCTGAGCGCGAACGCCGCCCGCCGGAAGAAGTTGCCGATCCGGACACCGCCCGAGCCGGTGTAGTGGTTGGTGGCCTCGTTGCCGGCGTTGTCCTCGTAGTCGATCTCCGGCAGCTTGCTGTCGGCGATCACGTAGCCGCCGGAGTCGCTCCCCCGGCCGAAGTACACCTCGGCGCCCTGCTCGCTGAGCGCCGGGACGCCCTGGGGCGGCACGTTCTGCAGGGTGAAGTTGGCGTACCCCGTCGGCGAGAAGCCCTGCTGGGTGGCCGGGGCGACCACCGCCCCGTAGCCGTGGGTGTACTGCAGGCGGGAGGTCGTGAAGCCGCTCGGGACCTGGTTGGTGAGCTCCCGGACACCGAGGAGGGTCTCGGTGTAGGTCTCCTTGCCCTTGACGTCGAGCAGGTAGCGGTCGACGCTCAGGTTGTTGATCCCGTAGAAGGACCGCAACGACTGCAGGCTGTCGAAGGTGGTGGCGAGGATCTTCGGGTCGGCGACCTGGACGTTGGCGAGGGTCTGGCGATTGGCCCGGGCCTGGGGGCTGTCACCTTGGATCTGCGAGGCCGAGACGGTCTGGGAGTTGGTCGAGTTGAACGAGGTGCTCGCCACCGTGACGTGGTCGAGCCCGTACGCCCGCCTGGTCATGGCGATGTTGCGGGCGATGTAGCGCGACTCCTGGTTGAGCTCCGACGGGTTCACCCGGACCGCCTGGTACAGCGCCGGGTAGATGTTGCCGGCCACGATCCACACGACGACCCACACGACGACCGCCGTCAGCGGGAGCGTCCAGCCCCGGAAGCGGATGTTGAGCAGGAACAGGGCGGCGGCGATGACGGCGATGCCGATCAGCAGGTCGTCGGCCGGGAGGTTGGCGTGGACGCTGGTGGCGGTGGCGCCGTCCACGACGTGCGCGTGTGACAGCACCAACTGCAGGCGGGCGAAGTAGTAGCTGACCGCCTGGATGATGGCCAGCAGGCCGAGGAGCACCGACAGGTGCGCCTTGACCGCCGGGGTGACCCGCGGTCCGGGGCCCTGGAAGCGGATCCCGCCGTTGAGGTACTGGGCGACGGCGGTGACGAGCAGGAGGACGACGACCGCCCCGAAGGCCCAGCCGAGCAGGAACTCGATGAACGGCAGCTTGAAGACGTAGAAGCCGACGTCACGGTGGAACTGCGGGTCGCGCACCCCGAACGACCCGCCGTAGCGGAACAGGTCCCAGTTGTTCCACTGGGCGTTGGCCCCGATGCCTGCGAACAGCGCGAAGACGATGGCGGTGAGCGTCCGCACGAGGCGCCCGCGGGGGTAGACGACGGCGCGGTACCGCTCGACGAGCTCGTCGCGCTGCTCGCTGGGCAGCACCCGCGGCGCCCAGCGGTCGGCGAGCATCAGGCTCACCCACATCAGCGCGAAGAACAGGGCGCAGAAGACCAGCGCCAGGACGATCTTGGTGAGCAGCATCCCCCGGAACACCGAGGAGAAGTGCACCTCCCGGAACCACAGGTAGCTCGTGTAGAAGCGGGCGACGCCTCGCGCCGAGCTCAGCACGACGATCAGGACGACGATCGCCACCAGCACGCCGATACGGAAGCGGCGCGACGTTCGGGGCATGCGGCGCGGGAGCTCTGCGGGACTGCGCATGTGGAGGCGGAGCCTACCGGCGCGGGTGCACCGCGCTGTTGGCGTCCCCGCCGGCGATCAGGACGCCGGCGTCCCGGCCGGTGCGAGCAGGCAGCGGCACCCCTCGTGGACCGGCGGCAACAGCTGCCCGGTGGGGAACGGGGAACCCTTGGCCACGGGATCGGCGAGGGTGTCGTCGTCGCAGTCGGCGCAGGCACCGCCGGCGTCGGCCGCCACCCAGCGCAGCGGCGTCCCCTCCGGGACGGCGTGCCACCACCCGAGGCCGTAGGCGGCGCAGAGGTGGTCGACGGCGAGCCGCTCGACGCGGTGGGTCTTGGTGTCCCGGTAGGCGGCGCCGATCGCCTCGACGAGCGCCTCCCCGTCGTCGGCGTCGCCGAGGTCGCCGAGCAGCGCCTCCACACGCCGGCGGAGCGGGGAGACGAGGGCATCGGCGAGCTGCCCGCTCGACCTGCCCATGTCGGGCAGGGCATCGCCGTCGGCGCCGGGAAGGTCGGCGGCGGCGGCGGCCGCGCCCAGACCGCCGGCCTGCACGAGGAAGGCGGCGGCAGCGGTGGCGAAGCGCATGAGCTGCTCCCCGGCGCTGCCGAGGAGGGCGGACGCCTCCGAGGCGCCGGCACTGCGCAGGCGGTCGAGCAGCTCGCTCTGCTCGTCCTGCAGCTCCCGCTTGAGCCGCCGGGTGAGCTCCCGCGCCGGGAGGGCGAGGGCGCCGTCGCGACGGGCGAGCAGCTCGCCGGCCGGGACCGGCGGGGCACCCCCGCCCGGGGCGGTGGCGTCCAGGGTGCGCCGGGCCTCGCGCACGTCGCGGGCCCGCCCCGCCCGGATCCGCTCGAACAGGCCGGTGACGGCGTCGGCGGGCACCTCGCCATCGGCCACCAGCATGGCGACGCCCCCGCGGGCCTCCCCGCCGATCTGCTGCTCGGCCCGGGCCCCGCCGGCCCACAGGGCGGGCAGCGACCGCAGGTCGATCACCAGGTCGTCGTCCGCCAGGGAGGCGGAGGCCGGATCGTCGTCGGGGCGCACCACGCTAATGGCCGGGCGGGGCTGCACCGGCGACGACTGCCAGTCGTCGCCGCCGGACGGCGCAACCGGGAGGCGCCCCAGGCCGGGGAAGAGCCCGCCGTCGGGCAGGGCCGGCCCGTCACCGGCGAGGCTCACGCCGTGGTGGGCCCGCAGGCCGCCGGCGCCTCCCTCGGGGTCACCGGCGCCGGCGCCGGCCGAGGGGCCGGCCGGCGCTCCGGCCGGCGGGGGCGTCCCGCCGCCCCCGTCCGACGGGCCGCCCTCGGGTCCGGCGTCCCCCTCCGGCGGGGTCCCGCCGTCCTCGCCCCCGGGCGTCCCGTCCGGGGCGCCGGTGCCAGCCGGGGCACCCTCGGTGCCGGTGCCGGCGGTCCCCATGGCGGCGGCGGCGTCGTCGGTGGCGAAGTCACCGGGCAGGTCGTCGAGGCGGCCGTCGGGGCCGATCTCGGCCGCCAGGCGCCGGCCGACCTCCTCGGCGGCGGCGCGCGCCTCGGCGTCGGCCCGGCGGAACTCCTCGGACACCTCCTCGAGGGTGCGCCGCACGATGCTGTAGGAGACCAGCAGCCGCTCGCGCCCGGCGCGCAGCTGCTCGATCTGCACCGTCGCCACCCGGCGGCGGCGGGCGAGGTCGGAGAGGATCCGCTCGCGGGCGGCCTCGGCCTGCTCCAGCGACACCCGCCGCTCGCGGTCCGCCTCGGAACGCATCGACGCCGCCTCGGCGGACGCCTTGGCGAGGATGGCCTCGACCTCGACGGTGGCCTTGGCCCGGATCTCGGCGGCGTGGCGCTCGGCGTCGGCCGTGGCCTCCCCCATCTTGCGGTTGGCCTCCTCGATCCGGGCGGCGTACAGCTGCGTCGCCTCGTCGCGGGTCCGCTCCGCCTCTGTCCGTGCGACCTGCAGCAGCCGGTCCGCTTCCTCCTTGGCCTGCTCGATCGTGCGGGCCGCCTCCGCCCGCGCCGACTCGAGGCTCTGGGTCGCCTCCGCCCGGGCCCCGGTCACGGCCTCCTCGGCCTCGGTCCGAGCCCGGCGCATGATGTCGTCGGCGTCGGTCCGCGCCGTGCCGAGGATCCGCTCGGAGTCGGCGGTGGCCTTGGCGCGCAGGTCCTCGGCGACGGCCCGGGCCGTGCGGATGACGCTGGCCATCTCCTCACCGACGGCGGCGGCGATGGCGGTCTCGTCGAGCTCCCCTGCGGCCGGTGCGGCCGGCTTCGCCTCGAGCCGCTCCTTCACTGCGGCGAGCTCGGTCTCGAGGGCGGTGTTGCGCTGGCGCTGCTCCTCACCCTGGGCGCGCAGGTCCCGCAGCTCGGCCTCCACCCGGTCCAGGTAGGCGCCCACCTCGGACTGGTCGAATCCCTTGCGCGCGGTCGTGAAGCTGGGACGGGCCGTTGTAGCCATGCCGCACAAGGTAGGCGGGGGGACTGCGCCGACGACGCATACTCCCTCCGCGGCACCGGCGGGCTCAGGGCCGGGGGATGGTGCCGCCGATCGCCCGGAGGTCGTCGAGGGCCTGCGCCAGCGACGTGACCCCCTCGACCTTCAGCCCCGGCCGGGCCTCCCGGCGGGCCGTGGCCACCTCGGCCGCCGGCACCAGGAACAGCGTCGCCCCGGCCCGCTCGACGGCGACGGTCTTCTGGGCCACGCCCCCGACGGGGCCGACGGCGCCGTTGGAGGCGATGGTGCCGGTGACGGCGACGGTGTGCCCCCCGGTCAGGTGCCCGCTCGAGAGGGCGTCGAGCAGGCCGAGCGTGAGCGCCAGGCCGGCGGACGGCCCGCCGATGTCGCCGACGTCGATGCCGACGTGGAACGGCAGCTTGTAGGTCGGGAGGTCCTGGGTGGCGATGCCGAGGAACCCGGCCTTCGGATCGCCGGGCCGGCTCCCGAGGCGGACCTGCACCCGCCGTGTCGCGGGGCGGCCGCCGGTGCCCGGGCGGTGGACCGTGACGGTCACGACCGTGCCGGGGGCGTGCGACTCTACGGCGCGCACCAGCGCCGCCGCCGTCAGGGTCGGCCGGCCGTCGACGGCGACGATGAGGTCACCGCAGCGGACGCCACCCTTCAGGGCGGGCGAGCCCGCCTCCACCAGGAACACCTGGCTGCCGTGGTAGGTCGCCTTCACCGAGTAGCCCAACCGCCGGAGGGCGGCGACGGGGGCGTCGGTCGTCGCCTGGTCCATCTCCTGCACGCCCTGGCAGGTGAACTGGCCGGCGGGTGCCCCGCCGAGCACGTCGCGCGCCGAGTGCAGCTCGGCGGCCCGCTGGAAGGTGTCGAGCAGCCCGAGGCGCGCCAGGGCGTACTGCCAGGGCGTGGTCTGGCCGACGAGCACGTCGACCATGAGCAGCTTCCCCGCCACCGGGTGGACCCGGTCGGCCGGGACGACGAGGCGGGCGCAGAGCCCGCCGCCGGGGAGGTGCGGGTTGCCGCCCGACGTCACGCATCCGGTGCTCGCCGTGACCGGGAGGGCGTTGCCCGGCTCGTAGGTGTAGTAGCCGCTGGCGCCGTTCCAGGCCCAGCCCACGGCGGCGGCGACCAGCGCCAGGACGACGACGAGCGCCCACAGCGTGGGGCGCCGCCACCAGCGCCTCCGGCGTGCCGGCCGCACCTCGGCCGTCATCGACGACCGGCACCGACGCGTACGGTCCCCCCCGGGGGGATGGCCGTTGGTAGCCTCGGTCGGGTCGTGAGCACGCGCAACACCTCGTGGCTGGTGGCCCGGGCCGTCGCCCGGCGCCGGGGCGTGACGCCCTCGGCGGCCACAGCCTGCCACCCCTCCGGAAGCGAGCGGGAGCAGTGAGCCGCCGGGACCGCCGGTCGGCCGGCGCCGACGGCGGCTGGGGCGACCCAGTCGCCGCCGAGGGCGGCGGCACCCCGAGCAGCGGCGCCGCCGCCGCTGCGCTCACCGCCCCCCGGCCGGCCCCCGCCCGGGGCCGCCCCGCCGCCAGGCGCCGCCGGCGCGTCCGCTACCGGGTGGGCGGCTGGCGCCGGCTGGCGTCGCTCCTCGAGCTCGTGGTGGTCGTCGCCGTGCTCGCCGCCGTGGCCTCCGGCATCCTCGCCGGGATCGTGGCCGGCATCTCCCTTGCCCTCCACAGCGTCGGCGGCTGACCAGCCGGCCGGGCGCCGGCGTGCGGTCGCCCTGGCCGGTCACCTCGGCGACGAGGGCACCGCCCGGGCCGGCCTCGGCGACCCCGACCCCCGGGTGCGCGCCACCGCCCTCGGTGCCCTGGCGCGCATGGGCCAGCTCGACGCGGCGAGCCTCGCCGGGGGCCGCCGGGACCCGGCCGCGGCGGTGCGCCGCCGCGCCGCCGAGCTGACCGGCGACCCGGGCCCGCTCGCCGAGGCGCTCGGCGACCCCGACGCGACCGTCGTGGAGGCGGCCTGCTTCGCCCTCGGCGAGCTCGGCGAGCGGGGCGGGGCGGCCGTCGCCGCGCTGGCGGGCGTCGCCGGCCGGCACCCCGACCCGCTGTGCCGGGAGGCGGCCGTCGCCGCCCTCGGCGCGGTGGGTGACGTCGACGGGCTCCCCGCCATCCTGGCGGCGACGACCGACAAGCCGGCGGTGCGCCGGCGGGCGGTGCTCGCCCTCGCGCCGTTCGAGGGGCCGGAGGTCGACGCCGCCCTCCGGCGGGCCCTCGAGGACCGTGACTGGCAGGTCCGCCAGGCGGCCGAGGACCTGCTCGCTACATGAACAGGTCCTTGACGGCGTCGAACTCCTCGAGGCACTTGCCCGCCCCGAGCACGACGCACTCGAGGGGGGCGTCGACGAGGTGCACCGGCAGGGCGGTCTCCTCCGCCAGGCGGCGGTCGAGGCCGCGCAGCATGCCGCCTCCGCCGACCAGGTGGATGCCCTGGCTGATGAGGTCCTGGGCCAGTTCGGGCGGCGAGTTGCCGAGGCACTTGACCACCGAGTCGACGATGGCGCCGACCTGCTCCTCGATGGCGCCCCGCACCTCCTCGGGGGCAAGGATCACCGTCTTCGGCAGGCCGCTCATGAGGTCCCGGCCGCGGACCTCCGCCTTGATCTCCTCCTCGAGCGGCCAGGCGCTGCCGATGGCGACCTTGATCTCCTCGGCGGTGCGCTCGCCGATGGCGATCCCGTACTCGCGCCGCACGTAGGTCTGGATGGCGGCGTCGATGTCGAACGAG
>DASSZM010000074.1:0-7934 GCA_035702855.1 Acidimicrobiales bacterium | reverse complement strand
CGGCCGGTACGTGGCGGCCATGCGTGCCCGGGCGTGACCAGCCTCCTCGCCCTCGCCCCCATGCGCCTCGAGGCGCGTGCCGTCGGACGCGGCGCCCCGGGGGCGCTGGTCGCCCGCACCGGGACCGGCCCCGGCCGGGCGGCAGCCGGCGTCGGCGAGCACCAGGCCGCGGCCGCCGCCCACGGGGTGCGCGCCGTCGCCGTGACCGGCGTCGCCGGCGGGCTCGTACCTGCGCTGGGCTGCGGCGACGTGGTCGTCGCCGACCGGGTGCTGCGCCCCGACGGCTCCGTCGCCGCCGAGCTGCCATCGGCGGCGCTGCTCGCCGGGGCCATGCGCCGGGCCGGCCTCCCGGTCACCGTCGGCGGCGTCGTGAGCACGTCCCGCCTGGTGCGGGACGACGCCCAGCGCCAGGCGTTGGCCGCCGCCAGCGGGGCGATCGCCGTCGACCTCGAATCCGTCGCCCTGCTCACCGGTGACTGG
Source organism: Acidimicrobiales bacterium (assembly GCA_035702855.1). Taxonomy (GTDB): domain Bacteria; phylum Actinomycetota; class Acidimicrobiia; order Acidimicrobiales; family Palsa-688; genus JAKAQB01. The sequence goes on along the minus strand of DASSZM010000074.1, from coordinate 7,454 downwards.
GGACGGCCGACCGCCGTCGTCCGCGTCGTCGCCGACGCCCCCGGGCGCCGGCTGGTGTCGCCCGGCACCGCCGCCGACCTGGCCCGGGCCCTGCGCACGCTGCAGCGCACCGGTCCCCTGGTCGAGCGCTGGGCCAGCGCCGTCCGGGCCCGCACGATGCTGCTGGCCGGCCCTCGCTCGTTCTGCGCCGGCGTCGAGCGGGCGATCGAAACGGTCCGCCGGGGCCTCCAGCGCTTCGGCGCCCCGGTCTACGTCCGGCGCCAGATCGTGCACAACGAGCACGTGGTCGCCGAGCTCGAGGCCGGCGGTGCCGTGTTCGTGCGCGAGCTCGACGAGGTGCCCGACGGTGCCACCGTGGTCTTCTCGGCCCACGGGGTCGCGCCGGCCGTGCGGGCCGAGGCAGCCCGCCGCTCCCTGCGGGTCGTCGACGCCACCTGCCCCCTCGTCGCCAAGGTCCACACCGAGATGCGCCGCTTCCGCGACCGCGGGCACCAGCTGGTCCTGATCGGTCACCCCGGACACGACGAGACCGAGGGCACCCTCGGCGAGGCGAGCGACATCCACCTCGTGGAGACCCCGGCGGACGTGGCCGCGCTCCGCCTCGACGCCGAGCGCCCCGTGTCCTACACGACCCAGACGACCCTCGCGCCCGACGAGACGGCGGCGACGATCGCCGCCCTCCGGGCCCGCTACCCGCAGCTCACCGGGCCGGCGGCGTCGGACATCTGCTACGCCACCCACAACCGCCAGGAAGCGGTGCGGGCGATCGCCCCGCGCTGCGACCTGATCCTCGTGGTCGGCTCCGCGACGAGCTCCAACAGCCGTAGGTTGGTGGAAGTCGCCGAACGCGCCGGCACCCCGGCGTACCTCGTCGACGACGAGCGGGACGTCGAGCTCGACTGGCTGCTCGAGGCCTCGACCGTCGGCATCACCGCCGGTGCGTCCGCCCCCGAGGCGATGGTGCACCGGGTCGTCCAGGCGATCGGGGGCCTCGGCCCCCTCGACATCCGCACGGAGGCCGTCCGAACCGAGACGGTCGCCTTCTCACTTCCCCAGGAGGTCCGCTGAATGGGAGTCCCCCTCCGCCAGAGCATCAAGGTTGGCAGTTACATGGCCCGCCAGAAGCTCGCCGGCCGCGACAAGTACCCGCTGATCGTGGAGGTCGAGCCGCTGTTCGCCTGCAACCTGGCCTGCAACGGGTGCGGCAAGATCCAGCACCCGACGGAGGTCCTCCGCCAGCGCCTCTCCGTGGAGCAGGTGGTGACCGCCGTCGAGGAGTGCGGGGCGCCGATGGTCTCGATCGCCGGTGGCGAACCCTTGCTGCACCCCCAGATCAACGAGATGGTGCAGGCCCTGCTGGATCGGGGCCGGTACGTCTACCTCTGCACCAACGCGCTGCTGCTCGAGCGCAAGATCGACCGCTTCAAGCCCCACCCGCGCTTCGCCTGGGTGGTCCACATCGACGGCCTGCGCGAGCGCCACGACGAGTCGGTCAGCCGCGAGGGCACCTTCGACAAGGCCGTCGCCGCCATGAAGCGCGCGAAGGAGCTCGGGTTCCAGGTCAACACCAACACGACCTTCTTCAACACCGACTCGCCGAAGACGATCCGGGAGGTCCTCGACTTCCTCAACGACGAGGTCGGCGTCGACCAGATGCAGATCTCCCCCGGGTACGCCTACGAGAAGGCCCCCGACCAGGTCAACTTCCTCTCCACCAACCGGAGCCACGACCTGTTCAAGGAGGCCTTCGCCGACGGGCGGCGCAAGAAGTGGCGGCTCAACCACAGCCCGCTCTTCCTCGACTTCCTCGAGGGGAAGGTCGACTACGAGTGCACGCCGTGGGGCATCCCGAGCTACTCGGTGTTCGGCTGGCAGCGGCCCTGCTACCTGATGGCCGACGGCTACGCCGAGACCTACAAGGAGCTCATCGAGACCACCGACTGGGACCGCTACGGGCGCGGCAAGGACCCCCGCTGCGCCAACTGCATGGCGCACTGCGGCTACGAGCCCACCGCCGTGCTCGCCACCACCAAGTCGCTGAAGCAGTCCCTGCGCGCCGCGTTGGCGAGCTGAGCAACGGGTAGAAGACGGTCGTGGCTCCTCCGGTGACCGCCTCGTCCACCTCGGCGGCTCCGCCGACCCCCCTCGGCGCGCGCACGGCGCCGAGGGTGGCCCGCGCCCGCCAGGCGCCCGCCGGCCGGGTCCGGAGGGACGAGGAGCAGCCCGCCCCCGCCCCGCCGGTCCCCGGTGACGGGCCGGGGCTCGCCGGCGGGCAGGACGGCACGTCCCCCCGGGGCGGGGCGCGGCCGGCCCTGGCAATGCCCGATGGCCCGCTCGCCGGTGCCCGGATCCTGGTCACCGGCGCGTCGAGCGGCATCGGCGAGGCCACCGCCCGGGTCCTCGCCACCCGCGGGGCCCGCCTGGCCGCCGCCGGGCGCAACCGGTCCGCCCTGGCGGAGCTCGGCGAGGCGACGGGGGCGCGCGCCCTTCCCGGCGACCTCCTCGACCCCGCCGAGGCCCGCGCCACCGTGCAGCGCGCCCTCGACGCCCTGGGGGGCCTGGACGTCGTGGTGAGCAACGCCGGCATCGGCTGGGCCGGGCCGTTCGACGAGATGACCCCGTCGGACATCGACCGGCTCCTGGACCTCAACCTCCGGGCCACCGCCCACCTGGTCCACGCCGCCCTCCCGGCGCTGCGCCACTCCGGCGGGCGCCTGGTCCTCGTCGGTTCGATCGCCGGCATGCTCGGGGTGCCGGGCGAGGCGTGGTACTCGGCGACCAAGGCCGGCCTCGCCGGCTTCGCCGACGCCCTGCGCGCCGAGGTCACACCCGCCGGCGTCGGCGTCACGCTGGTCACCCCCGGTGTGGTCGCCACCCGCTTCTTCGACCGGCGCAACCGGGGGTACGACCGCCAGCGGCCCCGGCCGGTCGCAGCCGAGCGCCTGGCCGAGGCGCTCGTCGCCGCCGTGGAGGGGGGCCGGGACGAGCTTGTCTACCCCGGCTGGCTCCGCCTGCCGGCCCGCCTGCACGGGGGGTTGCCGGGTCTCTACCGGGCGCTGGCCCGCCGCTTCGCATCCCCCCCCGCCGCCCTGCGCTCCGCTTAGCATTCGGGCATGCCTCGCGTGCTGGCCATCGTCCTCGCCGGAGGCGAGGGGAAGCGGCTCATGCCCCTGACCCTGGACCGGGCGAAGCCGGCGGTGCCCTTCGCCGGCCAGTACCGCCTGATCGACTTCGCCTTGTCCAACCTGGCCAACGGCGGGTTCCTCAAGATCGTCGTCCTCACCCAGTACAAGAGCCACAGCCTCGACCTCCACGTGACGCGCACCTGGCGGATGTCCAACCTGCTGGGCAACTACGTGACGCCGGTGCCCGCCCAGATGCGCCGGGGCCGCCAGTGGTTCTCGGGCTCCGCCGACGCCGTGTTCCAAAACCTCAACCTCATCGGCGACGAGCGCCCGGAGCACGTCTGCGTCTTCGGCGCCGACCACATCTACCGCATGGATCCCCGCCAGATGCTCGACCAGCACGTGGCGACCGGTGCGGGGGTCACCGTCGCCGGCATCCGCGTGCCCCGCAACGAGGCCTCGAAGTTCGGCGTGATCGCCGCCGGGGAGGCCACCCGCATCTCCCGCTTCGACGAGAAGCCGGCTGACGCCCCCGGGCTCGCCGACGCCCCCGACGAGGTGTTCGCCTCGATGGGCAACTACATCTTCACCACCGAGGCGCTCATCGAGGCGCTGCACGTCGACGCCGCGACCGACAGCTCCCGCCACGACATGGGCGGTGACATCGTGCCGGCGATGGTGGCCGCCGGGGACGCCCACGTCTACGACTTCTCCCACAACCAGGTCCCGGGCTCGACCGAGCGCGACCGCGGGTACTGGCGGGACGTCGGGACGCTGGACAGCTACTACGAGGCCAGCATGGACCTGGTCTCGATCCACCCGGTGTTCAACCTCTACAACACCGACTGGCCGATCTACACCGCCGGGACCACCCAACCCCCCGCCAAGTTCGTCTTCGAGGACCACGAGCGGCGGGGGCAGGCCTTCGACTCGCTGGTGAGCAACGGGGTGATCGTGGCCGGCGGGACCGTGCGCAAGTCGGTGCTGTCCCCCGGGGTGCGCGTGGAGCCCGGGGCGCTCGTCGAGGAGGCCGTGCTGATGGACGGCGTCACGGTGCACGCCGGCGCCGTGGTGCGGCGGGCGATCGTCGACAAGAACGTCGAGGTCGCCCCCGGCGCCGGTCTCGGCGTCGACCCGGCCGCCGACCGGACGCGCTTCACCGTCTCCGACGCCGGCGTCGTCGTGGTCGGCAAGGGGGAGAAGGTCACCGGCGCCTGATGCGGGTCACGCTCCTCACCCGGGAGTACCCACCGGAGGTCTACGGCGGCGCCGGGGTCCACGTCGGCGAGCTGGCGCGGGCCCTGCAGGACCTCGTCGAGGTCCGGGTCGGCTGCTTCGGGCGCCCCCGACCCGACCCGCTGGTCGCGGCGGCGGTCGAGCCGTGGTCGGCGCTCCCGCCCACCCCGGAAGGCGCCGCCCTGCGCGCCCTGTCGGCCGACCTGGTCCTGGCCGGCGCCGCCGAGGGGAGCGACGTGGTCCACAGCCACACCTGGTACGCCAACCTCGGCGGCCTGCTCGCCAAGCGCCTCTGGGGCATCCCCCACGTCGTGACCTGCCACAGCCTCGAGCCGCTCCGCCCGTGGAAGGTCGAGCAGCTGCGCGGCGGCTACGCCGTGTCGGGCTGGGCCGAGCAGGCGGCCCTCGAGGACGCCGACGCCGTGATCGCCGTCTCGTCGGGCATGCGGGACGACGTCCTCGCCGTGTACCCCGCCGTCGACCCCGCCCGGGTGCGCGTGATCCACAACGGCATCGACCCCGGGCGGTGGGCCCCCGACCCGGGCACCGCCGCCCTCGAGCGGCTCGGGATCGACCCCGCCCGCCCGTACGTGATGTGGATCGGGCGGGTGACGCGCCAGAAGGGCATCACCCACCTCCTCGACGCGGCGTCCCGGATGGACCCGGCGACGGCGCTGGTGCTCTGCGCCGGGGCGGCCGACACGCGCGAGCTGGCCGACGAGGTGAGCGCCGCCGTCGAGCGGCTCCGGGCCGAGCGCGACGGGGTCCACTGGATCGAGGGGATGCTGCCCCAGCCGGAGGTGGCGCAGCTGCTCAGCCACGCCGCCGTGTTCGTCTGCCCGTCGACCTACGAGCCGTTCGGGCTGATCAACCTCGAGGCGATGGCCTGCGAGGTCCCCGTCGTCGCCAGCGCCGTCGGCGGGATCCCCGAGATCGTCGTCGACGGCACCACCGGGTCGCTGGTCGCCTACGAGGCGAGCGCCGACGGCAGCGGCACCCCGGGGGACCCGAACGCCTTCGCCCGGGACCTCGCGGCGGCCGTGGACCGACTGCTGGCCGACCCGGCCGGCGCCGCCGCCATGGGCCGTGCCGGGCGGGCCCGGGTACTCGAGCGCTTCACGTGGGACGCCGTCGCCGCCGAGACCGCCAACCTCTACCGGGAGCTGGCGGCGACCTGACCGCTAGCGGCCGGGGGCCGCCCGGCCGGCGGCGGGCCGCTCGGCCGCCCCGGGGCGCTCGCTCGGCGCCGGCGCCGGCGTGGCCGATCCCGGTGTCACGATCCCCTCGTCGACGTAGCGCTGCCCGCGGAACCAGCTCGCCGTCGCCGCCACCAGGCAGGCGGCCGCAGCGAAGGCGAAGGCCTCGATCAGTCCCGAGTGGAAGGGCCGGGCGATCAGCCGCGAGAAGAACGAGTGGCCGGTGAGGACCGCCCGGTTGGCGGCGGACACGGACCCGAGCGCCTTGGCGCCGACGAGGGACCGGATCGGGTTGTAGCCGAGGAAGGCGGCGAACAGCACCGACACCGGCGGCAGGTGCCCGACCCGGGAGGCGACGGCGGGCGCCACCCCGTGGGCGGCGAGCCCCCCGCTCAGATCGGTCGACAGCGCCGTCGACAGCCCGATGATCATGAGGGTGAAGAAGATCCCGATCGACAGCACCTGGGCGGAGGACTGGAACGTGGCGTTCATGCCCCCGCCGGCGCCGCGTTGGTCGGCGGGCAGGCTGTTCATGACCCCGGCCCGGTTGGGGGAGGCGAAGGCGCCCATCGACAGGCCGTTGAGCAGCAGGATGAGCGCGAACTCCCAGTAGCTGAAGTCGACCGGCAGGAGCAGCAGCAGCACGAACGTGGCGGCGGCGCCGATCATCCCCCCGGTGGCGAACGGGCGGGACCCGAAGTGGTCCGACAGGATCCCGGAGGCGGGGCCGGCGAGGAGGAACCCGGCCGTCAGCGGCAGCATGTAGATGCCGGCCCACAGGGGGGTGTTGACGAAGCTGTACCCGTGCTCGGGCAGCCAGATGCCCTGCAACCAGATGATGAGCATGAACATCAGCCCGCCCCGCCCGACGGCGGAGAGGAACGTCGACAGCGTCCCGAAGCTGAACGCCCGGATCCCGAACAGCCGCAGGCGGAACATCGGGTTGCGCACGCGGGTCTCGATGACGAGGAACGCCAGGAGCAGGACGACACCGCTCCCCAGCTCGGCGAGCACCTTGGCACTCGTCCAACCCATGTCGTGGCCTCCCGCCGGCTCGATGCCGTAGGTGATGCCGATCATGAGCAGGATCAGCCCGGCGGCGAAGGTGACGTTGCCGAGCCAGTCGATCCGCTCCCGCCGGCGGATGCCGCGGTCCTCGAGCTTGGTGTACGCCCAGATCGTCCCGGCCAGGCCGAACGGCACCGACACGAGGAACACCAGCCGCCAGTCGATCGGGGCGAGGATCCCACCGAGGAGCAGCCCGATGAACGACCCGCTGATGCCTGCGATGTTGTTGATCCCGAGCGCCAGGCCCCGCTGGTTGGTCGGGAAGGCGTCGGTGAGGATGGCCGCCGAGTTGGCGATGAGGAAGGCGGCACCGACGCCCTGGGCGATGCGGCCGACGATCAACCACATGGCCCCGGCGCGGCTGGTGAGGGGGTCGACGGTGAGCAGCAGCGACGACGCCGTATAGACGACGAAGCCGAGGTTGTACATCTTCACCCGGCCGTACATGTCGCCCAGGCGGCCGAGACTCACGACCAGCACGCTCGAGACGATGAGGAACCCGAGGATCATCCACAGCAGGTAGAAGCTGTTGCCCGGCGCCAGCGGGTTGAGCCTGACCCCCCGGAAGATGTCCGGCATGGCGATCAGCATGATCGACGAGTCGATCGTCGCCAGCAGGACGCCCATCGTGGTGTTGGTCAGCGCCACCCACTTGTAGCGCTCCCCCCGGGGGTCCGGCCGTCCTGCCTCGCTCGCCATCGTCGCTCCTTGCCTCGCCTCGACACGCGCCGCGTCAAATAGTTCGTCCCACTAACCATACCGGGGACGGCGGGGACTCCGGTAGCGAGGGTGGGCGTGGATCCGGGAATCCGCGCAGGGCCCCGGTCGT
>DASSZM010000064.1:0-12692 GCA_035702855.1 Acidimicrobiales bacterium | reverse complement strand
TGGGTCAAGCGGGTCGACGTCGAGGACCGTGGCCGGGAGTGGTCCGCCTACCTGGCGGAGACGCACGCCGGGATGGAGGACCTCGCCGGCTCGCTGTTCGGACCCCCGCCGGAGCCGGCGCCCGAGGTGGGCGGCGACCCGGAGGTGGCGCTGGTCGACTGGGACCCCGAGGGCGAGGTCAAGGTCGTGGCGTCGATGCTGTACCCCTACACGCACCTGCCGGAGACGGCGGTCCAGGACCGGGTGGCGGCGATGTCGGACGCCGAGCGCCTGGCGGTCGTCGACCGCTACGTCGGGGACCGGCGCAACCGGCGCCACAAGCCGGGTCGGGCCCTGGAGCGCACCGGCTACCGCTTCGACGTGATCTCCGACTACGGCGCCTTCCGGGACCTGCAGCGGCACCGGTTGCTGACCGTCGAGTTGCAGGACCTGACCCCGGCGCACGGCTACACCCTCCCGGAGGCCGTCGTCGCCGCCGGCGGGGCCGCCCGCTACCACGAGGCCATGGAGCGCTCGGCGGCGCTCCACGGCGCTCTCCGGGACCGTTTCGGGGCACCCCAGGCGGCCTACGCCGTGGCGCTGGCCTACCGGATCCGTTACGCCATGCAGTTCAACGCCCGGGAGGCGCTGCACCTGCTGGAGCTGCGGACCGGGCCGGCCGGTCACCCCGAGTACCGCAAGGTGGGCCAGCAGATGCACCGGCTCATCGCCGAGCAGGCCGGCCACCGGGCGGTGGCGGCGCTGATGCGGTTCGTCGACCACGCCGACTACGAGCACGACGAACTGCCCCGCCTGGCCGGCGAGCGCCGGGCGGAGGCGCGCCGCAGCGCCCTGCGCGGCAGCTGATCCCCTCGGCGGCAGCCGACCGCCGCCGGGGTGCCGGCGACCGGTTGCGCGCCGGGGATCCTGCCGGTAGGTTGCCCCCATTCCCGGGCGGAGGGATCGGATTGCTCCGCATGTCTCCTACGCGTTTCGGAGCCGCCGCCCGGCGCTCCCTCCCGGTGGCCCCCGGCCGGCGCCCGGGTGTGGCCGCCCTGCAGCCCCTTGCTGTTGTCCCTGAGCGGCCCCTGGCCGTGGCTGCTGCGCGGCCTCTGGCCGCTGTGCGCCCCCTGGCCGTCGTCGCCGGGGGTGCCGCCTTCCTGCTCGCCGCCATGAGCCTCGTCCTCGTCGGGGGCCGGCCCGCCTGGGCCGCCACCGTGCCCGCGGCCGTCCTGCCGGCCACCGCCGTAGCGGCCACCTCGGCGCTTCCCACCTACGTGGTGCAGCCGGGCGACAGCTTCTGGGGGATCGCCCAGGAGGACGGCCTCACCGTGGGGCGGCTCGCCGCCGCCAACGGGCTGGTTCCCACCGACGTGCTCCTGCCCGGCGAGGTGCTCCGGATCCCGGCGCAGGGCCCCGGTGGCTCCTCGACGGGATCGGCGCCGGTGCCGTCGCGGGCAGGCGCGGTGCGGTCGGTGGCGTCGGCGCCGCCGGTGGTCACGGTGGCGGCCGTGGGCCCCGGGAGCGGGGGAGCCGCCTGCCCCCAGGTCGCCGGCAACGCCTACGGCGTCCTGCCCGCCGTCCTGGCCGCCTCGCCGGCGCGCCAGGCGCTCCTGCCGCTCTTCCGGCAGTGGGCGGCCGTCTACGGCGTGTCACCCGCCCTGGTCGAGGCCATCGCCTGGCAGGAGTCGGGCTGGCAGGCCGGCGTCGTCTCGCCGTCGGGCGCCGTCGGGATCGGACAGCTGCTGCCCGCCACGGTCCGCTTCATCGAGGGCAACCTCGTGGGCGCCACCCTCGACCCGTGGTCGGCGAACGACAACATCCGCATGATGACCGCCTTCGTCGCCTACCTCGCCGCCCGGGAGGGCGGCGAGCCCTGCGCCACGATCGCGGCGTACTACGAGGGTCCCGGTGCCCTCGCCTCGGTGGGCGTGCTGCCGGTGTCGGTGCCCTACATCGCCGACGTCGAGGCGTTGGTGCCGCAATTCGAGTGATCCGCGCCGAAGATTCCTGCGGGGCGCTGACCAGCCTGTTCGCGCGTTCGTGCTGCTCAGGGCCCCCGGGCGCCCCCTTGTCGGCGTGCCGCAGGTGCGGCATGATGCCACGCCAGGGACAGCGGCCGAGGGAATCGGCCGCTACCGGGGCGGCCCGGGCGACCAAGTAGACAACGTCGGTACAGCCGGGTCGGACGACCGGCTCCGGGGGATCGACGGCACCAACGGCGCCCGGGCCCTCGCCCCATCCGGGTGAGCAGGCCCGCCGAGGGAATAGCTGCCGGGTCGGGCTCGTTTCCGAGCGCGACCGGCCCCCAGGAGGTGGCATCATGCTGCCCCCCTGCGGCCGAGGCCGCTCGCACGAGCTGATGAGGAACCCTGCGCATGCCCGACGAAGACCTGGACGACGAAATCGACATCGATCCCGATGCCGAGGAACTGGACGAGGAGGACCTCGAGGAACTCGACGACGACGACGACGATGTCGACGACGACGATGTCGACGACGACGAGGGCGGCGAGGACGACGACACCGAGGACGCCGAGGAGGAGGCCGGAGGAGCCACCAAGGTCGCATCACGCGACCGTGGCGACGAGGAGGACGAAGAGGAGGACGACGACGACGAGGACGACGAGGTCGAGGCCAGCCTCGACGTCATCCTGAAGGAGCGTCTGGTCGTCGAGGACGACGAGGAGGACGATGACGAACCGGTCGAGACCGACGACCGGGGCGAGAGCCCGCTCAAGGTGCTGCCCAAGCAGCCCGGGGAGTTCGTCTGCCAGTCCTGCTTCCTCGTCAAGCACCCGAGCCAGCTGGCCGATCCCGAACGGCAGCTGTGCCGCGACTGCGTCTGAGCGGCGGGCCCGGGATCCGCGTCGGGAGCGAGGCCGGACGTCCGGACGGCCCGAGTCGGGTGGCAACGGGCGGGACGCCCCGAGCCGGGCGCCCGGCCTCTCCCTCCCCGGGCGGAGCCGGGCGGTGCGCGCCGGCGAATTGTCCGGCGGGTACCGGGCGCGGGAGGATCGGTCGGTGACCGAGTCGTCCTCCCCGCTCGAGACTGCGCTCGACCTGTTCGTGTACGTCCCGGTCGGCCTGGCCGTGACCCTCTCCGAGGAGGTGCCGCGGCTGGCCGCCAAGGGGCGTGACCGCCTCGGGCCGACGTTGGCGACCGCCCGCATGGTCGGGCAGTTCGCCGTCGGCCAGGGCCGGCGGATGGCGGCCGGCTCGGGCCGGCCATCGCCGGCGACGGCGACGTCGCGTCCCGCCGGTACCCGGGTGCCGCCTGGCGGCAGCACACCCGGCCCGGGCGGCGCTGGCGCGGCGCGGGACGGGGCCGGCACGCCGCCGGATTCCGTCGCCGGGACCGCCCGCACCCGGTCCGCCCGTCCGGCGGCCGCCGGGACCGCACCGGCCGCCGGGCGCCCGACGACCACGCCACCCGGTGGTGGCGGCGCGGCGGCGGGTGCGGCCATCCCGGCCGCCCACAGTCTCGCCATCCCCGGCTACGACTCCTTGTCCGCCTCGCAGGTCGTCCAGCGCCTGGCGAGCCTCACGGCGGAGGAGCTCGACGCCGTCGGCCGCTACGAGGCCGCCGGCCGGGGCCGGCGGACCATCCTCGCCCGGGTCGCCCAGCTCCAGGGGCGGTAGGCCGGCCCGTGCCGGGTTCGCTCGAGTGGGCGCGCCCCGCCTGCTGGTCGGACCTCGGCTCGCTGCGGGCCCTGTGGGACCGGGCCGACGCCGAGATCGGCGTCGGGCGTGGGGGCGAACGGCTGGTCGGGGCGATCCCACGTCCGCCGGAGCTGGACGGCCCGCCGGGGGAGGGAGGCGCCGCCGTCCTGCCGGCCGGCGACGACCGGCTGCTCGTCGTGGGCGGCATCGACGAGGTGGTGCTGGGGTTCGTGGCCGCCGGCGTCGACCGCTCGCAGCCGGCACCGGTGGCGCTGTTGCACGTCGCCTTCGTGGAGCCGGGGGCCCGGGGGGTCGGGATCGGCGAAGCGATGGTCGAACTGGTGCTGGCCTGGGCGGAGCGGTCCGGCTGCGCCGGGGTCGACGCCTACGCCCTGCCGGGCAGCCGCGTCGCCAAGGCGTTCCTCGAGGACCACGGCTTCGTCGCCCGGCTCCTCACGATGTACCGCCGCCTGCCGGCGCCGTCGCCTGCGCCGACCTCGTCGCCTGCGCCGGCCCCGTCGTCCGCGGCGGGCCCGCCGCCCGCCGGGGGCCCCGATGGGGGCTGAGGCCGTCGAGGCCGCCCCCAGACCGGAGGTCTGCGTCGGGGCGGTCGCCGTGGACCAGGACCGCCTCCTGCTCGTCCGGCGGGGTCACGGCCCCGGCGCCGGTTGGTGGTCCGTGCCCGGCGGCCGGGTCGAGCACGGCGAGACCCTCGCCGAGGCCACCGTCCGCGAGCTCCGGGAGGAGACGGGGCTCGAGGGGGTCTGCGGGGAGCTGCTCGGCTGGGTCGAGCGCATCGACGACCCCTACCACTTCGTGATCCTCGACTTCGTCGTCACGGTGCTCGACCCGTCGAGTCCCGTCGCCGGTGACGACGCCGCCGAGGTCGCCTGGGTGCCGTTGACCGACGTGGCCGACCTCCGCCTCGTGGAAGGGCTCGCCGAGTTCCTCCACGACCACGGGGTCCTCGCCACCCTCACCTGAGCACCGTCCCTGGCGCAGGCGCTACCGCCGGGGCAGCAGCCCCTGCGTCAGCGCTCGGGCTCGGTCGTGGTGGCGGGCTCGGGGGTGCCGGGCTCGGGGGTGCCGCCCTCGGCTTCCCGGGCCGGTTCGGCTGCCGCAGCCGGCTCGGCTTTGCGGACGGGTTCGGCTGCCGCAGCCGCCTCGGCCTCCTGGACGGGTCCGTCTGCCGCGGCCGGCTCCGCCGGCGCGTCAGCCCCGGGGGAGGAAGTCGAGTCGCCGCCGGCGGGCCGCCGGCGGTCACCTCGCTCGGAGCGGAGCCGGGTCCCCCGGGCGGCCGGTCGCCGGCCGAGGTCGGCCGGGCGTGACGGCCCGGGCGGCGGCGGCATGCTGATGCCGAGCAGTCCCGCCAGCGCCGGCACACGCCCCACCTGCTGTCGGGCGGCGTTGAGTAATTCCTCGGTCGGCTCGGCCGGAAGGCCGGCCGGCTTCACGTTGCGCCGGACGGGGGAGCTGACAACGGCTTCGAGCAGAGCCACCCAGCGTTCGACGGCGGTGTCGGACGCCATGGCCGCGCCGGCGGCCTCGGCAAGCCGGCTGGCCAGCGCCGCATCGAGCCGGGCCAGCGGCTCCGGCGGGCGACCGGCGAGGCGCAGGGCGCGCACGACCCGGTTCTCGTCGAGGTGCTTGGTGATCTCGGTCGTCCACTCGGTGTGGAGCCGAGCCAGGCGCGAGTCCAGAGCCTCCCGGAGACCGGCGGCGAGGGCCCGGGACTCGTCGTCACGGGCCACGTCGGCGCCGGCGACCACCGATCGGAGGTCGCGCAGGCTGATGTTGTCGCCGGCCTGCCGGGCGGCCTCGGCGCGGTCTCGCCACTCGGCTGCCTTGAGGCGGGGGAGCAGCGACTCGGCCAGGGCCACGAGCGACTCGGCCTGCGGCGCCGGGCGCCCTTCGGCGGTCGCCTTCTCCCGCTCGAGGTGGATGGCGGTGCGTACCGCCGGGATGCCGCCACGCAGGACCTGCTCGGCGATCGGGCGCTCTTCGGGGGCGAGGCCGTCGAGGACGGCCTGACGGTGGGCGTTGCCGGGGCTCAGCCGCCGGTTGGTCCGAGCGGAAGGTGCCGGGCGGCCCTCGGCCGCCGGGCGACCCCGGTTGGGGCGGTCCTGCGCCGGCCGTGCGGTCCGGGTGCCGTCGGCGGTGCCGCGCGAGCCCGCTTCCCGGGGCGGCTGGCCGGTGCCGCTGCGTTCGGGGCGCCGTCCCTCCCGCCGCTCGCGCGGCGCGCCGCCCTGCCGCCCCTCGGCCGGGCGCGGTCGGGCGCCGCCCTCGGGTCGGGGACCCCGGCGGTCGGACCGGCCCGGGCCGCGGCGGTCGCCGCGGCCGGTGAGCTGGGTCGTGACGCCCGGGGCCTCTCGGGTCGGAGCCAGCAACTCGATGCGCTGCGGCTCGCTGCGGTGCTTCTCGCGCGGTGGGACGATGGCGACGATCGAGATCCCGTCGATCTCGAACTCCGCGTCCGCCTTGACCACATCGCCCGGCTTCGCGCCCTCGTGGAGCAGCGTGCCGTCGAGCACGCCTCTTGGCTGCAGGGCGCCGGCGGCGCGCCACGTCCAACTGCCGTCCGGCCGCGAGCTGGTGAGCTCGATCTCGATCCTGCGTGCCACGGGTCGCCAACCTATCGCTTCCGGCCCAACCGCACGGTCCGGGTGCTCGCGTCCGCAGCAACGGTAGGTGCGGGGCGCCGCGGGTAGCCTCCGGCCGTGCCCGACGCCCCGCCCGTGCTGCTCGTCCACGGCTTCGCCTCCTCCTTCGAGCGCAACTGGCGGGAGCCGGGCTGGGTCGACATCCTGCAGGAGGAGGGCCGGGACGTGATCGGGGTCGATCTGCCCGGCCACGGCGACGCCCCGAAGCCCTCGGACCCAGCCGCCTACACCGAGCTCGACGTGGCGGTGGAGGCCAGCCTGCCCGACCGGCCGGTCGACGCCGTGGGCTTCTCGCTCGGGGGTTGGGTGGTGCTCCGCCTCGCCTCCCGCCTCCCGGGGCGCTTCGCCAGGATCGTCGTCGGCGGGGTCGGCGAGAACCTCTTTCGCGACGAGGATCCCGAGCCCCTCGCCCGGGCGGTCGAGACCGGCGAGGCGCCGGAGGGGGCGCCGGAGCCGGCGAGGGCGTTCGCCCAGTTCGGCCGGGCACCCGGCAACGACCGGACGGCGCTCGCGGCGGTGCTGCGGGGGACCAGCGAGCGGCTCGATCCCGTGGCCCTGGCCCGGGTCACCTGCCCGGTGCTCGTGGTGCTCGGCGACCGCGACTTCGCGGGTCCGCCCCAACCGCTCATCGACGCCCTGCCCGACGCCCGACTCGTGGAGATTCGGGGCCTGGACCATTTCGCCACGCCGAGAGACGTCCGCTTCCTCGACGCCACCCTGGAGTTCCTGTCCCGCCCGGCGGGACGGTGACGGCGGACTCACTAGGATCGGGCGATGGCTCGAGGTTCACGTTCCACCGTCCGCTGGAAGCACGATCGGATCCGGCGCAAGAAGCAGCGTGAGGCGCGGGTGCGGGCGCAGAAGGCTGCTGACCGCAAGTCCGCGTAGCGCCGCACGCGCCGCGGCGCCGTCCCCGCGGGGGGGAACGGCGCCGCGAGCGCCGGAGGCTCGGTCGAGCTCGCTGGGATCAGTACGTGCCGCGCTCCTCGACGTAGGTCCCGTTGGGCTCCTGCGTCACCCGGCGGGAGCGGCGGTAGGTGCCGCCCGAGCTGAACATCATCGTGAGGATCAGCGTCACGACGAAGCCCACGGCACCGACGATCATGAGGATGACGCCGATCGTGTGCCAGTTGACGGCGTTCGACTGGACGTTCACTGCGAAGTCGAGGATGGCACCGATTGCGAACACCACGACACTGGTGCCCATCCCACCGGCGTAAGGCATCTTTGCTTCGCTCCTTTCGAGGTGCTCGATCTGACCACCCCTTGCGCCGCCATTTGTTTCCTCCGGGATCCCCGGGGAAACCTGGTCAGCAGAATCGGAAGGCGGACGGGCCGGTGCCGGCTGCTATCATTCCGTCACCGTGACGAAACCCGAGGGTGAAGGTCGGGCAGGGGAGGTCCGCTGCGCCTGGTGCGGGCGCCCGTTCGTGCCGAGCCCGGGACCCGGGAGGCCGCGCCGGTACTGCCGGCGGTCCTGCCGCCAGCGGGACTTCGAGGCCCGCCGGCGGGCCACCGAGCACGGGTTGGCCGACCACGAGCTGATCGTGACCCGCGCCGCCCTCAGCCGCCTCGATGACGCCGCCTACGTCCTGGGGTGCGCCGTCGAGGACGTCGACCGGGACCTCGCCGGTGAGCACGACGAGGCGGACGTGGCCCGGGCGCTGGCGTGGTTGCTCGACGCTGCCCGGCCACTCGCCGAGCTGTCCCGCAAGGGTGGGCTGCTCGCCGCTGGTGACGGTACAGGGGAGGTTCCGTCACGGTGACGCAATTGGGGGTCGCCGGGTCGGGTCGTACCTGGGGGCTGGGGGCTGGGGGCTGGGGGGATGATGCGACTTGGGGGTCTCGTTCGGGGTTGGGGGTGAACGCGACGCTCGGCAGGGTGCCGTGGCACCCCCAGACCGGGATCGGACCCCCAAGTCGCCCCCCGGGATGGGACTGATCGCCGCCGTCGTGGAGATGCTCGCCGCTGAGGATCGCGGTCATCAACGTCACGGCTCTCGAGGCGTCGGGGACCTCGGGATGCTGCTGCAGCATCGCCATCCCGGTCCGGATCCTCGTGACCTCGTCCGGACGGATGGTGGTCGCGCCTCCTCGTTTCCCGGTCCCCGTGACGATCCCTGGAGACCGCTCCGCCGTGAGCGCCCGCATCGATGGATGGGATCGTAATCGGTGATCGTCGCAGGGCCGACCACCTGCACCAGCAGGATCGCCTTAGCCACTGATAACGATGATTATCCGGACTGCAACGGGAGGCGGTGCCGGGCTCGGACCCGCATGCCCCCGACCGGCCACCCCCTCCCGCCGGAGGTGGTACGAACTCTGCATGGACATCGAGGTCGTCATCGAGATCCCCAAGGGCACGCGCAACAAGTACGAGGCCGACGAGAACGGGGTCTTGTGGCTCGACCGCATGCTGTTCACCGCCACCAGCTATCCCGAGGACTACGGCTACGTGCCCGGGACCCTCGCCGCCGACGGCGACCCGCTCGACGCCATGGTCCTGCTCGACGAGCCGACGTTCCCGGGCTGCCACGTGCTGGCCCGCCCGATCGGGATGTTCCTCATGCGCGACGAGGAAGGCGTCGACGCCAAGATCCTCTGCGTCGCCGCCCACGACCCGCGGCGGGCGGCCGTCACCGAGCTGGAGCACATCCCCTCCCACGAGCTGGACGAGATCGCCCACTTCTTCACGATCTACAAGGCCCTGGAGCCGGGCAAGAAGAGCGAGATCAGCGGCTGGCGGGACCGGGGCGAGGCCGAAGCGGGCATCGCCGAGTGCTTCGAGCGCCGCCGGAAGCTCGAGGCCGGCAGCGCCACCCCCGCGGACTGAACCGCGGGATGGCCAGGCGTCGCCTCACCTCCGACAGCCCCCTCGCGGACGCTGCCGCGGCGTGGATGACCGACCTGGGCGCCGCCAAGCCGTCCCCGCACACCCTGGCCGGCTACCGGCGGGATCTCGCCGGCGTCGCCGGCCGGCTCGCCGAGCTCGAGGGGCTCGACGGGTCGGATGCGGTGCGGGTGGCGGACCTCGACCGGTCGGCGCTGCGGGCTGCTTTCGCCTCCTGGGCCGGCGACCACGCCGCTGCCTCGGTCCGGCGGGCCCACTCGGCCTGGAGCGGCTTCTTCGACTTCCTGGTCGCCGAGGGGGTCCTCGAGGGCAGCCCGATGGCGGCGATCCCCAAGCCGAAGAGCCCGAGCACCCTGCCGCGCAGCATCCGGGCCCGTGACGCCGTCGGGCGCCTGCTGGCCACGGCCGCCGCCCCCGACCCGCGGGCCCGCCGGCCGTGGCCCGCCCGGGACCTGGCCGTGGCGGCCACGTTCTGCGTCACCGGCGTCCGGGAGGCCGAGGCGGTCGGTCTCGATGTCGGCTCCCTCCAGGGCGAGCCCGGGGCGCGGCGGCTCGAGGTGGTCGGCAAGGGCCGCAAGGTGCGGCCGGTGCCGATCGACCCGAGCCTGGACACCGTCCTCGGCCGCTACCTGGACGAGCGACGGGCGATGGCGCTGGACGGCGACGACCTCGACCACCCGTCCACCCCGCTGTTCGTCGACGTCCGCGGCCGGCGGCTGACGGTCGACCAGATCCGCTACCTGATCGAGCGGCTGTACGTCCGGGCCGGCATCCGCGCCCAGGTCCCGGCCGGCGCCCTCGTCCACGCGCTGCGCCACACCTTCGCCACCTCCGCGCTCGAGGCGGGGGCCGACGTCGTCGAGCTGCAGGAGCTGCTCGGTCACGCCAGCCTGGAGACGACCCGGCGGTACCTGTCCGCGACCGCCCAGGGTCTCCGACACGTCATCCAGGGTCACCCCTCGCAGGCGGCGGTGCGGGCGGCGCTCGCCGATCGCCCGGCCGACGCCGCCGGCGACGCTGCCGATCGCTGACTGCCCCGTGTGCAAGGCCGTGGGGTCTGCCAGGATGGGCGGCTGAGGCGGGGGCGCGGGCCCCGGACCGAGAGCATCCCGATGGCCCACACCGACCATACCCTGCTGCCCCACTTCGAGATCCCGCGCCTACGGGACCTGGCGCGCCACGCCGTCCCGCACCTGCTGGAGGCGACCCTGATCCCGGTCGGGATCTTCTACCTGTCCCGCCTGCAGTGGGGCGACCGCGTCGCCATCCTCGCCGCCCTGGCCTGGTCCTGGGCGGCGCTCGTCGTGCGCCTGGTGCAGCGCCGTCCGATCCCCGGCATGCTCCTCATCGGCATCGCCGGCTTCACCGCCCGCAGCCTGATCGGTCTGGCGACGGGCAGCCTGTTCGTCTATTTCTTGCAGCCGAGCCTGGCGACGGCGAGCGTCGGCGCTCTCTTCCTGTTCTCGGTGCCCTTCGGCCGCCCGCTCGCCGAGCGCCTGGCGCGTGACTTCGTCCCGTTTCCTGCCGGCTACCTGAAGCGGCCGGTCATCCGGCGGTTCTTCGTGCAGATCAGCGTGGTGTGGGCCCTGGTCATGCTCGCCAACGCCTGCGGCAGCGTGCTGCTGCTGGTCAGCGAACCGGTGACCACCTACCTGGCGGCCAAGACCGGCGTCAGCGCCGGGGCGACCGCCGCCGGGGTGGCCGTGTCGTTCTGGTGGTTCAAGCGCACGATCCACCGCCACAACCTGCGCGCCGCCCGCCAGGGAGCGGCCGCTCCCGATGCCGTGCTGCCGGCCGCCTGATCGTCGGGTGGCCGTCGGCCCGGGAGCGCCGCCCGCCGGTCGGAGCGGACCGCTGCCCTACCCCCCGGCCCCGCTGCCGTGTGCGGCGGTCTCCCACCACCACGCCAGCCCCAGGAGGCCAGGACCGGTGTGCGCCACCATCACCGGGCTGAACGAGCCGACGAAGGTCGTGGCTGGCTCGACCCGGGCGCGCAGCTCGGCGAGCAGGGCGTCGGCGCCGGGGCGGTCGAGGGCGTGCATGACGGCCAGATGGAGGCGATCCCCCGCTGGCGCCTTGGCCCAGGCGGCCACCAGGCGCTGCCTGGCGGCACCGCGGCTCAACGCCGGCACCAGCGGTCGGGCCCGGCCGTCGCGGAACTCGAACAGCGGCTGGACGCCGAGGGCCCGGCCCGCACGGGCGGCCGCCGCCGGCACCCGCCCACCGCGGGCGACGCGCGCGACGCTCTCGAGCGCGGCGACGAGGTGCACCTGCGCGGCCACGCGGCGGGCAGCCGCCTCGACCTCGTCGAGGGTGCCACCCGACGCGGCGCACCGGGCGGCCGCCAGCGCCACCAGCCCCTCGGCGCCGGCGGCCGTACGGGAGTCCACGACCCGCACCCGGCCGTCGTCGAAGAGGCCGGCAGCCAGCCGGGCGGACTCGTAGGTGCTGCTCATCTCCCGGGCCAGGGTGACCACGACGACCCCGACCCCCGCCCCGGCGGCCTCGATGGCCGTGGCGAACTCCCCCGGCGTCGGCCCCGAGGTCGTGAAGTCGCCCGTCTCGGTGCGGGACACGACCTCGTCGAGGCCCAGCTCGCCGTCGTGCACGGCTCGGTCCCCGAGGGTCAGCCACATGGGCACCACCCGCAGGCTCACGGCGCCGGCGAGGTCGGCGGGGACCGAGGCGGCGCTGTCGGTCAGGACGGCGACGGGCAGTTATCGGCTCCCCGCCGGGGCCCGCCGGTCGTCCCGGTCGAGCAGCAGCCGCCACCCGTAGGTCGCGAGGGAGCGGCGGGGCGGTCGCCGGTTGCCTGCCAGGCGTTTGGCGAGCATCGGGGCGAGCACGGCGGCTGCCGCCAGCGCCCCGCCCCGGCCGTGCCTCCGGAAGCTGACGGGCACCACGGCGGCGTCGGCGACGAGCGAGCCCACCGCGGTCGCCCGGACCGCCCGACCGCCGGCCAGGCCGGCGACCAGGGTGGCGGCGCCGGTCGGGGCGGCGACGAGCAAGGCGCCGATGGCGGGGCTGATGCCCCGACCGCCTGCACCGCCGAGCCAGGGCGACCAGTTGTGTCCACTGACGGCGGCTGCGGCGGCGAGTGCACGGCGGGTGGGGTCGTCGCTGCCCGCGAGCAGCGGGCCCACCGCTCCCTTGGCGACCTCGACGATGCCGGCGACGGCCAGGACGCGAAAGCCGGCGACGGCGAACAGGCCGGTCCCCGACACCGTCCCGGTGCCGACGGTGCGCAGGTCCACACCCCGGGTTCGGGCGGCGGCCAGGTTGGCGAAGGGGATGCCGCCCACGAGGTAGGCGACCGGCAGCGCCAGCCAGCGCCGTGCGCCGCCGGCACCCCCGGCGGCGCCGCCGCCGGTGCGCAGCGCGGTGGCGGTGGCGGTGGCGAGCGTCGACACCCAGGTCAGGCTACCGTTCGTCGCGGCCCGATGGCGGGGTGCGCAGCCGGATGGGGTGCGCCGCCGGATGGGGTGCACCGCCGGACGGGCGGCGTGGCGGGCGGGGGACGTGGCCGGCTGGGGACGTCC
>DASSZM010000186.1:0-5943 GCA_035702855.1 Acidimicrobiales bacterium | reverse complement strand
GGCGAGCAGCGTGCTGGCCGAGCCGATACCCCCGGCCAGGCCTCCCGCCCGGGCTCCGGTGCCGGCGCCGACCGATCCGAGCGCCACCGGGCCGGCCCCACCTGCCCCGGCGGCGGCCTCCGCCGCCGCCCGCCCGAAGGCGGCGCCGGGGCGCCGAGCCCACGCGTCGGGCCGCAGGTCGTACAGGCAGGCGGCCGGCACGATGGGGGCCACCTCGCCGGGGCCGGGCCCCACCGGCAGGCCCCTCCCCTGCTCCGCCAGCCAGTCCGTGACCCCGCCGGCGGCGGCCAGCCCGAAGACGCTCCCACCGGACAGGCAGATCGCGTGCACCCGCTCGACGAGGGTGCCGGGGGCCAGGGCATCGGTCTCCCGGGTGCAGGGGCCGCCTCCCCGCACGTCGACGCCGCCGATCGTCCCTTCCGGGAGCAGCACGACGGTGGTGCCCGTGCGCCAGCCCCCGCCGCGCCGGTCGTAGTGCCCGACCCGGACCCCGGCGACGTCGGTCAGGTCGTCGTGGGCACCGGTCGCGGCCGCCGCCGGCGGGATGCTCATCGCGCCCGCCGGTCCCCGCTCACGGGGCCGGAAGGGGGCGGACGACCACGCCGGCCCGGACGAGGGCGGCCTTGGCGTCGGCGATGCTGGCCTCCCCGAAGTGGAAGATCGACGCCGCCAGCACGGCGTCGGCGTGCCCCTCGGTGGCGCCGGCCACGAGGTGCTCGAGGCGCCCGACGCCGCCACTGGCCACCACCGGGATGCCGACCAGGTCGGCGACGGCCCGGGTGAGCGCCAGGTCGTAGCCGTCCCGGGTGCCGTCGCGGTCCATCGAGTTGAGGACCACCTCGCCAGCGCCGAGGCGCTCGCACTCGGCCACCCACGCCAGGACGTCGATCCCGGTCGGGCGGCGCCCCCCGTGGGTGCACACCTCGTAGCCGTCGCCATCGGGACGTCGGCGGGCGTCGACGCCGACCACGGTGCACTGGGCGCCGAACACGTCGGCCACCTCGGCGACCAGCCCCGGCCGCTCGACGGCGGCGGTGTTGACGCTCACCTTGTCCGCCCCCAGCCGGAGCAGGGTGCGGGCGTCCTCGACGGTGCGCACCCCACCGCCGACGGTGAGCGGGATGAACACCTCCTCGGCGGTGCGGGCCACCACCTCCAGGATGGTGTCGCGCCCCTCGGCCGACGCCGTGATGTCGTAGAACACCAACTCGTCGGCGCCCTCCCGGTCGTAGCGCGCCGCCAGCTCGACCGGGTCGCCGGCATCGCGCAGCCCCTGGAAGCGGACGCCCTTGACGACCCGCCCAGCATCGACATCGAGGCAGGGCACCACCCGCACGGCCCTCACGCCGATCCCCCCGGGTCCATGGCCCCGCAGGCGGCCACCGCCTCCTCCACGGTCAGCTGCCCCTCGTAGAGG
Source organism: Acidimicrobiales bacterium (assembly GCA_035702855.1). Lineage (GTDB taxonomy): Bacteria > Actinomycetota > Acidimicrobiia > Acidimicrobiales > Palsa-688 > JAKAQB01. The sequence goes on along the minus strand of DASSZM010000186.1, from coordinate 4,526 downwards.
GCCCGGCCGACGATGGCGCCGGCGAGGCCCTGCCCCCCGGAGCGCACCGACGCCAGCAGGCGCAGGTCGTCGGGCCCGGCGATGCCGCCGGAGGCGACGAGCGGGGCGCCGGTGGCCTCGAGCAGGCCGGCGAGGCCGACCACGTCGGGGCCGGCGAGCCGCCCGTCGCGGCGGATGTCGGTGACGATCACCGCCGAGGCGCCGGCGTCGAGGACCTCGGGGATCAGCTCCGCCACCCGCCGGCCACTGCGTTCGGTCCAGCCCCGCACCTGGACCTCGCCGTCGCGGTGGTCGAGGCCGACCGCCACCCGACCCGGCCAGCGCCGGGCGATGGCGCCGACGACCTCGGGGTCGCTGACCGCAGCGGTGCCGACGACCACGCGGGTGACGCCGACGGCGAAGAGGGCGGCAGCGTCCTCGACCCGGCGGACCCCGCCGCCGACCTGGACGGGCACCGTGACCGAGGCGACGATCGCCTCGATGACGGCACGGTTGGTGGGCTCGCCGGTGCGGGCGGCGTCGAGGTCGACGACGTGGATCCAGGGGGCGCCGCCCTCGGCGAAGCGGCGGGCCACCCCCACCGGGTCGTCGGTGTAGGCGGTCTCCCGGCCGAAGTCGCCCTCGACGAGGCGGACGGCCCGCCCGGCCCGCAGGTCGACCGCAGCGAAGAGGTCCATCTCAGGCCCTCCCGACCGCGGTCAGCCGACCGACCTCGGCGACGAAGGCGGCCAGGACGGCCAGCCCCACCGCCCCCGACTTCTCGGGGTGGAACTGGGTGGCCCACAGCCGGTCGCGGGCGACCACGGCGGCGACCGGCCCCCCGTAGTCGCAGGTGGCCACCGTCTCCGGCCCCACCCGGGCGGCGTAGGAGTGGACGAAATAGACCCACGCCTCCGCCGGCGGCGCCAGGCGCGGCCCGGACAGCAGCGGGCAGGCCGGGTCGAGGACCTCGAGGCGGTTCCACTGCATCTGCGGGTGCTTGACCCCGGCAGGCAGCCGGCGGACGACGCCGGGCAGCACACCGAGGCCGGCGCTCCCGGGGCTCTCCTCGGACCCCTCGTAGAGCAGCTGGAGGCCGACGCAGATGCCGAGCAGCGGCACCCGGCGGGCCACGGCGTCGAGGACCGCCCGATCGAGTCCCCGTTGGGCGAGCGCCTCCCGGCAGCGCCCGAAGGCGCCGACGCCGGGCAACACGACCCCGTCGGCGGCGGCGACGGCGCTCGGGTCGTCGACGAGCCGGGCGTCGGCGCCGACCCGCTGCAGCGCCTTCTCCGCCGACCGCAGGTTGCCGATGCCCGAGTCGACCACCGCCAGGCGGGGCCCGCCCGGGGGCGCCCCGGGGCTGACGGACTTCACAGGACGCCCTTGGTGGACGGCACGCCGGCGCCCTCGACCCGCACGGCGTCGCGCAGGGCCCGGGCGACGGCCTTGAAGCTGGCTTCGAGGATGTGGTGGGTGTTGCGACCGGACCTCGACCTCAAGTGGAGGGTGAGGGCCGCGGCCACGGTGAGCGCCCGCCAGAACTCCTCCGCCAGCTGGGGGTCGAAGCCGGGCTCGCCGAGCAGGAACGCCTCCCCGCCCGGCGACGGGTCGACCTCGTAGACGAGGAACGGCCGGCCGGACAGGTCCAGCGCCACCTCGATCAGCGCCTCGTCGAGGGGGACCGCCACCGACGCGAAGCGCCGGACGCCCGCCTTGTCCCCCAACGCCTCGCGCAGCGCCTCGCCGAGGGTGATGCCGACGTCCTCGACGGTGTGGTGGGTGTCGACGGCGAGGTCGCCGGTCGCCTCGATCCGCAGGTCCCAGCCGCCGTGGCGACCGAGCTGGGCGAGCATGTGGTCGAAGAACGGGATGCCGGTGCTCACCTCGGCCCGACCGGTGCCGTCGACGTCCAGCTCGACGGTGACCGCCGTCTCCTTGGTCGCCCGTGAGCGGCTCGCCCGGCGCCCGGCGGTGCTCATGCCAGCACCTCGGCCAGGGCGGCGAGGAAGCGGTCGTCCTCGGCCGGGGTGCCGACGGTCACCCGCAGGCAGCCCTCGAGGCCGGGCCACGACGAGGTGTCCCGGACGAGCACGGAGCGCTGGAGCAGGCCCTTCCACACCTCCCGGCCGTCGCGTCCCTCGGGGCGGAACAGCACGAAGTTGGCCTGGGACGGCCACACCGTCACCGGCAGGGCGGCCAGCCCGGCGAGGAGCCGGGCCCGCTCGGCGACCAGGGCGGCGACCCGCTCCCGCATCGCCGCCTCGTGGGCGACCGCCAGCCGGCCGGCGAGCTGCTTGCAGGCGTCGAGGTGGTAGGGCAGGGCGACGCGCTCGAGCAGCTGCACGACCGGCGCCGGGGCGACGGCGTAGCCGAGCCGGAGGGCGGCGAGGGACCAGGTCTTGGAGAAGGTCCGCACCACGACCAGCGGCGTGTCGTCGTCGACCCGGGCCAGGGCGGACCGCTCGGCGAACTGGCCGTAGGCCTCGTCGACGACGACGAGGCCGCTCACGGCAGCGAGGGCGGCGTCGAGCACCGCCGGGTCGTCGACGGTGCCGGTCGGGTTGTTGGGCGAGCAGAGGAAGGTCAGCACCGGGTCATGGCGGCGCACGGCGTCCGCCACCGCCGCCGGTTCGAGGGCGAAGTCGCGACCGCGCGGCTCGCTCGCCACCGCGGTGCCCGTGAGGTGGGCGATGTGGGCGTGGAGGGCGTAGGTCGGCTCGAAGGTGAGCGCCGCGCGCCCGGCGCCGCCGTAGGCGAGGCAGAGCGACTGGAGGACCTCGTTGGAGCCGTTGGCGGCGAAGACCTGGTCGGGCCGGACGCCGTGGCGGTCGGCGATCGCGGCCCGGAGGGCCCCGGCGGAGCGGTCCGGGTAACGCTGCCAGGCGATGTCGCCGACGGCCGCCGCCAGCGCGTCCCGCCACTCGGCCGGCGGCGGGAAGGGCGACTCATTGGTGTTGAGCCGCACCTCGGCGTCCACCTGGACCGAGTGGTAGCCCTCCCGCAGGCCGAGGTCGGCGCGGGGCTCGGGCAGGCGGCTCACGCCGGCGCCGCCATGCGGAGGCGGACCGAGTCGGCGTGGGCGGCCAGGCCCTCCACCTCGGCGAGGGCCACGACGTGCGGGGCCAGCTCGGCGAGGGCGGCGCGGTCGAGGTCCACGACGTGGATGTGGCGGCAGAAGTCGTCGACCCGCAACGCCGAGCCGAAGCGGGCGGAGCGGGCCGTGGGCAGCACGTGGCTGGGACCGGCGGCGTAGTCGCCGACGCTGGCCGGCGCCCACGGCCCGTTGAACACCGCGCCGGCGCAGCGCACCAGGGGCACGAGCTGATCGGGGTCGGCGACCTGCAGCTCGAGGTGCTCGGCGGCGATCACGTTGGCCACCTCCATCGCCTGCTCCGGCCCGTCGACGAGCACGGCGTAGCCGCCCCGCTCGAGGGTGGCGGTGATCTCGGCCCGCCGGGGGGAGGCGGCGGTGATGGCGTCGACGGCGGCGCTCACGGCCTCGGCCACCTCCGCCGACCAGGTGATGAGGTAGGCGAGGCCGTCCGGCCCGTGCTCCGCCTGCACGACCAGGTCGACGGCGGCCCACTCCAGCGGCACGGTGCCGTCGGCGACGACGGCGACCTCGGAAGGACCGGTGAACGCCGACGGGACCCCCACGGCGCCCTCCTGGGCGACCAGGCGCTCGGCGGTGGCGACGTAGACGTTGCCGGGGCCGACGATCACGTCGACGGCGGGGATGCTGGCGGTGCCGTAGGCCAGCGCCGCCACCGCCTGCGCCCCGCCCACCCGGTACACCTCGTCGACGCCGGCGACGGCGGCGGCGGCGAGCACCGCCGGGTGGACCTCGCCGCCCGGTCCGGGCGGGGTGACCGCTGCCAGGGTCGCCACACCGGCGACGCGGGCGGGCACCGCCGTCATCAGCACCGTCGAGGCCAGCGGGGCGCGCCCGCCGGGGACGTACAGCCCGGCGCGCTCCACCGGGCGGCGCAGCTCCCGGACCCGCAGGCCGCCGGACTGGTGGGACGGCTCCGGGTGCAGCTGGGTGCGGTGGTAGGCCTCGATGTTGGCGGCGGCGGCCTCCAACGCCCGGCGGAGCTCGGCGGGGATGCGATCGAGGGCGGCGGCGACCTCGGCGGGCGGGACGCGCAGCTCGCCGATCTCGACGCCGTCGAAGCGGCGGGTCAGGTCGCGCAGGGCGGCGTCACCGCGCGCCCGCACGTCGGCGAGGATCGCCCGCACGGCGTCGACCGGGCCGCCGTCGCCGAGGCTCGGCGCAGGCAGGTGGGGGGCGAGCGGGCCGGGGACGCCGCGGAGGTCGAGGGGGGTGAGCAGCGGAGCCATGGGGCACAAGAATGGCAGCCCTATGACCGCCCTCGCGGAGCTCAGCTCCATCTCCACCGCCCTCGACGACCTGACCGACCGCCTCCGCGGCCTGATCGGGGGTCTGGCGGGCGAGGAGCGGGCCAGCCTCGAGACGGAGCTCGCCGAGGTGGAGCGCAGCCTCGACGGCGCCCGGCGCCGCCTGGCGCGGGTGGTGGGCGGCT
>DASSZM010000119.1:0-12712 GCA_035702855.1 Acidimicrobiales bacterium | reverse complement strand
CCGGCCGGTCTTCCCCGGCCAGCAGCTCACCGTCTCGATCTGGGACCGGGGGGACGGCTCGGCGGCGTTCCGGACGGACAGCGAGGACGGGACCGTCGTCGACGGCGGCGTGTTCCGCTACCGGGGGTGACGGTCAGCCGGCGGCGGTTCCTGGTGGGAGGCGCCGCCACGCTCGCCGCCGCCGGGGCGGCCTTCGGCGCCCTCGACGCCGTCGACGGCACCCTCGTGCAGCACGGGCTCCACAAGCTGGGGGTGGCGAGGAGCCCCGACCTCGTGCTGCCCCAGCCGCCACTCACCGAGCTCCACGGCAGCTTCGACAGCCGGTACCTGAAGAGGTCGGTCGGCTGGAGGATCACCCGGCCGCCCGGCAACGCCCCGCTGGACGGCGTGCTCGTCTGCCTCCACGGGTACGGGGGCAACCACCGGTGGGCGTTCGACGTCGTCCACGTACCGGCGGCGGCGGCGCACGTCGGCCTGCGCGTCGCGGTCGCCGGCGTCGACGGCGGCCACGACTCCTACTGGCACCGGCGGGCGGACGGCACGGACGCCCTGGCCATGCTGCTCGACGAGTTCGTCCCGCTGGTCCGCCGCCGGGTCGGTCACCACCGCCAGGCCCTGATGGGCTGGTCGATGGGCGGCTACGGGGCGCTCCTGGCCGCCGAACGGTCCCGCCCGGAGTGGGTGGCGGTGGCGCCGGCCAGCCCGGCGCTGTGGCTCGCTGCCGCCGACACCGCCCCCGGTGCCTTCGACAGCCCTGCGGACTTCGCTGCCAACGACGTCCTCACCGGCGAGCAGACCCTCGCCGGCCTGGGGATCGCCGTGGCCTGCGGGACCGAGGACCCGTTCTACGCCGCGACCCGGTCGCTGGTCGCCCGCATGGACTTCCCGCACCACGCCTGGTTCACCTACGGGTTCCACGACGCCCGGTTCTGGCGGGCGGCGGCCCCGGTGCAGCTGCGCGACATCGCCCCGAGCTTCCGAGCCGCCTGACCCGCTCGGTGGTCCGGCGGGAGCCCTGGGGGATGGGTCGGGGAAGGGGCCGGTCCGGCGCCGGCTCAGACCCCCGGTGCCGCCGGGTCCACCGTCGAGGGCCCGGCAGCATCGGACGGCCCGACCGGCTCGTCGACACCCGGCCCGACGGCGGCCGGCCGCTCGACGGCAACCGGCGGCTCCACGGCCACCGCCGCCTCGTCGCCGGCTCCGGTGCTCACCGGCGGACGCCGGGCCACCCGTCCCCCGGCCACCGCCTTCTTCGGGCCGGCGGGGCGGTGCACGGTCGCCGTCAGCGGCGCTGCGCCTCCACGCGGGCCACCCTCAACCTCGACTTCAACCTCAGCGTCGGGGGGGACGGCGGCCGCCGCCAGGCCGTCGAGGACGTGGGAATAGGCCTGCAACGTGGCCCCGGGGCAGCGCAGGACCAGGGCGATGGCGTCCGACGGCCGGGCGGTGACGTGCAGCGCCTCGGCGGCGCCGGTCGGGCGGAGCAGGAGCTCGGCGAAGTAGTGGCGCCCCTCCTCCACGTCGGTGAGCACGGCGCCCTCGACCGACCCGCCGAGCAGCGAGATCGTCGAGACGAACAGGTCCCAGGTCGACGGACGGGGTGGGATCTCGGCCCGCCAGGCGACGCGGATGGCACGCGCCTCGGGTTGGCCGACGTACATCTGGACGCGGCGGTAGGGGGCGTCGTCCTCCTGCAGGACGACCATCCCGGCCTCGACCCCGTTGCCGGCGGGGACGGCCACAGACACGTCGATGACGCTCACACCGCACAGCTGCTGCACCGCAGCGACACTACCGGCCCCCGCCGGGACGCTCACCGGCCCGGGGCGGCGAGGCCGCCGCGCCCGCCCAGGGGGTGCGGGCCAGGACCAGCCCGGCGACCTCCCGGGCGCCGGCGACGCGCAGGGCGAGTGCCACCTCCCGCAGCGTGCTGCCCTCGGTCAGCACGTCGTCGAGGACCAGCACCCGGCGGCCGGCCACGTCCGCCGGGCGGGGGACGTGCAGCGCCTCGCGCAAGCGGGAGCCCGCCACCTCGAGGCGATCGGTCCGCCCCGTACCGCTGAGCGGCGGCGTCTCCGAGCGCTTCACCACCGCCCCCGGCTCGACGGCCCACCCGGGCGGGGCGGCAGCCGCCACCTCCGCCAGGATGCCGCTGACGGGGTCCCAACGGCGCCGCCCGCCCGCGCCGGTGTAGGCGGGCACGCCGGTCAGGAGGTCGAACTCCTCGAACCACCCGGCGTGGGCATCCAGGTAGGCGGCGACGAGACCGCCGAAGACGCCGGCCCACCATGTTTCCCCGCCGTACTTGTAGCGCAGCACCGCCCGGCGGAGCCCGCCGCGGTAGGCGCCGACGGCGAAGACCACCGACCAGCCCCGGTCCCGCCTCCGGCACCAGGCGGTGGGGCACGGGGCACCCGCCGGCCGGGCCTGACCGCACGAGGCGCAGCGACCGCCGAGACCGACCGCCCGCTGCTGGCCGGGGCTGGCCCCCAGGCAGGCGAGGCAGACGGCGGGGCGGCGCCCGTCACGGTACGGGCACAGGCGGCAGCCCGGGAAGCCCACCGGGCGGGGCGGTCGGTCGATGGCGGGACCCTGCACGGGGACGCTCCTCGCGACGGGCGGCGGGAGCCCGGCCGAGGCTCCGGGCGAGCCGGCACCAGGCTGCCCGAGGGGTGGGACCGCCGGACGCACCCCGGATACGCTCCGAGGCGATGACGCCGAGCGGCCGCGGGCGGCGCGGCACGCCGTTGCCTTCCGCCCACGCCCGCTCCTGGTGGGCCGACGAGGAGGGCTGCCGCTACGAGCAGGGGCGCCCCGAGTACCCCGACGGCGTGGTGGACCTGCTCGGGGACCGCCTCGCCCTCGCCGGCGGCACCCGCGTGCTCGACGTCGCTGCCGGCACCGGCAAGCTGACACGCCTGCTGACCCGCACCCCGGCGGCGGTCACCGCCGTCGAGCCGATGCCCGGCATGCGCCGGGAGCTCCGCCGGCGGGCGCCGCGAGCCACGGTGGTCGCCGGGCGCGCCGAGATGCTGCCCTTCGCCGGCGACCGCTTCGAAGCGGTCACGGTTGCGCAGGCGTTCCACTGGTTCGACGTGCCGAAGGCCAGCCGGGAGCTGCGCCGGGTGCTGCGCCCGGGTGGGCGCCTCGCCCTGGTCACCAACCGCCGGCGGCTCACGCAACCCTGGCTTCGCGAGTTGTGGGCCGTCGTCGGTCGCTACGAGCGGCTCGCCCCGCGCCCGCCGTCGAGCCGGACCTGGCGGGCGGACCTCGAGGCCGCCGGGGACTTCGCCGGCTTCGAGCGCCACCGCCTGCCCAACCTGCAGCGCTTCGGCTCGCTCGAGGAGTTCGACGCCCGGTTCCTGTCGATCAGCTTCGTGATCCTCCTGGCCGAGTCGGACCGCCAGGCCCTGCTCCGGGACCTCCATGCGGTGGTGGCCGGCGTGGACCCCCTGGTGGTGCCGCTGCTGACGGAGATCGAGGTCGCGACCCGGCGGGGCTGACCCCGTCGTCCCGGCGCCGGGCCTCCTCGACGGCGAGCAGCCGCTCCACCGCCGCCCGGTCCGGCAGGCTCGGGACGGCGCCCAGCCGGGTGGTGGCGAGCGCCCCCGCCGCCGAGGCCCGCCGGGTGGCGACGGTCATCGGCTCCCCGGCGGCGAGGGCGGCGGCGAGGGAGCCCACGAAGGCGTCGCCGGCCGCGGTCGGGTCGACGGCCTGCACCCGGAACGGGGCGATCGGCGTCACCCTCTCCCGACCGACCAGCAGCGCCCCGCGCGCCCCGAGGGTGACGAGGGCGGCGCCCGCCCCCGAGCGCAACAGGTTGCGGCCTGCGGCCGCCGCGGCGTCGAGAGGGCCCTTGCCTGCGGTCGACGGCACGAGCGCCGCCGCCTCGCCCTCGTTGGGTACGACGAGGTCGGCGAGGGCGAGCAGGTCGGCCGGCAGCGGCCCGGCCACCGGGGCAGGGTTGAGGACGCCGAGCGCGCCGACGGCCCGCGCCCCGGCGAGCGCCGCGTGGACCACCTCGACGGGCACCTCCATCTGGCAGACGACGACAGCGGCGCCGGCGAGCACCTCCGCCGTGACGTCCTCGGGACGCAGCTCGGCGTTGGCGCCCGCGGCGACGACGATCGTGTTGCCGCCGTGGCGGTCGACGGTGACGAGTGCCGTGCCGCTCGGCGCGGCGGTCCGGCGCACATGGGTGACGTCGATGTGCTCCTCCGCCAGCACCCCGGTCAGCAGGCTGCCTGCGGGATCCTCCCCCACGACGCCGACCATGGCCACGGGGGCTCCCTGGCGGGCGGCGGCCACCGCCTGGTTGAGGCCCTTGCCGCCGGCGGCGGTCCGGTAGGCCGAGCCCGACACCGTCTCGCCCCGCGCCGGCAGGCGCTCGACCACAACCGTGTGGTCGAGGTTGAGGCTTCCGACGACGACGACCCGCCCCGCAGCCGGGGTCACCGGCGCGCTCCCCGGTCCTCCCGCGCCGCTCGACACGGCGGTCTCCACCCGGCCACGGGGAGGGTTCTAGCAGGCGCAGGCCATCCCCCGGCCCTGCGGACCCCGCCACGCAGAGCCGTCACGTCGTGGCAGGAGCCCGCCACGTGGTACGAAGCACGCATGGAGATCGAGGTGGTCGTCGAGATTCCGAAGGGCAATCGGAACAAGTATGAAGCGGACGAGCGTGGCGCGATCTGGCTCGACCGGATGCTCTTCACCGCCACCCGGTACCCGGCCGACTACGGGTACGTCCCCGGCACCCTGGCCGAGGACGGTGACCCCATGGACGCCATGGTCCTCCTCGACGAGCCGACGTTCCCCGGCTGCCACATCCACGCCCGACCGGTCGGGGTCTTCCTCATGACCGACGAGGAGGGCGAGGACGCCAAGCTGCTGTGCGTCCCGTCGAGCGACCCGCGTACCGCCGACGTCACCGAGCTCGCCCACGTCCGCAGCCACGAGCTGGCCGAGATCGCCCACTTCTTCGAGATCTACAAGGCGCTGGAGCCGGGCAAGGACACCGAGCCGCGCGGATGGCGCGGACGGGAGGTCGCCGAGGACCGCATCGAGCGGGCCCGGCGCATGTACCGAGAGAAGTGAGTCGCCGCGGTGGGACGCACCGGGCCCGCCTCCCCCGCCGCCGGCCCGACTCCCCGCCGAAGGCACCCCTGACGGGGGCCGCCACCGCCGGGGCCGCTGTGGCCGCCGCGGTGGCCGCCACCGCCGGGGTCGCCCTCGCCGTGACGCTCGGCCGCCGCCTCCGGCGCCGGCGGACCGCCCGGGCGACGCCCGCCACAGCGGCCACGCAGCCCAGCCGCGCCACGCCGACGGCTCCCACCCGACCCAGGCCGGCGCCGCGGACGGCGGCGCCCTCGGCGGTCGCCGCCACCGGTCGGGCCGGCCGGGCGCTCGAGCTCGCCCGGCTCGGGTCCCGGGTCGGCGGTACCTGGGTCGGGGGCTCCGCCCGCCAGGTGTTCGCCTCCGCCGGCCGCCGCGAGCAGCTGCGCTCGGACCGCCAGCTGCGCACCACCGCCGAGGTCGTCGAGACGCTCGGCTCGATGAAGGGCGCCTTCATGAAGCTCGGCCAGATGGCCAGCTACCTCGAAGCGGGCCTCGACCCCGAGGTGCGCCGCCAGCTCGCGCAGCTGCAGGCGGACGCCCCCCCGATGTCGGCGGAGCTGGCGGCGTCGGTGCTCGAGGCCGAGCTCGGGGCGCCGCCCGGGGAGGTGTTCGACACCTGGGATCCCGAGCCCCTGGCGGCGGCGTCCATCGGCCAGGTCCACCGGGCGATCACCCGGGACGGGCGGGCGGTCGCGGTCAAGGTGCAGTACCCGGGGGTCGACGCCGCGATCCGGGCGGACCTGGACAACAGCGCCACGCTCCTCGCTGTCATCCGCCTGGCCTTCCCCGGCCTGGACGCCGCCTCGTTGGTCGCCGAGTTGCGGGCTCGGATCGGCGAGGAGCTCGACTACACCCTCGAGGCCCGCAACCAGCAGATGTTCGCCCGCTACTACGGGGGCCACCCCTTCGTGCACGTCCCGGCGGTCGTCCCGGAGCTGTCCACCCGGCGGGTGCTGACCTCGGAGCTGGTCGTGGGCTCCCGCTACGAGGACGTGCTCGGTTGGTCGCAGGCCGAGCGGGACCTCGCGGGGGAGACGATCTTCCGCTTCGTCTTCGGCGGCCTCTACAGCATGCACGTCTTCAACGGCGACCCCCACCCGGGCAACTACCTGTTCCACGGCGGCGGACGGGTCACCTTCCTCGACTTCGGACTCGTCAAGTGGTTCCAGCCTGCCGAGGTGGACCTCCTCGCCGGCATGGTCCGGGCGGCGGTCATGGAGCGCGACGACCACGCCTTCCGGCTGGCGGTCGAGCGGGCCGGCTTCTTGCACCACGACCCGTCGCTCAGCGACGCCCAGGTCGCCGGCTACTTCCGGCACTACTACGAGCTGGTGCTCGAGGACCAGGAGGTGCGCTTCTCCGCCGACTACGCCTCCGACACGCTGCGGCACTTCTTCGACGCCGGCGACCCGGTGCTCAAGCGGGCCAACGTGCCCCCACCGTTCGTGGTGCTCCAGCGCATCAACCTCGGCCTGTACGCCGTGCTGGCCGGGCTGGGCTCGCGGGGCAACTGGCGGCGGGTCGCCGAGGAGGTCTGGCCGTGGGTGGCCGCCCCGCCATCGACGGCGCTCGGCGAGGCGGAGGTGGCCTGGCGGGCTCGCACCGGGCGGTTGCAGGTCGGCGACCCGACCCTCCGGCGGGGCGGCGTCGCAGGCGCCTGACGACCCGGCCGCCCCCCGGTGGGCCAGGTCACCGAAGGCCAGGTCACCGAAGGCCAGGGCACCGCGCCGCCGGGTGCCAGGGCACCAGGCCGCCAGCGGGTGGGCCGGGCCCTCAGCCGGCGGCGATCTCGGCGCTCAGGGAGCCGAGGGACTGCCCGGGCCGGCCGACGAGGACCCGCCGCCGCGGCGCCTCGAGCAGCTTGCCGAGCAGCCGCCCGTCATCAACCGCCTCCGACCAGGTGACGCTGACGACGACCAGGTCGGGACGCTCCACCTCGACGAGCCGCTCCACGGCGTCGACGGGGACCCCGACGCCGAGGTGGTGGACCCGCCAGTGCTGCTCGCGCAGGACCACGGTGGCCATGAGCCCCGGGAGCTCGTGGCCCTCGGCGGTCGGGGAGCAGACGACGGCGACCCCCCGGTGCCGCCCCGGCGGGGCCGGCGACCAGCGGGCGAGGGCCCGCCCGCAGATGGCCGAGGCGCGGTGCTCCTCGGCCACGCTCAGCTCCCCCCGTGCCCACCCCTCCCCGATCCCGGTCAGGGCGGGGACCAGCACGTGGTCGCAGACCTCGGCCAGGGTCACGCCGCCGTCGACGAGGTCGGCGAACAGCTCCCGCACCCTGGTCTCGTCCCCCACCACCAGCGCCGCGAGCAGCCGGTCGGCGAACGGCGGCCAGGCGCGCACCCGGCGGCGGGCCGGCGGCGGGATCGGCGCCTGCCGGTCCCGGCGCAGCTCGTCGATGGCCGAGACCTCGACCTCGTAGCTCCCGTTGACCTTGACCGCCGGCAGCACGCCCCGCCGGACCCAGCGGTAGGCGGTCTGGTAGTGGACGCCGAGCTCCTCGGCCGCCTCGTAGAGGCTCACGCGCCCCCTGGTCGCCACGCCACCATTGTGGGAGCCCCGCCCAACTTCCGCCAAATGGCGCTGAGCGGCCCGCCCCTCCCGGGGCGGGGTCATCAGACCCCCAGCAGCCCGCAGACCAGGTCGAAGGCCTGCCCGACGGTCTTGATCTGCTCGGGGTCGACCTCGGGGAACTTGAACGAGAAGGCGTCGTTGAGCGCCAGCGTGATCTCCACCACGGCCAGGCTGTCGGCATCGAGGTCCTCCCGCCACCGGGCGGTCAGCACCACCTCGGAGGGCTCGATGTCCAGGACCTCGGCCACGCAGTCCCGGAAGGTGGCAAGTGCTTGTTCGCGGTCCATCCTCGACCTCTCGCTCCGACCGGGCCGACGAAGTCGGGTGGTCCGGTCACCGACACGGCCGCTGGGGCCGGCAACGCCCTCGCGGTGAGCCACCGACGCTAGCGTGCCCGGCGGCGGCCTCCCCGCCTGCGGCATAGGGTAGGCGGCCATGTCCGGACTGCTGGCAGGCAAGCGGGTCCTCGTGACCGGCGTGCTGACCGACGATTCGCTCGCCTACGGGGTCGCCCGCGTCGCCCAGGAGCAGGGCGCCGAGGTCCTGCTCACGAGCTTCGGCCGGGCGATGTCGCTCACCCGGCGGGTGGCCAAGCGCCTCGCCGGTCCGCCCGAGGTGCTCGAGCTCGACGCCACCGACCCCGGCACCGTCGACGGCGTCGGGGCGTGGATCGCCGAGCGCTGGGAGGGCCGGCTCGACGGGATCCTGCACTCCATCGGCTTCGCCCCCGCCAGCTGCCTGGGTGGTGGCTTCCTGGAGGCCCCCTGGGAGGACGTCGCCCAGGCGCTGCAGGTGTCGGCGTTCTCGTTGAAGACCCTCACCGCCGGGCTGCTGGGCCCGCTGCGCGCCGCCGGCGGCGGCTCGGTCGTCGCCCTCGACTTCGACAACCGCGTCGCCTGGCCGGGCTACGACTGGATGGGGGTGGCCAAGTCGGCGCTCGAGTCGACGGCCCGCTACCTGGCCCGGGACCTGGGCGCCGACAACGTCCGGGTCAACCTGGTGGCCGCCGGCCCGATCCGCACCGTCGCCGCCCGGTCGATCCCCGGCTTCAGCCGCTTCGAGGACGTGTGGGACGAGCGCTCGCCGCTGGGGTGGAGCGTCACCGACCCCGAGCCGGTCGCCCGGGCGTGCGTGGCCCTGCTGTCCGACTGGTTCCCCAAGACCACCGGCGAGTTGCTCCACGTCGACGGCGGCTACCACGCGATGGGGGTGTGAGGATGGCCGGCGCGGGACGGGTCGTGCTGGTCACCGGCGGCAACCGCGGCATCGGCCTGGCCGTCGCCCGCGCCTTCCAGGCCGCCGGGGACCGGGTGGCGGTCACGTCACGCTCGGGGGAGGTGGACGGCTTCACCACCCTCGCCTGCGACGTGACCTCCGCCGAGGACGTCGAGGCGGCGTTCGCCCGGGTCGAGGCGGAGCTCGGTCCGGTGGAGGTGCTGGTCGCCAACGCCGGCATCACCGCCGACCAGCTGCTGCTGTCGATGAAGGAAGACGCCTTCACCCGGGTGGTCGACACCAACCTGGTCGGCACCTACCGGGTCGTGCGCCGGGCCACCTCGAGGATGATCCGGGCCCGCAAGGGCCGGATCGTGCTCATCTCCTCGGTGGTCGCCCTGACCGGGTCGGCCGGCCAGTCCAACTACGCCGCCTCCAAGGCCGGGTTGATCGGCTTCGGCCGCTCCCTCGCCCGGGAGCTCGGGGGCCGCAACGTCACGGTCAACATCGTGAGCCCCGGCTTCGTGGAGACCGACATGACGGCGGTGCTGCCCGAGGCCCGCCAGGCGGAGATCCTGGCCGCCGTGCCCCTCGGCCGGATGGCGACCGCCGACGAGGTGGCCGCCGCGGTCCGCTGGCTCGCCTCGGACGAGGCCGGCTACGTCACCGGGGCGGTGGTCCCGGTGGACGGCGGCCTCGGGATGGGGCACTGATGGCGCGGATCGAGCCGGGCTCGCTCCCCGACCCGGCCGGCGTGCTGCCCCACCGGCCGCCGTTCCTGTTCGTGGACCGGGTCACCGAGCTCGTGGCGTCGACCTCGGCGAAGGGCGAGTGGCGGCTCACCGGCGAGGAGGCCTTCTTCGCCGGGCACTTCCCGGGCCGCCCGACGCTGCCGGGCGTGCTCATGGTGGAGGCGCTGGCCCAGCTCGGGGGCATCGCCGTGCTCGCCGACGAACGCTTCGCCGGCAGGCTGCCGCTGTTCGGCGGGATCGACAAGGCCCGCTTCCGCCGCCAGGTGGTCCCCGGCGACCTGCTGGAGCTGGAGGTGACCCTCGGCCAGCTCGGCACGAGCGCGGGCAAGGGCACGGGCGTGGCCCGCGTCGGCGGTCAGGTGGCGTGTCAGGCGTCGCTGCTGTTCGTGATCGTCGAGCCGTGACGTGGACCCCTTCTCGCTGGCGGGCCGGACAGCCCTCGTGACGGGTGGATCCCGGGGGATCGGTGCGGGGATCGCCCGGGCACTCGACGCCGCCGGGGCCCGGGTGGCGATCGCCGGCCGGCACCGCGGCGCCCTCGACGACGTGGCGGCCGCCCTTTCCCGTGATCCTGTCGTCCTGGAGGCCGACCTGGCCGACGCCGACGCCGCCACCGCCCTCGCCGACCGGGCCGTCGACGCCCTCGGATCGCTCGACATCCTGGTCAACAACGCCGGGATCGGTCGCCGCCTGCCGACCGAGCAGCTCGACGCCGCCACCATCGACGCCCTCCACGCCGTGAACGTGCGGGCACCGCTGCTGCTGATCGCCCGGCTGGTACCGGTGATGAAGGCCGCCGGGGGTGGGGCGATCGTCAACCTGTCGTCGGTGTCGGGGGTCGTCGGCACCCCGAACCGGGCCGCCTACGCCGCCACCAAGGGAGCGCTCGACGCCGCCACCCGCTCGCTGGCGGTGGAGCTCGGGCCGCACGGGATCCGGGTCAACTCGGTGGCGCCGGGGGTCGTCGACACCCAGATGTGGGCCAGGAACAAGGCCGTTCCCGGGGTGGTGGAGGGCGTCGAGGCCCAGACGGCGCTGCGCCGCTGGTCGCAACCCGCCGACGTCGCCGACGTGGTGGTGTTCCTGGCATCGGACGCAGCCCGGTTCGTGACCGGGGAGACGATCGCGGCGGACGGCGGGATGGCCCGGACCCTGGACCTGTACGCCGGGGACGCCTAGACGGGGAAAGGCCTCGGGCGGCCGGCTGCCGGCCGGCGCCGGGGTCGCCAGCCGGCGGGCTCAGGCCCGGCGGAACACGAGGCTGGCGTTGTGTCCGCCGAACCCGAAGCTGTTGGACATGGCCACGTCGACGTCGGCCACCCGGGCGGTGAGGGCGACGTGGTCGGCGGCACAGTCGGGGTCGGGCTCGTCGAGGTTGACCGTGGGGGGCAGCACGCCGGCGGCCAGCGCCTTGATGCACGCCACCGACTCGAGGGCGCCGGCGGCGCCGAGGGTGTGGCCGGTCATCGACTTCGTCGAGGAGATGGCGGGGGTGCGGTCACCCCAGATCCGGCGGACGGCGAGCGCCTCGGTGCGGTCGTTGGGCGGGGTGGCGGTGCCGTGGGCGTTGATGTAGCCGACCTCGTCGGGGGCGATGCCGGCGTCGGCGCAGGCCACGAGCATCGCCCGCATCGCCCCGTCGCCGTCGGGGAGCGGGGAGGTCACGTGGTGGGCGTCGGAGGTGGCGCCGTAGCCCGCCAGCTCGGCCAGGATCGGCGCCCCCCGGCGCAGGGCGTAGTCGCGCTCCTCGAGCACCAGCGTGGCGGCGGCCTCCCCCATCACGAACCCGTCACGGCGGAGGTCGAACGGCCGGGACGCCCGCTCGGGCTCGTCGTTGCGGGTCGACAGGGCCTTCATGGCCGCGAACCCCGACAGGCCGAGCCGGGTGATCGACGCCTCCGCCCCACCGCAGACCACGGCGTCGGCCCGGCCCAGGCGGATCAGGTCGGAGGCCTCGCCGATCGCCTGCGCCGACGCCGAGCAGGCGGTGATCGTGCAGGAGCTCGGCCCCCGGATGCCCCACTCCATGGCGATCTGCCCGGCCGCCATGTTGGGGATCATCATCGGCAGGAGGTAGGGGTTGATCCAGTCCGGCCCCCGGTCGAGCAGGGTGCGGTGGCCCTCCTCCAGGGAGTGCAGCCCGCCGATGCCGGTGCCGTAGACGACCCCGACCCGGTGCGGGTCGGCGGCCACGTCCAGCTTGGCGCTCTCGACGGCCTCCCGGGTGGCGACCAGGGCGAGCTGCACCACCCGGTCCAGGTGGCGGGCCTGCCGCTTGCCGAACACCGCCACCGGGTCGAAGCCCCGCACCTGCGCAGCGATGCGGACCGGGAGGTCGGCGCTGTCGAAGCCCTCGACCCCCGCGACCCCCGAACGCCCCGAGACGAGACCGTCCCAGGTCGAATCCGCCGTGTGCCCGAGTGGGCTGATGGCCCCGATCCCGGTCACGACGACCCGCCGTCCGGTGGCGTTGTGCATGACCGGCCATCGTAGATCGGGGCCGGCCCCGCCTCGGGGTTGCCCGCTACACGCCCACCTTCGCCCGCTCGGCGCCGGCGGTCACCTTGTCGTAGAGATGGGCTGGGAGCGGCTCGTAGTGGTCGTGGCGGGCACGGAACCGGCCGGCGCCGCCGGTCAGGGAGCGCAGGTCGATGGCGTAGCGCCCGAGCTCGGCGGTCGGCACGAAGGCCACCACCAGCTGCTCCCCGCCCTCCAGGGTGTCGGTGCCCTGCACCCGGCCCCGGCGGGCGTTGAGGTCGCCCATGACGTCGCCCTGCATCTCGGCGGGCACGGCCACCTCGAGCGACGAGATCGGCTCGAGGATCACCGGGGAGGCCTTGGCCAGCGCCTCGCGCAGGGCGAGCGAGCCCGCCATCTTGAAGCTCATCTCCGACGAGTCGACCGGGTGGTACTTGCCGTCGAAGCAGACGACCCGGACGTCGACGACCGGGAAGCCGAAGTGCCCGCCCTGGGCCATCGCCTCGGCGATGCCCTTCTCGACCGCCGGGATGAACTGGCGGGGGATGGCACCACCGACGATCTCGTCGACGAAG
>DASSZM010000014.1:0-32819 GCA_035702855.1 Acidimicrobiales bacterium | reverse complement strand
ATGGCCCGGCAGGACTCACGACGGCGGGGACGGCGGCGGCGGTGCTCGACCGCCTTCGCGACGCGGTGGTCGGCCGGCCACGGAGCCGCCGGTGGTGAGGCGGTGGGCGGTGCCCGGTTGGGGGCAGCTCCGCTGACGCCGACCGCCCGGCCCGGTCTCAGCGCAGAGCGGGCTCCAACCCGCCCGGTCCGTCCAGGGCGGGCGGGGCGTCCGCGACGCCCTTCGCCACCCCATCCTCGGCGGGGCGGTCGGGGTCGATCTTCGGGGTCAACCACAGCAGCCCTGTTGCGGCGATGAAGCCGCCCACCACGAGCAACGCCTCCACGCCTCTCGTTGTACCCTCACGGGGCGTGACCAACCCACCCGGAGCGGGTGGTCACGCAGGGGCGGCGTCGTCAGCGGCCGCCGCCACGACGGGCCGGCGGTCGACGGTCGTCGGTACGACGCTGCGCAGCACCAGGACGGCTGCGGCCACGAGCAGCACTGCGCCCCCGATGGTCACGGCCCGCACGCCGACCCGGTCGGCGATGGCCCCCTGAACGAGGGCGCCCACCGGGTACAGCACGCCCAGTGCCATCATGTAGATGCCCAGGACCCGGCCACGGAGGCTCGGCGGCGCGTGGAGCTGGATGATCGTGTTGCAGCCCGCCAGCACCCCGATGTAGCTGCCCCCGACGACGACCATGGCCGCCACCGCCACGGCCAGGTCCGGGGCGGCGCCGTAGACGCACAGGGCGGCTGCGACCGCCACGAGGTCGGCGAGCAAGAGGCGGCGACGACCGACGCGTCGGGCCAGCGGCGTCAGAGCCAGGGCGCCGGCGACGGCACCGACGCCCTGGGCGGTGATCAACGCCGAGGTCGCCCCGGCCCCGCCGTGGAGCACCTCGAGCGCGACGGCGGGGACCAGGGCGATGAACGGCGACGCCGTCAACGCAGCCACCGAGATCACCGCGACCGCTGCCCGGCACGAGGGGTCCGCCGCCGTGGCCCGTGCGCCCTCCGCCAGGCGGGCCAGCACCGATCCCGGTCCCGGGTCGGCCACCCGGGCAGGCAGGCGCAGTAGGAGGAGGGCGGCGATCACAGCCGCGAACGAGCCGGCGTTGAGCCCGAAGGCCCAGGAGTAGCCGCCGGCAGCGATGGCGATGCCGGCGAGGGCCGGCCCGACCACCCGGCCCAGGTTGAACTGCGCCGACGACAGGGAGATCGCCGCCCCGAGCTCGTCTCGGGGTACCAGGTCGGGCATGATCGCCTGGTAGGCGGGGAACCCGAGGGCGCTGGCGCAGCCGCCGGCGAACACGAGCAGGGTGACCGTCGCGGGGGTCGCCCGCCCGCCGGCGGCCAGGACCGCCAGGGCGGTCGCGCAGGCGGTCTCGCCCAGGGTGGTGACGAGGAACAACCGGCGACGGTCGTGGCGGTCGGCGAGCACACCCCCGAACGGTGAGAGCAGCCCGCCGGGGAGGAAGCCGGCGGCGGCGACGAGAGCGGTCCACGCCGGATGCCCGGTCCGCGCGGTCACCAGGACCCCGACCGCCACCGTCTGCATCCAGGTGCCGACGTTGGACACCAGCGCGGCGGACCAGACGAGCGCGAAGTTGCGGCGGCGGAGAGGGCGGAGCGAGCTCGGCACGGTAGCGGCAGACTAGGTGTCGCCGACCCCGTCGCTGCGATAGTGGCCGGGCCAGTCGGCCCAGCGGATGCGGGAGATCTCGAGCACCGTCGGGTCGGCGCCCCACTCGTCGCGCCCGAGGCGGGCGAGGGGGGCGAGGCGTTCCACGTCGGGGTGTTCGCCGTCCAGGACCTCGGGTGCCACCGCTGCGAGGACGACCCGGCCGAGCACCACGGTCGAGTCGCCGAGGCCGATGGTGGCGTGCAGCCGGCACTCGAGGGCCACGGGGGAGTCCGCCACCCTCGGGGGGCGGACCAGGCGGCTCGGCTCCCGGCGGACGCCGACGGCGTCGAACTCGCTCACCGCCGCCGGGAAGTCGGTGGCGGTGGCATTGACCTGCGCGAAGAGGGTCTTCGGGGCGAGGTTGACGACGAACTCCCCGGTGGCCTCGACGTTTCGCAGCGAGTCCTTGCGGCCGACGGAGGTGAACTGGATCACCGGCGGCTCGACGCAGGCGACCGTGAAGAAGGAGTGCGGCGCGAGGTTGTGGACTCCCTCGGCCGAGACCGTCGACACCCAGGCGATGGGGCGCGGGACCACGACCGCCGTGAGCAGCCGGTAGAAGCGCCGCGCGCCGAGGTCGTCGGGGTCGAAGGTCGTGCGCACCGCCCCAGGATGCCGCCCGGGGGCGGCGGGACGCGCCAATCTCTTGGACGTGCCAGCCCTGCCGGAGCGCCAACCCGCCGATGTCGAACGCCTCGTCGTGGAGCTGCGCCGCCAGCTCACCCACCTGGAGCGGGTCCTCGGGTCCGACCTGCCCGCCGCCCAGCGCCGGGCGCGGGAGGTCGCCGGAGAGGAGCGATGGCCGGTCACGGTGGCGGTGGCGGTGGCGATCCTCCTGCAGGCGACGCTCTCGGGGCGCCTCGCCCTCGGCCCGTCGGGGCTGATCGTGGGGCTCGAGGCCGCTCTCGGGATCGCCCTGCTGATCGCCAACCCCCGCCGCATCAACCGTCGCTCGCGGGTCCTGCGGGTGCTGAGCATCGCGCTGGTGGCGCTCACGTCGCTGGCCAACGCCTGGTCGTCCTACGCCCTGATCCGCGCCATCGTCGTCGGCGATCGCCAGCTGACAGCGGTTTCCCTGCTCGCCAGCGGGGGCGCCATCTACCTGACCAACATCATCGTGTTCGGCCTGTGGTACTGGGAGTGGGAGTCGGGCGGTCCGGTCGAGCGGGCCCATCGCGGGAGGCCCTACCCGGACTTCCTCTTCCCCCAGGACTCCGGAGGCGCGCCGGTCCCGCCCGGCTGGGCGCCGACCTTCGCCGACTACCTGTACGTGTCCTACACCAACGCGACCGCCTTCAGCCCCACCGACACGATGCCGCTCAGCCGTTGGGCGAAGCTGCTGATGATGGTGCAGTCGGCGGTCGCGTTGGTGACCGTCGGGCTCGTGGTGGCCCGAGCGGTCAACATCTTCCCGTAGCCGTCAGCTTCCCGACACCAGGGGCTCGACGAACAGCACGTTGGTCGACGCGTTGCTGCAGGCTTCCTGCTGGCTGGTGACGTACAGCGACGCCTTCTGGTCGGGTGGGTAGACCCGCAACCCGGGCACCTTCGTCGGCCCGCAGCTCGATGCCGGGAAGTTGCCGGCGGCGACGACGCGGAGGATGCTGTGCGCGCTGGAGCCGCTCGTGAGCGTCACCCGTGGCGTCCCCGACACGCTCGGGTCCGCCTGGCGCTTGGCGGCGGCGCCGACGGGAGCGCCGTCGGGCGTGGTGACGAAGGACACCCCCGGGTAGCCCTGGACGAAGCAGGTGCCCGAGCCCTTGTTGGTCAGCACGAGGTGGTAGTAGACGCTGCCGGCCGCGCCGTTGGCGTCGGTCAGGGTGCCCGACAACTGGCTGGTCGTGCACTCGGCGACGCCGCCGGCGGCGCTCGTGCTGGTCGTGCCCGACGTGGACGACGTGGTCCCCGTAGTCCCGGATGTCCCGGATGTCCCGGATGTGGTGGTCGTCCCCGACGTTCCGGTGGTGCCCGTGGAGCTCGCCGGTGCTGTCGTGGCCGACGTGCTCGAGGTGCTGCCGCTCGCCGCACCCGTATTCGTCGCGCCGCCGCAACCCGCCAGGCCCACGGCAGCAGCCGCCGCCGCGGCAGGCCAGATCCATCGCTTCATGTGCGCTCCATTTCGCTGCAAGCTCCGGTTGCCCGGGGGTCCGGAGTCGATCGACTCTACGACCCCCGGGATCGCCGAAAGGTTCCGCCGTTCGCGTCCTGCGCCGGCGGCGCCGACGGGGCCCGGGGTTACTCGCCGACCCAGACGGTCTTCAGGTTGCAGAACTCCCGGATGCCGTGGGCGGACAACTCGCGGCCGTAGCCGGAGGTCTTGACGCCCCCGAAGGGCAGGTCGGGGTAGGAGGTGGTGTTGCCGTTGATGAACACCATGCCCGCCTCGATGTCCCGCACGAAGCGGGCCCGCTCCTCCTCGTCCTGCGTCCAGGCGTTGGACCCGAGGCCGAACTCGGTCGCGTTGGCGAGCTCGATGGCCTCGTCGATGTCGGCGACGCGATACAGCGTCGCCACCGGCCCGAACAGTTCTTCGGTGTGCACCCGCATCTCCGGGGTGATCCCGGCGAGGATCGTCGGTGGGTAGTACCAGCCGGCCCCGTCGGGGACCTCGCCCCCGCAGAGGACCCGTGCCCCTTTCGCGACGGCGTCGCCGACGAGCTCGACGACGTCCTGGCGCTGGCTCTCGGTGGCGAGCGGCCCGATGTCGGTGCCGTCCTCCATCGGGTCGCCGACCCGGAGGGAGGCCATCGCCTCGACGAAGTGCCGCTCGAACTCGTCGGCGACGGCCTGGTGCACGATGAACCGCTTGGCGGCGATGCAGGACTGGCCGTTGTTGAGGGTGCGGGCGACAGCGGCGACCTTGGCGGCCCGGGCCAGGTCGGCGGAGGGCATGACGATGAACGGGTCGCTGCCGCCCAGCTCGAGGACGGTCTTCTTGATCTCGTCACCGGCGACCGACGCCACCGCCGAGCCGGCCGGTCCGGAGCCGGTCAGGGTGGCGGCAACCACCCGGCGGTCGCGGAGGATCCCCTCGACCTTGGCCGAGCCGACGAGCAGGGTCTGGAAGGCGCCCCGGGGGAAGCCGGCCCGCTCGAACACATCCTGCATGTAGAGGGCCGTCTGAGGGACGTTGGAGGCGTGCTTCAGCAGGCCCACGTTGCCCGCCATGAGAGCCGGGGCGGCGAAGCGCATCGCCTGCCACAGCGGGAAGTTCCACGGCATGACGGCGAGGACCGGGCCGAGGGGCTGGTAGCGGGCGTAGGCCTTCCTCGCCCCGACCGCTGCGGCGTCGGCGGGCTCGTCGGCGAGGAGGCGCTCGGCGTGCTCGGCGTAGAACCGGCAGGCCTTCGCGCACTTCTGGACCTCCTGGCGGGCGGAGGCCACCGTCTTGCCCATCTCCGTCGTCATCATGGCGGCGGTCGCCTCGACCTCGGCGTCGAGGAGGTCGGCGGCTCGGCGCATCCAGCCGGCCCGCTCGGCGAAGGAGGTCAGGCGGTACGAGGCGAACGTCTCGACCGCGAGGGCCAGCGCCGCCTCCACCTCCTCGTCGCTGGACTCGTCGAAGGTCTTGACCGTCTCGCCGGTTGCCGGGTTGATCGTCGCAATCGCCACGGAGCTCCTCCTGGTGCGCGGCTGGTGGCTCGACGCTACCGCTCCGGGCGAGCACCCCGCCTGGTCACGGCACGACGAGGATCGGCCGGTCCATGAGGTGCAGGAGCTTGGTCGCGGTGCTCCCGAGCAGCAGGCCCGCGATCTGGCCGTGGCCGCGGGTGCCCACCACCACGATCCTCGCCTGGCGATCGCGCGCGATGTCGGCGATCGCCCTCGCGACGTGGCCGATCCCGGCCGACGCGGTGACGGCGTCGGCGACGGCTCCTTGGGCCTTGACGTGCTCGACCGCCCGGGCGGCGATCTCGGCGGTCTCCTCGCGCTCCTCCCGCCACACGGCGCCGGCCTTGCCCACGCCCTCGAGCTCGCGGACGTGGACGACCACGACCGGGAGCTCGGTCTGGCGGGCGTACGCCGCGGCGGCATCGAGCACCTTGTCGGTGTGGGCGGAGCCGTCCACGGCGACCACGACGGTGTCGGACATGTCCCCTTGCCTCCTCCGGGCGGCCGGGAGGGCGCCCGTCGGCCCAACGGTGGATCGTCGTCGGCGGCGAATCAAGGGTCGCGGGCGGGGTGGGGACCTTCGGCGCGAGGGAAGGGTCCAGAGGCCCCACGAGCCCGTCGGTCGCCGCCGACGGCGGTCAGGCGAGACGACCGGCCGGGCCGGCGGGGACCGCCTCGAAGACGGCCGCCGGCGCTCCCCCGAGGGGGGCCAGGGCGGTGGTGGCGGCTTCCCGCACGAGACCCTCGGGCAGTCCCGTCACGATGACCGAGCCGCCGAAGCCCCCACCGGTCAGGCGGGCGCCGGCGGCGCCCGCCCGGGTGGTGGCGGCGACCACTGCGTCCAGTTCGGGGCAGGAGACCTCGAAGTCGTCGCGCAGGGACCGGTGGGACGCGACCAGGAGGTCACCGATGGAGCGCCCCGCTCGCAACCGGGCCCCTGCTTCGACCACCCGGGCGTTCTCGGTCACGACGTGGCGCGCCCGGGCCGCGAGCCGGCCGGAGAGACCCTCCTCGACCATGGCTGGGTCGGCGCCGCGCAGGTCGGGGAGCCCGAGGACGGAGGCCGCCGCTTCGCACTCCCGCCGGCGGGACGCGTACTGGCCGGTGGCGTGGTCGTGGCGGACGCCGGTGTCGACGACGACGATCGGCTGGACCGCATCGAGGGGGACCGTCTCGGTGGCCCCGCTGGCGAAGTCGATGAGCAGTCCGTGGCCTTCGCGGGCCAGCAGCACGGCGCGCTGGTCGAGGGTGCCGGTCGGCGCACCGACGAACCCCGCTTCCGCCTGGTGGCAGATCGTCACCAGGCGCTCCGCTCCGAGGTCGCTGCCGGTCAGCTCGTCGAGGGCGACGGCGACGGCGGCGGTGAGCGCCGCGCTGGAGGAGAGGCCGCTGCCGAGAGGCACGGTGGAGTCGACGACGAGATCGGCGCCCGGCACGACCACCCCGCTCCGTTCCATCGCCCAGGCGACCCCGAGGACGTAGCGCGCCCACCCGGACGGGCGGGCGACGTCGAGCTGGTCGAGGTCCGCCAGCACCGGGTCGTCGGCCCGGGCTCCGGCGGGCTGTTGACGAGACCAGCAACGCCAGCGTCGGTCCGCCCGTCGCCGGACGGCGACTGCGGTGCAGCGGTCCAGAGCGAAGGGCAGCGCCAAGCCGGCGTTGTAGTCGGTGTGCTCACCGATGAGGTTGACCCTCCCCGGCCCCCGCCAGACACCCTCGGCCGGCCCTGCGCCGAGGCGGCGCAGCTCGTCGGCGGCAGCGGCGGCGAGGAGCCCCCCCGTCACGGCTCTTCGAGGGCGGCCCGCAGCTCCGCCGCCGCCGTCTCGGGGGCGACGTCGGTCACGAACGCTCCGCCGGCGAGCTCCGAGCCGGCCAGGTGCTTGAGACGGTCAGCGGCACGGTGGGGTGGAGCGAACTCGACGTGCAGGTGGCTGAGTGCGGGCCAATCGGTGTTGCCGTCGGTCGGCTGCTGGTGGAACGCCATCACGTACGGGAGGGAGAAGCCCCACAAGCGGTCGTAGGCACCCGTGACCCTGGTCAACATGGTGGCCAGGCCTTCGCGCTCGCAGTCGGGGAGGTCCGGGAGCGCCGGGCGGTGGGCGCTCGGCGCGATGTGCACCTCGTAGGGGAAGCGTGCCCAGAACGGGACCCAGGCGGCCCAGCCGTCGACGGAGGTCACCAGCCGCTGCCCGTCGGCCAGCTCGGCGGCAACGACGTCGCAGTGCACGCAAGTCCCGGTGCGGGCACGGTGGGCCCGTGCGGCGTCGAGCTCCCGGCGAGCACGAGGCGGCACCTCCGGGTAGCCGTAGATCTGGCCGTGGGGGTGGGGGAGGGTGGTGCCGACGACCTCGCCCTTGTTCTCGAACGGCATCACGTAGGCGACGGCCGGCTCGGCGCCGAGGATCTCCGTGCGATCCGCCCAGACGTCCACGAGCATCCGGACCCGCCCCCGGTCGAGGTCGGCGAAGGTGGCGTGGTGGTCGTCGGAGTAGACGACCACCTCGCAGCGGCCGGCCGCTGGCGCCACCGGGTAGAGCCCGGAGGGCTCGACCGCCGGTACCGGCGGGTCTGTCGAGTAGGCGGGGAACCGGTTGTCGAAGGTCACCACCTCGAAGCTCGGGTAGGGGATCTCCGTCGGGTCGGCCCCCGGGCGCGTGGGGCACAGCGGGCAGAAGTCGGCGGGCTTGTAGGTCCGGTGCTGGCGATGGGTGGCGAAGGTGACCCACTCGTCGCTGGTCGGGTCGTACCGCCGCTCGGTCATGGGCGTTGCGGGCTGCCGCCGGTCCGCTCGTAGCGGGTGAGGCGGCGCCCGTCGGGCTTGGTCTCGCTCCGGCGCCACAGCGCTCGCGCCGCATCTCCCACCGGCTCCCGGGGGGCATCCTCGTCCCGAGGACCGGGCGCTTCCACGTCGCCGTCGGGACGGGTGCCGGTCATCGTGCGTCCCGGAGGGGCACGACGGTGAGCGGGGGCACGGCGGGTGCGGGTGCCATCCCGTCAGTCTGACAGGCGCTCCTGCAGCGGGCGAGTGCCTCAGCGGCCCCCGGCGATGGGCCGGTGCCGCTGCTGGACACCGAGCGGGCCGTAGGGGTAGTCCCCGACGGGCACGGCGCTCGCGCCGTCGAGGCGGTCGATCTCGGCCGGCTCGAGGTGGAGGTCGGCCGCTCCCAGGTTGTCCTCGAGTTGCTCGAGGGTGCGGGCACCGAGGATCACGCTCGAGACCGCCGGGCGGGCGGCGAGCCAGGCGATGGCGACCTGGGCCATCGACACCCCGCGTCCGGAGGCCACGTCCCGAACGGCGTCCACCACCTGCCAGGTGCGGTGCTCCGCCGCTCGGGGACCGTACGCCTCCATGCCCCGGTCGGGGTCCTCGCCGAGCCGCGTGGCACCACTGGGCCGCTCGTCGCGGGCGTACTTCCCCGTCAGCCAACCCCCGGCGAGGGGCGACCAGGGCAGGATGCCGACGCCCGCCGCCAGGCAGGCCGGGACCAGCTCCCACTCGACCTGCCGTGCGAGCAGGTTGTACTGGGGTTGGAGGGTGACAGGCGGGCTCAGGTGACGGAACTCGGCGAGGTCGACGGCCCGCTGCAGCTGCCAGCCGGTGAAGTTGGACAACCCCACGTAGTGGATCCGGCCGCTGCGGACCAGGTCGTCGAGGCAGCCGAGCGTCTCCTCCAGGGGGGTGAGGGCGTCGAAGGCGTGCACCTGATAGAGGTCGACGCAGTCGACGCCGAGGCGCCGGAGGCTGGCCTCGAGGGCGCGGCGCAGGTGTCGGCGGGACAGCCCGACGCCGTTGGGTTCGTCGGAGACGGGGAAGCGGCCCTTGGTGGCAAGCACCACGCGATCGCGGATGTCGGCCGGTCGCTGGGCGATCCAGCGACCGATGATCTCCTCGGAGGCGCCGCCCCCGTAGACGTCGGCGGTATCGACGAGGGTGCCGCCGGCCTCGACGAAGCGGTCGAGCTGGGCGTGGGCGCCGGCCTCGTCGGTCTCCGACCCGAACGTCATCGTGCCCAGTGCCAGGGTCGACACGGCCGTGCCGCTCCTGCCGAGGGTGCGGTAATCCATCGGTCCTCCTGCGCGCCCGGCCCCCATGGCCGGCTGGCACGGGCCGGGACCTACCCCGCAGACCGCCGGGTCACCCGTAGGATGCCCTCCCCGTGAGGGTCGCCCGCTGGACCGCGTGGAGCGTCTCGGCGGTTTGGGCCGGTCTCGCCGCCGCCCCCGGTCGGTTCTGGACCACGGCCGTCCGCTTGCCGGTCGCGGGACCACCGGCGTCCTGGCCGCCGGTGGCGGTGGTGATCCCGGCCCGGGACGAGGCAGCGATGCTCGCCCGCACGCTGCCCGCCCTCTGCCGGCAGGACTACCCCGGTCCGGCCCGGGTGATCGTCGTCGACGACGAGAGCAGCGACGGCACCGGCCGGGCGGCGTCGGTGGCAGCTGCTGGCGGTCCTGTGACGGTGGAAGTGTTGCGCGGGACACCGCGCCCCGAAGGGTGGGCGGGCAAGCTCTGGGCGCTGCACCAGGGCGTGTCACACCTGGCCGGCTCGCCGGTCCCCCCGGAGTGGGTGCTGCTCACCGACGCCGACATCGAGCATCCGCCGGATTCGTTGCGCCGTCTCGTGGCCGCAGCCACCGCCGACGACCGGGATGCGGTGTCGCTCATGGCCCGGCTGCGGGTCGACACCGGCTGGGAACGGCTCGTCGTGCCGGCGTTCGTCTACTTCTTCGCCCAGCTGTACCCGTTCCGGCTGGTCGCCCGGCCGGGACGGACGGCGGCGGCCGCGGGGGGCTGCGTCCTCGTGCGGCGCGCCGCCCTCGAGCGTGCGGGCGGTATCGCCGCGATCCGCGATGCGGTGATCGACGACGTCGCGCTCGCCCGGGCGCTCAAGCGCTCCGGCGCCCGGATCTGGCTGGGTCTCGCCGACGAGGTCCGCAGCGTGCGGCCCTACCCGCGCCTCGCCGACCTGTGGCGCATGGTGGCGCGCAGCGCCTTCACGCAGCTTCGGTATTCGGCGGTGCTGCTGGGGTTCACGCTGGCCGGGCTGGTCCTCGTCTACCTGGGGCCGCCGATCGCCCTGGTGGTGGGCGTCGTCCGAGCCGACCGTTCGTTGGCCGCCGCAGGCGCCAGCGCCTGGGCGGTGATGACCGCGACCTACCTGCCGATGACGCGCTATCACCGGCTCCACCCGCTGCGGGCCCTGACGCTGCCCGCCGCCGCGGCCCTGTACGCAGCGATGACGGCCGATTCGGCTCGCCGGCACTGGGCCGGCGCTGGGGTCGAGTGGAAAGGACGCCGCTACCTGCGATGATCGTCTACCTGCGATGGTCGTCCCGATCGGGATCAGGCGGCTCCGCCGACGACGGCCCAGCGGTCGCCCATCGCCCGCAGCCCGCCGGCGGCGAAGCGGACGAGCACGAACCCGGTCAGACCGGCCCAGACGCCGGCGATGCCCCAGTGCCAGTGCAGCGCCGCCAGGGTGACCGGGACGAACACGCCGAGAGCGCCCACCAGCGTGACCGTCCGCATGAACCCGACGTCGCCGGCACCGATGAGGACGCCGTCGAGGGCGAAGAGGACGCCGGCGAACGGCTGCATCCCGGCGAGGAAGGGCCAGAGGAGGTGCGCCTGGTGGCGCACCTGCGGTGAGGAGCTGAACGCCGCCGGCAGGACGTCCCAGCCGGCGGCGAGGACGATCCCCGTGGCCGTCCCGGCGGCGAGGCCGTAGCGCGCCACCCGGGCGGCCGTGTGCCGGGCAGCCCGGGCATCCCCGCCGCCAAGGGCGGCGCCGACGAGGGACTGAGCGGCGATGGCGAACGAGTCGAGCAGCAGGGCGATGAACGTCCACAACTGGAAGCCGATCTGGTGGGCGGCGACCGCTGCGGTCCCCATGCGGGCGGCGACGCCGGCGGCGGTCAGGAAGGCCGCTTGGAACGCCACCTCCCGCAGGAGCAGGTCGCGCCCGACGGCCAGCTGTCCGCGGACTCGAGCGGCGGTCGGATGCCACGGTCGACCCTCCGCGTGGACCGCCCGCAGGAACAGCGCCCCACCGACGAGTTGTGCCGTCACGTTGGCGACCGCGGACCCGGTCAGCCCCATGCCGGCGGCGTAGACGAGCAGGGGGGAGGCGGCCGCCGAGGCGGCGTTGGCGCCGACGACGATCAGGACGGGCCGACGGGTGTCCTGCACCCCCCGCATCCAGCCGTTGCCGGCCAGGACGACCAGGATCCCGGGCGTGCCGAGCACCGCCACCCGGAACCAATGCAGCGACGCCGCCCGGACCGTCGCGTTGGCGCCGGTGAGCACGTGCAGCAGCGGAACCGCGAGCAGCTCGCCGAGGGCGACGCCGACCACCCCGAGCACCAGCGCCAGGAGGGTGGCGGTGACGCCCTCGTCGACCGCCTGACCCCGGTCGCCGCCGCCGAACCAGCGGGCCGACCGGGCGGTGGTGCCGTAGTCGAGGAAGGCGCCGACCATCGCCACCAGGAGAGCAGCGTGCCACCCACCCCGAGACCGGCGAGGGCTGCCGGCCCGAGGTGGCCGACCACGGCGGTGTCGACCAGGACGAAGGTGGGCTCGGCGGCGAGCACCACGAACGCCGAGGTCGCCAGTCGCAGGATCGCGGTCGCGCTCGGGGGTGCCCCCCCGAAGTCACCTTCCCGCTCCGCCACGGCGCGAGTGTCGCACTCGCGTCGCCGCTGGGGCGGCGCCGTGCCTCAGCTCGGCACGCGGTCGAAGGTGTCCGGGTCCGGCCCGGTGCGCTCGCCGCGGTCGAGGGCGGTGATCGTGGCCATGTCGTCGGCACCGAGCTCGAAGTCCCAGAGGGAGAAATTCTCCGCGATGCGCGACGGAGTCTGCGACTTGGGGAACACGATGTTGCCGAGTTGTACCTGCCAGCGCAGGACGACCTGGGCGGGCGTTCGCCCGAGGCGGTCGGCGATGGCACCCACCGACGGGTCGTCGAGCACCTTGCCCCGCGCGATCGGCGACCACGCTTCGGTGGCGATGCCGTGCCGGTGGCCGAACTCGCGCAGCTCCGCCTGCACCAGGTAGGGGTGCAGTTCGATCTGGTTCACGGCCGGCACGGTGTGGCTCTCGGCCAGCACCCGCTCCAGGTGGGGGACCTGGAAGTTGGATACGCCGATGGCCCTCGCCTTGCCACCGGCGTGGGCCTCTTCCAGCGCGTGCCAGGCCACGAGGTAGTCCCGTAGGGTCGGCAGCGGCCAGTGGATGAGGAACAGGTCGACGGGGTCGCCGCCGAGCGCGGCCACGGTGCCGTCGACGGCCCGGAGGATGTCGTCGCGTTCCTGGCGGCCGTTGGAGAGCTTGGAGGTGATGAACACCTCGTGGCGTGGCAGCCCGGATTGGCGGACCGCCTCACCGACCTCCCGCTCGTTGCCGTACATCTGGGCGGTGTCGACGTGCCGGTAGCCGACGGAGAGCGCTGTCGACACGGCCGCCACCGTGTCGTCAGGAGCGATCTGGAAGACCCCGAATCCGAGCTGTGGGATCTCGACGCCGTTGTTCAGGGTGATGCCAGGGACGGTCATCGCGGCGCCCTACCCCCCGGCCGTGGCGGTCACACCCGTGCCGGTTGCTCGCCGGGGCGGCCGACCAGCTTGGCGGTGAGCGCGGCGAGCTGGCGTACCTCGGACCGCTCGAGGCGGTCGAAGACCAGGCGGCGCACCTCGGTCACGTGACCGGGCGCGACCTCGTCGAGCAGCTGCTGGCCGGCGTCGGTGAGGCGCGCCAGCTGGCGGCGGGGATCGGGGGTCGGGCAGCGGGTGACCCAGCCGCGTCGCTGGAGCGCATCGAGGGCGTGGGACAGGCGGCTGAGCGAGACGCCGGCGGCCCGGGCGAGGTCCCGCGGGGCGGCGGTGTGGTCCGGTCGGGTCGAGAGCACCGCGAGGATCGAGTAGTAGACGTGGCCGATCCCGGCGTCGGCGCGCAGCTGGCGGTCCAAGGCGGCGGGCAGGTCCATGACCACGCCGAGGAGACCGAGCCATGCCGCCATCTCCTCCTCGTCCAACCAGCTCGGATCGCTCACGCCGTCTGGAAGGACCGCTTGGACAGTCCCACCATGTAGCCGTCGATGGTCGTGGTGACGGGGGCGGTGGGATCACTGGCGGCGCCGACGGTCACGAAGAGGGGGGTGAAGTGCTCGACGCTCGGGTGGGCGTAGGGGAGCCCGGGTGCCCGCGTGGCGAAGTGCACCAGTTCGTCCACGTCGCCCGTGGCGAGCGCCTCGGCCGCCCAGGCATCGAACTCCGCCGACCACCCCGGCACCCGGTCGGGGTGCTGCCAGTCGACGTAGGGAAGCCCGTGGGTCATGAAGCCGGAGCCGATGACCAGGACACCCTCGTCGCGCAGGGCGCGCAGGCGGGCGCCGAGCGCCAGCAACCGCTCGGGGTCCTGGCTCGGGAGACTGAGCTGCAGCACCGGGATGTCGGCCCGGGGGTACATCACCTTGAGCGGGACCCAGGCGCCGTGGTCGAGGCCCCGGGGGCGTTCGGTGAGCGGCTCGGCCGGTGGCAGCAAGGCGGCGACCTGAGCGGCGAGGGCCGAGGCGTCGGGCGTCGCATAGGCCATCTCGTAGTACATGGGGTGGAAGCCCCCGAAGTCGTAGACGAGCGGGGTGTCGGCGGCGGCGGACGTCACCGCGATCGGTGCCGACTCCCAGTGCGCCGAGACGACGAGAATCGCCCGTGGTCGGGGGATCGCCCGAGCCCAGTCGTGCAGCTGCGTCATCCACGGTTCGTCCTCGAAGAGGGGCGGAGCGCCGTGGCTGACGTAGAGGGCGGGCAGGGGGCCGTCGTCGGGGCGCCACGTCCGGTGCGTCACGGTCGCCTCGGCTTCCGCCGCCCGGCGGAGGTGCCGGATGAAGGGGTGGTGGGCAGGGATGCGGGCGTCGGCGACGGCGGTGCGGTCCATGGCTCCTCCGGGGAAGGGATCTGAACTTGAAGGTTCAAGTTGAGGGTACCGGGGGGCGAGGCCAAGGAGCGATCGAACAGGCGTTCGCCGACGGGCTACGCTGGCGTCGGTGCTCGCGCTACAGCCGTCCCTGCTCGACTTGGTCGCCGACCCGTCGCCCCCGGCGCTCGCCGGCCGGGTGGAGCGGCGCGTGCTGGGGGACGGGGCCTGGGTGGACCGCTGCCCGGGCTGGCTCACCGGCGGGGAGCTCTTCCCGGCGCTCGTCGAGGGCATCGCGTGGCGGGCGGAGCGGCGGCCGATGTACGAGCGGGTCGTGGACGTGCCGCGACTGTTGGCGTTCTACGGCGCGGGGGAGCGCCTCCCCGAGCCGGGCCTCGAAGCCGCCCGCTCGGCGCTCGACGCCTACTACGGTCCGGCGCTGGGGGAGACGCTCGCCACCGCCGGGCTGTGCCTGTATCGCGACGGGAGCGACAGCGTGGCGTGGCACGGCGACACGATCGGCCGGGCCGCGAAGGAGGACACGATCGTGGCGATCGTCTCGCTGGGCGCCACGCGCCGCTTCCTGCTCCGACCGGTCGACGGCGGGCCGAGCCTGCGGTTCGATCTGTCCCACGGTGATCTGTTGGTGATGGGGGGCAGCTGCCAGCGGACCTGGCAGCACGCCGTCCCCAAGACCGGCCGCGCCGTCGGTCCCCGGGTCAGCGTGCAGTTCCGCGCCCGCGGCGTGCGTTGACGCCCGGCGCGCGTCCCGGTCAGTAATCCCCGGGCGGATCGCTCGCGGGGGACGACTCCTCGGACTGCTCGTCCACCCCTGCGCCCGGCGCGGCCGCCCTCGAGCGTTCGCCGGCAGGCAGGTCCTGTCCGGTGCCACCGGTCCCCTGTCCGCCGCCTTCGTCGAGGCGGGCAGCGTCGTCGGGTTCGGCCGGGGTCAGCTGGTCACGGTCCTTCGGCATGTCGCAGACATGCCCGGTCGGCGGGCCGGCCACACCCGGGCCCCATCCGTCCCTCAGCCGCGCCAGACGGTGGCCAGGCGCTCGGCCTCCGCGGCCGCCTGGCGCTTGCCGACGGCGAACGCCTGCCGAGTGAGCGACGGGTCCATGAGGTTGAGGCCCCACCCCGACAGATCGAGGAAGTCCGGTCCGGGCACGACGACCTCGAGGCGGGACCCGGCCGAGCGGACGGCCTGCAACTCCGCCTCGGTGGCGGCGTTGAGCATGTCCATCAGCGGATCGGAAAGACCGGGGGGGAGCTCCAGGGCGAAGCAGGAGATGGCAACCACGGCATCGTGGCCGGCGGCGAAGTCGGCATTGAGGGCGGTCTTCATGCCGCCGTCCATGTAGTGCCGCCCGTCGATGGTGACCGGCGGGAAGATGCCCGGGACGCTGCAGCTCGACGCGATGGCGAGGTGCAGCGGCACCTCCGCTGCGGCGTCCCAGACACGGGGTTCACCCGTTTCGGTGTCCACCGCCGTGCACTGATAGCGGGCCGGCCAGGTCTGCCCTGCGATCCCTTCGAACAACTCCAGGTAGGCGGCTTCGCCGAAGGGCGCGGCCGCGTGCGCGATCCGGCCGAGGTTGCGGCGCAGCTCCTCTGCCGAGGCCGCCCCCGATGCCGCCTGGGTCAGCTCGGCCAGCAGGAGCTCGATGCCTCCCGGTCCCTCGGTGGGGGCCGCCGGCGGCCACGGCGTGTCCAGCAGGGCCAGCGAGGCCTCCAGGTCCCAGCCGAGCGCGGCCTCCGCTCCGACGATCGACCCGGCCGACGTGCCGACCACCAGGTCGGCCTTGCCCAGCTCGACGCCTGCTTCGGAGAGGCCGACCAGGAGGCCGGACTGCCAGCCGACGCCGACGGGGCCACCTCCCCCGAGCACCAGCGCGTGTGACATGGTCGCAACCTACCCCCGCCCGGGCGGGACGCCGGGTCCGGCCCCGTAGGCTGCGCCCCCGTGCCAGGACGCCGGGTGCTGATCGACCTCGCCCCGCTGCGACGCTCCCGGGACTTCCGGTTCCTGATCGGGGGTCAGCTGGTCTCCACCCTCGGCACGCAGCTGACGGCTGTCGCCGTGCCCTTCCAGGTCTACCGGCTCACCCATTCGTCGCTCGACGTCGGGCTCGTCTCCCTGGCCCAGCTCGTCCCGCTCGTGCTCTGTTCGCTCTACAGCGGTGCCGTCATCGATGCCGTCGACCGGCGCCGTCTCCTCCTCGCCGTGGAGCTGCTCCTCGCGGCCTCGAGCGCCGGTTTGGCGCTCAACGCCGATCTGGGCCCGGCGCTGTGGCCGCTGTTCGTGGCCCCGGCGGCGACGGCCGGGTTGGCGGCCTTCGACGGGCCGGCTCGCAACACCATCGTGCCCAACCTCGTGGAGCCGGCCGACATCCCCACGGCGGCCGCCATGTTCCAAGCGCTGTTCCAGCTCGGTTCGGTCGTGGGACCCGCCGTCGGCGGCCTCCTGCTGGCCGGCGCCGGGGTCCACTTCGTGTACTGGGCGGACGTGGCCAGCTACGGGGGCGCGGTCCTGTCCGTGTCGGCGATCAGCCCGCAGCGGCCCGCAGTCGGCGCGCCGCGACCCGGCCTGCGTTCGGTCGTCGAAGGCTTCGCCTACGTCCGGTCCCGCCAGGAGATCCTCGGCGCCTACGTCATCGATGTCAACGCCATGGTCTTCGGCATGCCCCGGGCGTTGTTCCCGGCGTTGGCCCTCGCGGTGTTCAAGGGTGGGTCACCGACCCTCGGCTTCCTCTACTCCTCCGTCGGCGCCGGGGCTCTGATCGGCGCCCTGACGACGGGCTGGGTCCACCGGGTGCGCCACCAGGGGGTGGCGGTGACGGTCGCCGTGGTGGTGTGGGGGGCGGCCATCGCCGGCTTCGGGGCGGTGCGCAGCCTGCCGGTCGCCCTCGGCCTCCTCGCCGTGGCCGGCTGGGCCGACGTGATCTCAGCCGTCTTCCGCAACACGATCATCCAGCTCGGGGTGCCCGATCGCCTGCGGGGTCGGCTCCAGGGGTTCCAGATCGGGGTCGTGCAGGGCGGTCCACGGCTCGGGGACCTCGAAGCGGGCGGGGTGGCGACCGCCTTCGGCACCGAGGTCGCGATCGTCTCCGGTGGACTGCTCTGCATCCTCGGGGCGCTCGCTCTCGGGCGGGCCCTGCCGGGGTTCCGGAGCGTGGCGCTGGACCCGGCCGCCCCGCCCGTGCCGTAGTGGGGCCGGCGCGCCCCGACTAGAGCCAGCCGACGCGGGCCGAGTCGGCGGTCTCGGCCGGAGGCCGGGCGAGCTCGCCGGCCCACACCCGATCCAGGAGGCGGCGGGTGGTGTCGAGGATCTCCGGGATCGTCCTGCGGAGCGCGTCGACGTCGGCCGCGGGCACCGACGACGGGTCCAGCCGGGCACGTTCGAGCAGTGCCGGGAGGTCCTCGAGCTGGGCGCCGACGAAAGCGACGGGGTCGCCACTCATGGCCTGCTCGAACTCACGCTTCCCTGGCTCCCAGCCGACGAATCGGGGATGGTGGTGGGTGCGGTCGAAGCTGCCGGGGGCGGCGCCGACGCTCTCGAGCAGGTCCGCTCGCCAGACCGGCTGGTCGATGACGATCGGTTGGGCCGAGTAGATCGACCCGTGCAGCTCCTGTCGGGCGAGGAGCCGGACCTCGAGGCGCACGCCGCGCTCGGGACCTTCCTGACCCGGCTCGGGGTGGGGGTCGATGAAGTACAGGTCGCCGACGACGACGCCGACCGTCTCGAAGCCGAATGCGTAGAGCACTGCGCACCTCTCTCTCCAGGGGTCCTCGCTGGCGCCGAACCTAGACGGGCGGGATCTGCCGCGTCGCCGACAACACTCGACGCCCCCTGGGGTGGCTGCTAGCTTCTCGGGCACCACCGACGCCCTGGTCAGACCGTGCGGTCCCGGGGAGGGAGGAAGAGCGACCCGATGATGACGCGCGTCCCCGTTTCGGTCGTCGAGGAGCCTGCCCGCCGGGCGCGACCGCCCGTCCAGGTGCGGCTCCGCCGCCGGCGCCGCACAGCGGCGACCCTGGTTGCCGCCTTCGGGGTCCTCGTGGCGGTGGCCGCGGTGACGGGTGCCGTCGTCCCCGCAGTGCTCGCGGCGGTCGCCGGCGTCCTCGGCGTCGCGTACGCCACCGTCGTGCTGCGGCTCCGCCGCCTGGCCACCGAGCGGGAGATGGCGCTCGCCTTCGTCGACGAGAGCAGCTTCGACTGGGCTCGCTTCGAGGCGGAGCTGCAGGCCGAGCGGCTCACCGCCGACGGCGACGACCAGGATGCCCCCGCGTCGGTCGATCTCGGCGACGGCGATCTCGTGCGCTTCCTGGGCGCCTACCTGCTCGGGTGGGTGCTGACGCCACTCGCCGTCCTGCTCCGCCTCGCCGGCGGCCGCCTCGACCTCCGGGCCCACCCGGTGCTCGCGAAGCTCGTCGAGCTCCAGGAGGCCGGGCGCTCCCAGTCGCTGCGGCTGCTTGCCGCCGGGGTCGTCGCCACCGCAGGGGTGGGCGCCGTCGGTTCGCTCGCTGCCCCCGCCGTGGCCTCGGCGAGCCCCGTCATCAGCACCTCCGCCACGGTGCACTACACCGTGCAGGCCGGCGACACCCTCGGCAGGGTCGCCGCCCGCTTCGGTACGACGGTGGGTGCCCTGGCCTCGGCCAACGGCATCGGCGACGTCAACCTCATCCTCGTCGGCCAGGTGCTCACGATCCCTGGTGCCGGGACGGATTCCGCGGCTCCGGCCGCCTCCGGGAGCTACACCGTGCGCGAGGGCGACACCCTGGCCCGCATCGCCGCCCGCCTCGGGACGACCGCCGGCGCCCTGGCGTCCGCCAACCACCTCGCGGACCCCAACCTGATCCTCGTCGGCGAGGTCCTGCACGTCCCCGGCGGGGGCGGCAGCCTCACCCCCGCGAACGCCCCGGCGGAGTCGGACTCGCCGTCGACCGTGACGACGGCGGCGGTCTCGTCCTCGCCCTCCACCTACCGGGTGCAGGCGGGGGACACCCTCGCCACGATCGCCACCCGCTTCGGCACCACCGTCGCCAACCTGGCCGGGCTCAACCGGATCAGCAACCCCAACCTCATCTACGTCGGCGAGCTGCTCCGGGTGAGCGGCACCGCCCCCGCCCGCCACACGGTGGCCGCGACCGTGGCGGTGGAGACGCCCACGGCTCCCTCCACGCCGGCGTCACCGCCGGCGCCGAGCACGAGCTCGTCGGGTGAGTCGGCCGCGGCCGCCACCGCCGTCCGGGTGGCCCTCCAGCAGGTGGGCGTGCCGTACGTGTGGGGCGGTGAGTCGCGGCAGGGCTTCGACTGCTCCGGCCTGGTGACCTATGCCTACGCTGCGGCCGGGGTCTCGCTCGCCCACTACAGCGTGAGCCAGTACCAGGAGACCACCCGGATCAGCGAGTCGCAGCTCCTCCCCGGCGACCTGGTGTTCTACGACACCGGGAGCGGGGCGCAGCCCGGCCACGTCGCCATGTACATCGGCAACGGCATGGTCGTCGCCGCCAACGACCCCGGCACGGCGGTGCAGACCCAGTCGATCACCTACGACGGCACCCCCATGGGGTTCGGCCGGGTCGGCTGACGGCTCCCGGCAGCGACCGGGATACCGTGCGGCATGGCCGGATCGCTGCTCGGTAATCGCGTCCCTCGCATCGAGGACCCCCTCCTGCTCAGCGGAGGCGGGACCTACGTCGCCGATGTGGCGGTGCCCGGGCTCCTCCACCTCGTCTTCGTCCGCTCCACCGCCGCCCACGCCCGGGTGCTGGGGGTGGACGTGGAGGAGGCGCGGGGGATGCCGGGCGTCGTCGCCGTCCTCACCGCCGACGACCTCGCCCTGCCGGCGGTCCACGGCTTCATGGTCCTCAACGAGAAGGCCGGCCGCCCGCCGCTCGCCCGGGGCAAGGTCCGCTTCGTCGGCGACGCCGTCGCCGCCGTCGTCGCCACCTCGGCGGCCGAGGCAGCCGACGCGGCCGAGGCGGTGGTCGTCGACTACGAGCCGCTGCCGGCCGTGGCCGACCCCGAGGCGGCTCTCGCCGGCGGGGCGCCCCTGCAGTTCGAGGAGATCGGCTCCAACCTCGCGGCCGGTGCACGGGACGCCGCCGGGGAGGACCCGCTCGAGGGCGCCGACCGGGTGGTGCGGGTCCGGGTCGCCAACCAGCGGGTGGCCGTCGTGCCCATGGAGCCGGCCGCCATCACCGCCGTCCCCGGCGACGACGGGAACGGCCACGATCTCACCGTCTGGGTGTCGACGCAGATGCCCCACGGGCTCCACGCCCAGCTGTGCCGGACCCTCGGCCTCGACCGGGACCGGGTACGGGTCGTCGCCCCGCACGTCGGGGGCGCCTTCGGTGCCAAGGCCGGCCTCGCCGCCGAGCACGCCGTCGTCGTCGCCGCCGCGCTCCGGCTCGGCCGCCCGATCGCCTGGGCCGAGACGCGCTCCGAGAACCTCGTCGCCACCCCACACGGGAGGGGACAGGTCGACTACGTGGAGATGGGCTTCGACGCCGACGGGCGGATCAGCGGGTTGCGCTGCCGGGTGGTTTCCGACGCCGGCGCCTACGCCGGCTTCGGCGGCGCCCTCGCCCTGGGACCCACCCGGATGATGGCCACCGGTGTCTATCGCGTCCCCAGGCTCACCTTCGACGTGGCCGTGGCGCTGACCAACACCACGCCGATGGGCGCCTTCCGGGGGGCGGGCAGGCCGGAGGCGGCGGAGTACCTGGAGCGGGTGATGGACGTGGCCGCCGCCGAGCTCGGCGTCGATCCCGTCGAGTTGCGGCGCCGCAACCTGCTGGGCGCCGACGAGTTCCCCTTCACCACCCTCACCGGCACCCGGTACGACAGCGGTGACTACGCACGGGCGCTCGACGCCGCCGTCGACGCCGCCGGCTACGCCGAGGTGCGCGCCGAGCAGGCCCGCCGCCGGGAGTGCGGCGAGCGGTGGCTGCTCGGCATCGGCGTCGCTGTCTACGTGGAGGTGACCGGCGGCTCCGGCAGCGAGTACGGCGCAGTCGCCGTCGACGCCGACGGTGGGGCGACCATCCGGGTCGGCACCTCCGGGCACGGCCAGGGCCACGCCACCTCCTTCGCCATGATCGTCGCCGACCGGCTCGGCATCCCGCTGGAGAAGATCCGCTTCGTGCAGTCCGACACCGCCGCGGTGCCGCGAGGGGGCGGCACGGGCGGGTCCCGCTCCCTCCAGCTGGGGGGCAGCGCCGTCTCGGTCGCCGCCGAGTGGGTCCTCGAGCGGGCCCGCGCCCTGGCCGCCGAGGCGCTGGAGGCCGACCCCTCCGACATCGTGCTCACCGACGACGGCCGCCTCGGTGTCGCCGGCGTCCCCGCCCGTGCGCTGGCGTGGTCCGAGCTGGCCACCAGGGCCGAGGATGCCGGCGAGGCGTTGGCGGTCGCCCTCGACCAGCGGCAGGAGGCGGCGACGTTCCCGTTCGGTGCGCACGTGGCGGTCGTCGAGGTGGACCGGGAGACCGGCTACGCCCGGCCGCTCCGCCACGTCGCCGTCGACGATTGCGGGCGGATCCTCAACCCGCTCATCGTCACCGGCCAGCAGCACGGCGGGATCGCCCAGGGCACGGCTCAGGCCCTGTGGGAGCAGATGGTCTACGACGCCGACGGGACGCCGCTCACCACCACCCTGGCGGACTACGCCATGCCGAGCGCGGCCGAGCTTCCCAGCTTCGAGACGTCCAATACCGAGACGCCCACGCCGCTCAACCCGCTCGGGGCCAAGGGCATCGGCGAGTCGGGCACGATCGGCTCCACGCCGGCGGTCCACAACGCCGTCGTCGACGCCCTGGCCCACCTCGGCGTGCGCCACGTCGACATGCCCTGCACCCCGGAGCGGGTGTGGCGGGCGATCCGCGCCGCCGAGGCGGGGGCGCCCGAGCCGGCGTGGCGGACCCCGC
This sequence comes from Acidimicrobiales bacterium, assembly GCA_035702855.1. Classification (GTDB taxonomy): domain Bacteria; phylum Actinomycetota; class Acidimicrobiia; order Acidimicrobiales; family Palsa-688; genus JAKAQB01. Next base: position 10,701 of record DASSZM010000014.1, on the reverse strand, counting down.
CCGATGTCTTCTCCGACCTCCCTGTGCGTGGCGAGCAGGACGAGCCGGAGGCCGCCGGCGCCGACATCTGACGGCGGGCAGTGCCGCTTCAGCCCGCTGGCGGGCAGTGCCGCTTCAGCCCGCTGGCGGGCAGTGCCGCTTCAGCCCGCCGGCGGGGCGGCAGCGGCGGCGGTGGCGACGTCCCGGGGGTACGCCCGGGCCGCGTAGAGCAGGATCACGCCGTTGGCGAGCAGCGGCAGCAGCATCACCAGGAATGTCCACTGCAGCCCGGCGCGCCCGCCGCCGAGCAGGCCGGAGAAGGCGCCGAAGAGCACGGGCGCCAGGGCCTGGGCCGACGTGCGCAGGAGGGTCCGCAGGCCCTCCGCCCGGCCCCAGAGCAACGGGGGGACGATGTCCAGGCGGGCGGCGTCGATCGGTGCCTCCTGGACGGTGAGGCCGAAGGCGGCGAGCGTCAGGTAGGGGATGGCGGTGAGGGTGCCCCGGGTGAGGATGGCCGGGAGGAACAGCAGGGTGGTGAGCAGCGCGCCGATCCCGGCGATCAACACCCGGGCGTTGAGCAACCGTCGCTTCAGCAACGAGTCGCTCAGGTTGCCGCCGACGAGGACACCGACCACCGCGCCCACGCCCACCAGGAGGAGCAGGAGGTTGGCGACAGCCGACGGGACCCCGTACTGCTGCGAAGCGAACTCCGCCCCGAAGGTCTCGACGCCCGCGAGGTAGAAGTACAGGCAGGCGCTGGCGACGATGAGCACCACGTTGGTGCGGATCCCGAGGAGGTAGCGGGTCGCCGCCCAGATGCCCATCCGGCTGGCGTTGACCCGCAGCACCCTGTCGGGGTCGGGTTCGATGCCCCGCTCGCGCGCCACCCGCTGGGCGTCGGTCTCGACGGGCCCGGCGGCAGTGTCCGCCGGTGGAGGCTCGGCTGGGACCGCGCCGATGCGGGGGTCGTCCCAGGACCACCCGTCCGTGGCCGGCGGGTCGCGGGGTACGGGCAGGCGGCGGGTCGGATCGGGTGCCGTCGCCGGGGCCTCCGGCCCCTCGCCTTCCCGGGGCAGCGGCGCCAGACCGCCGCGCACCGGCTCGGGGAGCCGGAAGATGGCGCGGGCCAGCACGAACGTCGGCAGGGCGAGGATCACGAACGCCGCCCGCCAACTGAGGGCGGCGACGTCGCCCGTCACCGCGAACCCGATGCCGGCGCCGAGCAGCTCACCGGTGAGGATGTAGCCGTAGATCCGCCCCCGTTCGGCCGACGGGAAGTAGTCGCCGACCATCGACGCCACGACCGGGCCCGCCGAGGCGTTGACCACCCCGAGGAACAGGCGTGACCACAGCAGCTTGTCGAAGCTGCCGGCCGTCGCCGACCAGAGCATGGCGACCCCCCACAGGGCCACGGTGATGCCGAGGGTGCGTGTCCGCCTGACGCGGTCGGCGAGCACACCGAAGGGGAGGCTGGCCACGGCCGCCACCAGCGAGCTGCCGGTGACGAGCAGCCCGATGTCGGTGTTGTCGATGTGGAGGGCCCGGCGAAGGGGAGTCGCCGCTGCGCCCACGGTCGCCACGTCGGCGCTGCTCAGCGCCAGCACGCACGCCAGCACCACGATGACCCGGGCGCGTTCCTCGCCGCCGAACAGCCCCGTGAGGTGGTGCCCGGCCTGGCGGCCGGCGCGTCCGAGGGCAGCAGCGGATCGCTGGTAGACGGGGCGGGCTCCCTGTCCCCGCGTTGCGGTCACTGCCCTCCTCCCGGTCGTCGGCCGTCCCCCAGGCGGGGGCTCTGGGATCGCGTCCCGACAATACGGCCCGGCCCGGGTCCGGGCGGACACATCGGTACCCCATCGCGTTGGCCCACCCCATCGGGCGCAGGCCATGATGAGCGCCGTGACGACCCTCACGGGATCCTCGAGCGCTGCCGGCCGCCGCGACGGCGGCTGGGAGCGGGCCGCTCCGATCAGCTTCTGGATGGACGACCCGGCGGCTCCTCCGCCCCTGCCCGCCCTCGACCGCCCGCTGCACACCGAGCTCGCCGTCGTGGGGGGCGGCTTCTCGGGCCTGTGGACCGCCCTGCTGGCCAAGCAGGCCGACCCGGGCCTGGACGTGGTGCTGCTCGAGGGCGAGCGGGTCGCCTGGGCGGCGACGGGCCGCAACGGCGGCTTCTGCGAGGCGTCCCTGACCCACGGCGAGCCCAACGGGCGCAACCGGTTCCCCGACGAGTACGAGACGCTGGCCCGCCTCGGCCAGGACAACCTGGAGGCGATCGACGCCTTCGTCCGCCAGCGCCGCCTGGACTGCGGGTGGGAACGCACGGGCACACTGTCGGTCGCCACCGAGGCCTGGCAGGTCGACGAGCTGCGCGGGGAGGGACCCCAGCCGGAGGACTGGCTCGACGCCCATGCCCTGCGCGCCGAGGTCGACTCGCCGACCTACCTGGCCGGTCGCTGGGACCGCGAGGGCGGCGCCATCGTCAACCCGGCGCGCCTGGCGTGGGGGCTTCGCGACGCTTGCCTCGAAGCGGGTGTGCGCATCTTCGAGCAGACCAGCGTCGACGGCCTGGAGCGGTCCGGTCGGGCGGTGGCCCTCGCCACCGCCGGGGGGCAGGTGCTGGCCGACCGCGTGGCCCTCGGCACCAACGCCTTTCCTTCGCTGCTCCGCCGCGTCCGGCCCCGGATCGTCCCCGTCTACGACCACGTCCTCATGACCGAGCCGCTCAGCGACGAGCAGTTGGGGCGCATCGGTTGGCGCAACCGGCAGGGCATCGCCGACGCCGGCAACCAGTTCCACTACTACCGGCTCACGAGCGACAACCGGATCCTCTGGGGCGGCTACGACGCCATCTACCACTACGGCAAGCAGGTGCGCCCGGCCTACGACCAGCGCCCGGCGACGTTCCGGAAGCTCGCCCAGCACTTCTCCGAGACCTTCCCGCAACTGGAGGACGTGGGGTTCACGCACCGCTGGGGCGGGGCCATCGACACCTGCAGCCGGTTCTGCGCCTTCTTCGGGACGGCGCTCGGTGGGCGGGTCGCCTACGCCGCCGGGTACACCGGCGTCGGCGTCGGCGCCACCCGCTTCGGGGCGCAGGTCATGCTCGACCTGCTGGCCGGGGCCCGGACCGAGCGGACGTCCCTGCAGATGGTGCGCTCCAAGCCGTTGCCGTTCCCCCCCGAGCCGCTGGGTTGGGTGGTGATCGAGGCCACCCGCCGGTCGATCGCGGCCGCCGACTCCCACGAGGGTCAGCGCAACGCCTGGCTGCGGTTGCTGGACCGGATCGGCCTCGGCTTCGACTCCTGAGCGGCATCGGGCCGGGGCCGGCCGGGTAGGGGACCGGGCGGGACGCCGGGTGAGGCCGCGCGTCCGCCCCCCTTTCCCCGGAACCCCAGACAGGAGCCCCCCGTGGTCGACCGCCGACTCGTGCCCCCACCCACCGTCATCGTCCTGTTCGGCGCCACCGGGGACCTGAGCCATCGCCTCGTGCTGCCGGCGCTGTTCCGGTTGGCGCAGCAGGGCCTGCTCCCCGAGGACTGGCGGCTGGTGGGCAACGGGCGGGGTGACGTCGCCCACGAGGACTTCCAGGAGCGGGTCCGCGAGAGCCTCGAGGAGTTCGGCCCCAAGCCGTCGGACGGCCCATGGGAGGCCTTCCGCTCCCGCCTGCGCTTCGCCGGCGGCGGGTTCGAGGCGGCGGACCCCGGCAGCCTGCTCGACGTGCTGGAGGAGGCCCGCGACGAGCTCGGCGGGGAGGCGCAGTACGTGCACTACCTCGCCGTGCCCCCCACGGCGTTCGCCAAGCTCACCGAGGGGCTCGGCGAGCACGACCTGGTGAAGGGTTCCCGCGTCGTGTTCGAGAAGCCGTTCGGTACCTCGATGGCGAGTTTCCAGCAACTCGACCGCGCCGCCCACGCGGTGTTCGAGGAACCGCAGATCTACCGCATCGACCACTTCCTCGGCAAGGAGGCGGCCCAGAACATCCACGTGTTGCGCTTCGCCAACGGCCTGTTCGCCCGGGCATGGGATCGCCACCACATCCACAGCGTCCAGATCGACGTCCCCGAGACGCTCGACGTGTCCACCCGCGCCGACTTCTACGAGCACACCGGTGCCATCCTCGACATGCTCGTCACCCACCTGTTCCAGATCGCCGCCGAAGTCGCGATGGAGCCGTGCGAGAGTCTCGACGCCGAGTGCACCGCCGCCGCCCGGGAGGAGGTCATCGGCTGCTTCCGGAAGCTCAGCTGGGACGACGTGGTCGTCGGTCAGTACGAGGGGTACCGCCAGCTGGACGGGGTCGCGCCCGACTCGCGCACGGAGACCTTCGTCGCCGCCCGCCTGTGGGTCGACAACGAGCGGTGGGAGGGCGTTCCGTTCCTGTTGCGCACCGGCAAGTGCATGGCCGAGAGCCACCAGCGGGTCACGATCCGGTTCCGCCCGCCCGCCCGGGGTCTGGACGGGGCGCCGCCGCTCGGCAACTGCCTCGCCTTCGAGTTGTCCGGCGACGGCGAGATCGACCTCAGCCTCGTGGCCAAGCAGCCGGGGGTCACCCTGACGCTCGGTCGGGCCATGACCAAGCTGCCGCTCGGCAAGGCCTTCCACACGCAGAGCCTCCCCGCCTACTCCCGCTTGATCCACGACGTGCTCGTCGGCGACCGCTCACTGTTCACCCGCCCCGACGGCCTGGCCCACGTCTGGGAGGTGGCCGGCGACCTGCTGACCGACAAGCCCGAGCCGGCCGCCTACCCCCAGGGCTCCTGGGGGCCCGAGGCGGCGCAGGCCCTCGCCGGACCCGACGGCTGGATCCTCCAGCGCTAGCGGCGGCGGCCGGCCCGGCGTGGCCGGCGGGGGGCGTCGCCGGCGGCCGGTCAGGAGGCGTCGCCGGCGGACCGGCGGTCGGCCAGCAGCCACGAGGCCACCCCCGTGACGCCGGCCACGCCGAACACCGCCGGCCAGGTGCCGATCTTCTTGGCGAGGGGGTGGGAGCCGCCGACCGCGGCGACGTAGAGGCCGAACAGCCCCGCGGCCGGCACGGCGCCGGCCCGGCGCGCCCAGCGCCGGGTGCACCACGCCGCGGCCGGGGCGAGGACAGCGGTACCCAGCACCCGCTTGGGGGCCTTGCGGGCGACGAGGAAGCCGGCGACGATCGAGCCGGCGGCGACGGGGGCGGTGGGGATGCGAGCCATCACCGGAGAAGCTAGCCCCCCGGATGGCGGGTCACTCCACGAGCGCCTGGTAGACCAGGGCCTTCAGCTCGGGCCGGATCGGGTGGGTGCTCGAGGGCATGAGCTGGGTGAAGAACAGCACCGTCAGCTCCTCGGCCGGGTCGACCCAGAAGACCGTGCTGGCCGCCCCGCCCCAGCCGTACTCGCCGGCGGAACCGAGGACCTTGGCGGCCGCGGGGTCGTCGGTCACCGAGAAGCCGAGCCCGAATCCGATGCCGTCGTAGGACGTCTCGGCGAACAGCTTGCGGCCGAAGCGCTCCAGGTCCTGCCGGCCCGGCAGGTGGTTGGTGGCCATGTAGGACACCGTGCGTGCCCCGAGCAGCCGGACGCCGTCGAGCTCGCCTCCCCGGAGCAGCATCTGCGCGAAGCGGTGGTAGTCCCGGGCCGACCCGATGAGGCCGCCCCCGCCCGAGAGCATCCGGTGCCGGGAGAGCGCCGCCGAGCCGTCGGCCGGCGTGGCCAGCCGGGTCCTCGGATGGGCCGTGTAGAGGGCTGCCACCCGGTCCGCGCCCGCCTCGTCGACCCAGAACGCCGTGTCGCGCATCCCGAGCGGCTCGAAGATCCGGGTCCGGAAGAACTCGTCGAGCGGCTGGCCCGACACCACCTCGACCAGCCGGCCGAGGACGTCGGTGGCCACGGAGTACGCCCACTCGCTGCCGGGGTCGAACAGCAGCGGGAGCGCCGCCCAGGCGTCGACGCACGCCGCCAGGTCCATGCCGCGCGGGTGGCCCCACTCGAAGCCGGCCGCCCGATAGATGGCGTCGACGGGGTGCACGTGGTGGAACCCGTAGGTGAGCCCGGCCGTGTGGGTCAGCAGGTGCCAGACACGGATCGGCTCGGCCGCCGACCGGGTCACGGGCCTGGCCGGCGGCCCGGCCACGTACACCTGCGGGTCGGCGAGCGAGGGGATCCACCGGCTCACCGGGTCGCGCAGGTCGAAGGCACCCTCCTCGTACAGCATCATGGCCGCCACCGACGTGACCGGCTTGGTCATCGAGTACCACCGCCAGAGGGTGTCGACCTCCACGGGGGCGCCGGCCTCCCGGTCCCGGTCGCCGCAGCGGGCCACGTAGGCGACCTGGCCCCGGCGGGTGACGGCTGCCAGCCACCCGGCGAGCCGGCCGTCGTCGACGTAGCGGGCGAAGTGGCCCTCGATGCGGGCGAGGCGCTCGCCGCTCAGTCCCACCTTCTCGGGCTCGGTCTCCTGCTCCAGCTCGGCCATCCGGTCGCCTCCCGTCTCCTGTGCCGCCCCGCAATCTAGGTGGGACTGTCGCCGGTCTCACGGGGACCCACGTAGGCGGCCCGCAGGCGGAACGGAGTGCGCTGCTCGTACTCCTCGAGGGCGTGGGCGACCCAGCCCGCCGTGCGCGCCAGCACGAAGATGGCCTCGCTGGCCCCCGGGACCATCAGCGTCGCCTGGGCGAGGGCAGCGAGCGCGAAGTCGCAGTTGGGTGGCGGCATCCGCCGGCTGGCGGCGAGCTGCAGCAGACCGTCGACGGCCGCCAGGTCGACCGGCAGGGCCCGCAGCCGGCCGAGCAGCTCGGTGGCGCGCGGGTCCCCGCCGGGATAGAGCGCCTGGCCGAAGCCGTGGTGGGGGGCGCCCCGCCCGAGCACGTCGCCGAGGGCGACGGCGGGGCCCTGCGCCGCCGCCCGGGCGAGGACGGGGCGGACGTGGAGTGAGCTGGCCGCGTGGCGGGGACCGCTGGCAGCGGCCATGCCGGCGAGCACGGCGGCGTACGGGTCGGCTCCGAAGGACGCCGCCGCCCGCACGGCGAGGGTCGACGCCGCCACCTCGTGGTCGGCCATGAGCACGAGGGCGGCATCGAGCACGGCGACCTGGGCGGGGATGGCCGGCAGCGGGCTGAGCCGCGCCCACAGGCGCGCCACCAGCGAGGGTGCGACCGTGCCGGCTGCCGGCCGGACGGCGGCGACCGGCAGGACCTCGACGAGCAGGGCGAGGAGGCTTCGTGCCGTGGCGGCCACCGCCGCAGGCGTGCGGTCGTGACGCAGCGGGTCGGCGGTGGCGGCGGCGGCGACGGCGACCCGCCAGCGCTCCGCCGGGGTGGTCCGCGGGTCGAGGGCGCGGCAGGCGGCGGCCGCCGTCCCGAGCGGCCCGGGAAGGGGCTCCCACGCGTGGGGCGCCTCGTCGGGTGCCTTGTCCGCCGGGGCGTCGGGCCAGGTGGCCTCCCAGAGCCATCCGGCGACCTCCTCGAACCGTCGCGCCCGTGACAGCGCTCGGGCGTCGAGGCCCCGGTAGCGGTGGCCGTCGCCCTCGATCGAGGTCAGCTCCGAGATGAAGGACAGGGGATCGTCGGCCCGGGCACGCCGGCGCCCCCCGAGGGCGAGGCGTTCGACGTCGGCGGCGTCGAACCTGCTGCCCGACGGCGTCCGCTCCCGGCGGAGCAGGCCCCGGCTCACGTAGGCGTAGAGCGTGGCCGGTTTGACGCCGAGGCGGTCGGCCGCCTCCGCGGTCGTCAGCGTGCGGCGCGCCACGGCCACCTCCGGGAGCCCCGGGTGTTGATCATTGATCAATCTTGATCAAGACGGGCGGTATCGTCAATATCACGGCATGACCACCACCTCCCCGGCCGACCCGCTGATCGACGTCCCCCCGGGCCTGAAGGGCGTCGCGGTCACGGCGACCGGGATCGGCGACGTGCGCGGCAGCGAGGGCTTCTACCACTACCGCCAGTACGCGGCGACGGAGCTGGCACGTTCCCGGAGCCTCGAGGACGTGTGGCAGCTCGTGCTCGACCGCCGCCTGCCGGCGGACGCCGCCGAGCGGGAGGCATTTGCCCGGGAGGTCCGGCCCCTGCGGGCGCTGCCGGACGCCCTGCTCGAACAGCTCCCGGCCGTGGCGACCGCCGGTGGGGTCGGCCTGGCCGCCCTCCGCAGCGCCGTGTCGCTGCTGGCCGAGGCGGACGGCATGCGCCCGCTGTGGGGCGGCACGCGGGAGGATCGGCGGCGTGACCTGCTCCGGCTCGTCGCCGCCGTGCCGACCCTCGTAGCCGCCCTCTGGCGGCTCTCGCAGGGGAAGCAACCCCTGGCGCCGGACCCCCGGCTCGGCCACGCCGCCGCCTACCTCACCATGCTCCTCGGCGAGGAGCCGGGAGCCGAGGCGGCTCGGGCCGTCGAGCAGTACCTCGTGCTCACCGTCGACCACGGCTTCAATGCGTCCACCTTCACCGCCCGGGTGATCGCCTCCACCGGGGCCGACCCCGGTGCGGCCGTGGTCGGGGCACTCGGCGCCCTGTCGGGGCCCCTGCACGGCGGTGCCCCGAGCCGGGCGCTGGAGACCCTGGAGACGATCGGCGAGCCGGAGGCGGCGGACGCGTGGGTGCGCGGTGCGGTCGCCCGGGGGGAGCGGATCATGGGCTTCGGCCACCCGGTGTACCGGACCGTCGACCCCCGCTCGGTGATGCTGCGCGAGGTCGCCCTCGGCCTCGGCGGTGACCTGGCGTCACGGGCCGTGGCCATGGAGGAGGCGATCACCGCCACGCTGGCCGACCTGCACCCCGAGCAGCGACTGGCCGCCAACGTCGAGTACTACGCCGGCGTGGTGATGGCGACCTGTGGTCTCGCCCGGGAGCTGTTCACCCCCACCTTCGCCGTGAGCCGGGTCATCGGGTGGTGCGCCCACGTCGACGAGCAGGCGGGGAGCCGGCGGATCATCCGTCCGTCCGCCCGCTACGTCGGGCCGCCCCCACCGCAGCCGGTTCCTCCCCTCGGCGAGGGCTAGCCGCCGGCCAGGCGAGGTTCCTGGCGGGTCACGTGGATCGGGTGGGACCAGGTGAGCACCGTGTAGGCGTGGTGGTCGACCAGGTAGATGTGAGCCGGCGGTCCCCAGGTCTGCTCGGCGTGGGGCAGGTCCACGCCGCCGAAGCCGGCTCCCCCACGGAACACCACGAACTGGAATGCCACCCCGTGGAACCAGGAGCGCACCGGCCCCTTGTTGTAGCCCTCGAGGTGGCCGTGGGCGTCGACGACGACGGGCCGGACCCGGACGCGGCCACCACTGTCCACGGTCGTGATCGCCGCGGACCAGTAGTCGCCCACGCCCACGGTGAGGTGGTGCGCCTCGAGGAAGGTGATCAGGGCCGGCTCGGTGTTGACCGGGGCGGCCTGGGCGAGCTGCTGGCCGGTGCCGGCGACGAAGGCTCCGAGGGTCAGCGCGGCGGCGAGCTGGGCGGTCCAGCGCCAGCGACGGGCCGGGAGGCCCGAGGCCCACCAGCGGGCGACGACCCGGCCGGCGAGCACGGTGGCGAACACCACCGTCGCCGTCACGTACCGGAAGTAGGCGGGGCTCGTGTTGAGCGCCAGCAGCACGTAGCTGGCGGCCGACCCGAAGGTGGCGAGCACCAGCACGTCGTCGAGCCGCCATGGCTCCGCCTCGCTGCGGGCGACCGGGCGGCTCGGCTCGCTCGGCACCCGGCCGGCGAGGGCACCCCACAGCAGCGACCCGAGCGCCCAGAGGAGGCCGGCCGCCACGACCGCCAGCCCGACGATGTGCACGGCGCGAAGGCCGCGGTCGACGCCGCCGGCGCCGAGCTCCGCCACGCTCCGGATGCCGAACAGCCCGGGCAGGGCGAGGGTCACGAGCTGGTGCAGGTTGTGGGGGAGCTCCGTCGCCCCTGCCCGGGGGTTGGTCGGGCCGAGGCGGAACGCCCCCAGGGCGGCGGCGGCGGCGCGCACGACGTAGGCGGCGACCGCCGCCGTGACGGCCGCGGCGAGCGGGGCGGCCCCGGCGCGCAGCGAGCGTCGGCGGAGGACGGCCACCACCCCGCCCAGCGCCAACGGCGCCGCCCCGTACGCCGCGGTCATGAGGTCGCCGAGCATGCCGCCGGCGAGCAGGAGCACTCCGAGGACCCAGGCCGGCCCGAAGCGTCCCCGGCGGAGGGCGATGAAGGCGGCCAGCACGCAGAGGGTCGTCGTCTGGTGCCAGGGGCCGACGAGGAACAGGCTGGCGAGGACATGGCCGGGGAAGGCGAGGATCCCGACCACCACCGCCCCCCCGGCCCACGCCGCCGCCCCGCGCTGGCCGCGACGGGCGAGGATCACCCCGGCGGCGATGACCAGGCCGGCGATGAGGGCGGGCACGACGAGGAGCAGGGCCGGGTGGGGCCCGAAGATCCCGGCGACCACGGCGAAGACGAGCACGTCGAGGGTCCACCACGAATCGAGTGACAGCCACCAGCCGTGGAGCAGCACGTTGCCGCGCAGCACCGCCTCGGCCTGCAGCACGACCGTCGCTCCGTCGGAGTTGGGACCCGCCGCGTTGATGTGACGGGTCAGCACCCACAGCCAGGTCACCAGCGCGGCCACGCCGACGGCGGCGAGCAGCCACACGGCCGGGCCTGCCGCTGACCGCTCGGAGGCGGTGGAGGCAGGTGCACCCTGGCGGCGGCGGTGCTGGGGGGGTGGCACCGGCCGGCGGGCACCCGTGACGCTCAGGGGATCCTCCGCAGGCCGTTCACGGCACCCAACCCTAATCCCCGCC
>DASSZM010000192.1:0-11347 GCA_035702855.1 Acidimicrobiales bacterium | reverse complement strand
AGAAGTTGCGGGCCTCGCTGCGGGTGATCTCCTCGCAGCGGTCGTAGGCGTCGTCGAGGTTCACGCCGCCGCTCCCGGCCGGCGGGCGCCGGCGGACCGCCCGCGCAGCAGCACGGCGGCGTGGCGCGCCGTCCCGAGCCGGTCGGCGGCCGGGGTGCCGGCGAAGGGGTCGTAGCCGGTCCGGGCCACGGCGTCGAGGGCGGCGTGGCCCCCGGCGGCGAAGGCGGCGACCGCCAGGCGCGCCCACCCGGTGAGGGAGCGCACCAGCGGCTCCCCCTCGGCGAGCAGGGCCCGGGCGCGGGCGGTCTCGAAGGCGACCAGGCCGCGCAGCGCCGGGCCGGCCGGGCCCCGCCGCTCGGCGACGGCCCGCAGCTCCTCCTCGCCGACCCCGAAGCGGGCCCGGTCGTCGGCCGGCAGGTACAGGCGCCCGGCGCGCACGTCCTCGCCGAGGTCCTGCCAGTGCTCGGCGAGCTGGAGCGCGGTGCAGATCCGGTCCGACCAGGCGATCCGCTCGGGCGTCGAGGCGTCGAAGGCGAGCAGCACCAGGCGGCCAACCGGGTCGGCGGAGAGGTGGCAGTACCCGACGAGGGCGGCGAAGTCCGGGTAGGCGCCGACGGTCTGGTCCATCCGGTTGGCCTGGATCAGGGCGCGCAGCTCGTCGGCGCCGGACCCGCAGGCCCGGACGAGCGCGACGGCGGGTGCCACGAGGGGATGCAGGTCGACGACCGGGGCGGCGCCGGAGACGCCACGGTCGACCTCGCCCTCCACCCACTCGAGCGCGCCGAGGCGGTCGCCGTCGTAGGCGTCACCGAGCTGGTCGACGAAGCGGGCGTAGCCGTAGATCGCCCGGAGCCGATCCCGCAACGCGCCGGGCAGCACCCGAAGGGCGACCGGGAAGTTCTCGCCGCCCATGCGGCCGAGGACCTCGTCCGCCGGGGGGAGGCGGTCGGGTGCGGGCGCGGGCGGCGAGGGGGCCCTGTCCGTGCCCATCGCCGTCTCGACCAACTCCGAACCTCCCGCATACAACACCTGACCGGACAGTCACCCGTTGTACGCGCCGGGCAGGCGCATGTCAATCACCGTGCTGTGGACGAAGCCGCCGCCGCAGGTGAGGGGAGCACCGGCTCGGTGCTCGGATCGAAGGCCCACTCGATGACCACCGCGAACGCGGCGTCGATCACCTCGAGACCGGCACGGAGCGGGTCCGCCGGCGGCGGCTCCCCGGGGCCTGGCTGGCTGGCGGCCCGCGCCAGGTCGCGCAGGACGCGCCGGGCGAGGCGCCGGCTCGGGCCATGCCCCTTGGCCGCCCGGGCGCCGACTTCGATCAGCAGTGGCAGGGCCAGGGCGACGGGGACGGCCAGCTCGGCGGCTGCGAGCTCGGGGGCGGCGGCCACCCGGGCCGGGCCGCCCAGACGGCCCACCACGTCGGCGAAGGCGTCGGCGGTCTCGGCGAGCACGCGGCCGACGGCGGCGGCGAAGAGCTCCTCCTTGGACGCGAAGTGGTGGTACACGCTGCCCTTGGCCACCCCGGCACTCAGGGCGAGGTCCGCCACGGTGACCTCCTCGAAGGCGTGCTCCCGGAACGCCTCGATCGCCACCGCGACCAGCCGGTCGGCGGCGCCGCCGTCCACCTCCGGGCGGTCCGGCCCGTCCGCCAGCTCCGGGTGCGCCCCGAGCTCGGGCAGGACGGCGGCGATCTCCTCCAACGACAGGCCACGGGTCTCGCGCAGCCGGCGCACCGCCCGCAGGGCGGCCACGTGGCGCTCGTCGTAGCTGAACCGGTTCGGCGCCTCGCGGTTGGGCGGCGGGATGAGCCCCGAGCGCAGGTAGTGGTGGACGGTGCTCGCCGGGATGCCGGTGCGGGCGACGAGGTCCGACAGGGACAGCGGGCCCGTCCCGTCGGCGGGCGCCGGGTCCCCACGGGCACCGTCGCCGTCGGTCGCTCGCACCGGCCGACCCTACCCGAGGCGGCGCAGCACCCAGCGGGCCGCCCGCCCGTAGGGCGGGTACGTGAGGCCCGGGTCGGGGTGGCTGCGGCGGACGAGCACGCCCTTGCGGTGGCTGAAGGTCTCGAAACCGGCGCGGCCGTGGTAGGCGCCGATGCCGCTTGCTCCGACCCCGCCGAAGGGCAGGTCGGTGACCGCCAGGTGGACGAGGGTGCCGTTGACGCAGACCCCGCCGGAGCTGGTCTCGGCCACGACCCGCTCGGCGACGCCGGTGTCCTCGGTGAACACGTACAGCGCCAGCGGCTTGTCCCGGGCCCTGACCGCCGCGATGGCGGCGCCGACGTCGGGGACCGTGATCACCGGCAGGATCGGCCCGAACAGCTCGTCGTGCATGAGCGGGTCGTCGCCGCCGGCGGTGCGCACCACCGTGGGAGCGACGTAGCGGGTCGCCCGGTCCACCCGGCCGCCGGTGACCAGACGGTCCGGTCCCACCTCGGCGAGCAGGCCGGCCAGGCGCTCGACGTGGCGGTCGTCGACGATGCGGGCGAGGTCCGGGCTCCTGGCGGGGTCGTCGCCGTAGAGGGAGCGGACCGCCTCGGCAAGTTTCGCCAGGAGCGCCTCGGCGACCGGCTCGTCGACGAGGAGGTAGTCCGGGGCGACGCAGGTCTGGCCGGCGTTGACGAACTTGCCCCACACGATGCGGCGGGCGGCCACCGCCAGGTCGGCGCTGCGCTCGACGATGGCGGGGCTCTTGCCACCGAGCTCGAGGGTCACCGGGGTGAGGTGGCGGGCGGCGGCGGCCATCACCACCCGGCCGATCCTGCCGTTGCCCGTGTAGAACACGTGGTCCCAGCGCTCCTCGAGCAGCGCCGTGGCGACGGCGGCGTCCCCCTCGACGAGGGCGGTGGTGCGCTCGTCGAGGTAGCGGGGGAGGAGCCGGGCCAGGGTGGCGGAGGTGGCCGGCGCCAACTCGGACGGCTTGCCGACCACGGCGTTGCCGGCGGCGACGGCGTAGGCCATCGGCAGCAACAGGAGGTGCACCGGGTAGTTCCACGGCGCCAGGACCAACGCTACGCCGAGCGGCTCGGCGACCGTCGTCGCCGACCCCGGCCGCAGCACGGCCCGCAGCGGCACCCGCTCGGGTCGCGCCCACGCCGCCAGGTGCGACTGGATGTGGGCCAGCTCGCGGCGGACGTGGGCCAGCTCGGTCAACCACGCCTCGAGGTCCGGCTTCCCGAAGTCGGACCGGAGGGCGGCGAGCAGCTCCTGCTCGCCGTCGACGAGCAGCCGGTCGAGGCCGCGCAACTGCGTCCGCCGCCAAGGGAGGGGGCGGGTGAGCCCGGCGTCGTAGGCGGAGCGCAGGCGGTCGGCGAGCGCCCGGGCGTCGAGCGTGGCGGGGGCGGCGGTCACGGCCCCAGTGTGCCCCGCGCCCCGGGCCAGGGCGGTCACTAGCGTGGGATCGTGGGAACCGTCTATTTCCGTCAGCTGCTCGCGGGTCGGGACTTCGCCGGCCAGGACCCGGTGGCGGCGCAGATGCTCAACTTCGCCTACGCCGTCGGCGACCGTGACACCGGTGAGGCGCTGCTGGTCGACCCGGCCTACGCGGTGGCCGAGCTGGTCGGCCTCCTCGCCGCCGACGGCATGCGGCCCGTCGGCGTGCTCGCCACCCACCACCACTTCGACCATGTCGGCGGGGCGATCGCCGGTCACCGGGTGGAGGGTGTCGCCGAGCTCCTCGAGCTCGCCGACGTCCCGGTCCACGCCCAGCGGGCGGAGGTCGCCCGCATCCGCAGCGCCACCGGCCTGGATGCGTCGTCGGTGGTCCCCCACGACGGGGGCGACGTCGTCGGGGTGGGTGCCGTGGAGGTCCACCTGCTCCACACCCCGGGGCACACCCACGGCAGCCAGTGCTTCCTCGTGGACCGGCTGCTCATCTCCGGCGACACCCTGTTCCTCGACGGCTGCGGCCGCATGGACCTCGACGACGGCGACCCGGCGGCGATGTACGCGAGCCTCCGGCGGCTCGCCGAGCTCCCCGACGACACCGCCGTGCTCCCCGGCCACCGCTACTCGCCGGCGTCGAGCTCCTCGCTGGCGGCGGTGCGGGAGCTCAACGTCGTCTTCAAGCCCCGGACCGAGGCGGACTGGCTGTCGGCGTTCGGCGCGGCCTGAGGGGGCTCACCGCCCGGGAGCGAGGTCCCCCAGGTCGTCGTCGTCGTCCTCGGCGAGGTCGTCGTCGGGCCAGACGCCGGCCGGCCAGTCGGGCCCCACGGCCCACGAGAGGACGGTGGAGAAGGCGTCCTTGATCACGGTGATGCCCGCCGGGATCGGGTCGACCGACTCGTCGGGGTCCTCCGACCCGGGCGTGAGGGGCCGCCCGGCGGCCTCGGCCATCGCCGACAGGACTCGGCGTGCCAGCTCCCGGCTCGGCTCGTGGCCCTTGGCCGCGCGGGCGCCGAGCTCGAGCAGCACCGGCATCGTGACCGCCACCAGCCGGGCGAACTCGCCGGCGGTCTTCTCCGGTGCGGTGGCGACGCCGTCGGGGCCGCCGAGACGCTCGATCGTCTCGGCGAAGTCCACCTCGGTGCGGGCGAGGAGGCGCTCGACGGTGGCGGTGAACAGCTCCTCCTTGGACGAGAAGTGGCGGTACACGCTGCCCTTGCCCACGTGGGCCGCTTCGGCGATCTCGCCCACGGTGACCTCGGCGAAGCTCCGGGTCCGGAAGGCCTCGGCGGCCGCCTCGAGCAGCCGGCAGGTGGCATCCCCCTCGTCGGGGTCGTCACCGCCGAGGGCGTCACCGTCCTGGCGGGCCAGGAGCTCCGGGAGCTCCTCGGCGATCTCCTCGAGCCGCATCCCGCGGCGGCCCCGGAGGGCCCGGATGTAGCGCAGGGCGGTGACGTGGCGCTCGTCGTAGCTGAACCGGTTGGGAGCCTCCCTCAACGGGGGCGGCATCAGCCCGGCGCGCAGGTAGTGGTGGATGGTGCTCGCCGGCACCGACGTGCACGCCACCAACTCCGACAGGGTGAGCCGTCGGCTCCCTTCGGCTGCTGGGCTGCCCATGGCGGTCGGCGGCTCCCGTCCTCGTCGGTTGTCCTTCGGCTCCCCGGCGTGGTGACCGGGTGGCCCCGAGTGTACGACGGTGCCCCGGTGCGGGGGTCGGCGTTCGTCAGCCGCCGGAGGTCCCCGTCGCCTGGCAACCCTTGAAGCTCGTGTGCGCAGCGGCGCTGCCGGCATGGGACAGGTCGGCGCTCAGGGCGTTGAAGTCGCTCTGCAGGGCGGAGGTGTCGGCCTTCGAGACGGCGGCGAAGGCCGCCTTGCCCTTGGCAACGGCGGCGTCGACGTCGGAGACGACCGTGGAGAGCTGGTGGGTGTGCCCGCTGCTCGCGTTGGCCTTGGTCACGGCTCCCGCCGCCGACTGCAGCCGGCTGAAGTCGGTGGTGAGCGCCGCGATGCTCGTGGGGTTCTTGAGCGACACCTTGGCGAGGTCGCTGCGCACCCGCTGGACCTGGGTGCAGAGCGTGTCGGCGTCGTTGGCGAGGGTGCTCCCCGTGCCGGTCGCCCCGGAGACCGTGGTGGTCGTGCTGCTCGGGGCGACGGTGGTCGTCGTGGTGGTCGGGGCGCTCGAGTGGTTGGACGACCCGCAGGCTGTCAGCGAGGCGGCGAGGGCGACGGCGCCGGCGCCGGCGACGAAGACGTGACGCTTCATGGTACGAACCTCCGTGGGTTGGCAGGGGGCGCGTCGAGGAGCTCGGCGCGCAACCCGAGGCGTTGGAGCTCGGCGCGGGCGAGGGCGTCGAGGCGCCCCTGGGAGACGTCCTCCCACGGGTCCTCGCCCAGGGCGACGAGCTGGTGGAACGGCAGGGTGGCCAACGCCCGGTTGGCGAGGTACCGCTCGAGGTTGGCCCGGTGGCGGGGGCTGGCGAGCGCCCGCCGCACGGCGCGGACCTCCCGGACCCGCGACACCCGCATCGGCAGCCAGGCGGCGATGACGGGGACGCTCGGCACGAGGCAGATCACGATCCCGAGCAGGTAGGCGAGCTGGTCGACACTCGTGCGTGACGCCGCCGCGTTGGCCTTCGCGCTCGCCGCCGTGCGCGCCGCGCCCTCGGCGAGGCCGCGGAACGTCGAGCCGACGAAGGGGATCCGCGCCAGCTTCATGATGGCGCGGGCGGCGTCGCCGAGGCCGGTCGCCGCCGTGCCGAGCGTCAGGGCGAGCCGGCTCAGGTGGGAGACGTCGACGGCCACCCAGATGCCCACCGCCAACCATCCCGCCACCCACACGACGACGAGCGCGTCGAGCAGGAGCACGCTGGCACGGGTGGGTCGCGAACGGCGGCGGCGGCTTGGCACTGGGCCGGGGTGTACCCGGTCGACCCGTCTGCAATGCCCGCGTTCCTCGCCGCCCGCGGCTGGGTACAGGCGGGCTCATCTCGACGGCTCCCTCCCCGCGGCCCGACCCGCCCCGCCGCCCCCGCGGCCCCTGGGGCTGGGGAGCGCGGGCCTGCGTCGCCCTGCGCTGGGTGCTCGTCCCGGCCTGGATCCTCGGGGCGGTCGCCGCTTATCACTGGCTCCCGTCCTACAGCCAGGCGGAGGGCGGCGCCTCGCAGCTGGTCTCGGTCTCGACGCCGGCGCTGCGGGCCGAGGCACGCGAGGCGAAGACGTTCGGCTTCCCCTTCACCAGCCAATCGGTCCTCGTCCAGCACGACCGGCGGGGCCTGTCGCCCGCCGCCCAGGTCCGGGTCGTGGCCCGGGCGGCCCGCATCGACGCCCAGGCGCTGCACGGCAAGGGGGCCCTCGCCGCCGCCCTCCCGCTCCTCGACACCGGGGGGGTCTTTCCCACCTCCAAGGACCCCGGCAGCACGGCGCTCACCTACCTGTTCTTCAAGCCGTCCACCTCGCCCTCGACGGTCCAGCAGGTCGACCGCCGGCTCGCCCACGAGGACCTCGGCCGGCCGGGCGACCACTACGTCGGCGCCACCGGGCTCTACGCCGCCGAGCAGGACCAGGGCAACCGCATCGGTGGCTCGCTGCGCCTGGTGGAGGCCGCCGCCATCGGCGTGGTCTTCCTCGTCATCGCCCTCGCCTTCCGCTCCCTCGTCGCCCCGCTGGTCGTGCTCGTCGCCGTCGGCATCTCCTACGTCCTCGGGGAGCACGTCCTCGCCTTTGCCGCCCTCCACCTCGGCTTCGTGCTCCCCGGCGAGCTCGAACCCCTGATCGTCATCCTCGTCGTCGGCGTGGTCACCGACTACGCCGTGTTCTTCCTCTCCGCCCAGCGCACGCTCCTGCGCGAGGGGCTGCACCCGCGCGACGCCGCCCGGATGGGCGCCCGGACCGTCATGCCCCTCGTCACCGTGGCGGGCATCACCGTCGCCGCGGGTACCGCCACCCTCCTCGTCGCCCGCCTCCCCCTGTACCGTCAGCTCGGTCCGGGGATGGCCATCGCCGTCGCCATCTCACTGGTGGTTTCCCTCACCTTCGTGCCGGCCGCCGTCGCCCTCACGGGACGCGCCCTGTTCTGGCCGGTCCGGCCGGGTGTGCCCGCCGGGGATCCCCGGCCGCGCCGCCGCCGCCTGATCCGCCTGGCCATGCGCCGGCCGGTCGCCGCCCTCGTCCTGCTCGCCGCCGTCGGCGGACTCGGTGCCGGCGTGGCCCAGATCGGCAACCTCCGGCTCGGGCTCAACCTCGTGAGCGATCTCCCCGCCAGCTCGGGCGCCGTCCGGGCGTCCACCGCCGCCGCCGCCGGCTTCGCCCCCGGCGTCGTGGACCCGAGCGTGGTCATGGTTCGCGGCACCGGGGTGGGCCGACACCCGGGCGAGCTCGCCGCCCTCCAGCACGAGCTCGCCCGCCAGCCCGGCGTGGCGGCCGTCATCGGACCGGCCGACACCGGGTCGCTGCTGCACTTCGGGCTGTTCGTGGCGTCCGACCGCGCTGCCGCCCGCTACGTGGTGATCCTGTCGCACCCGCCGCTCGGCGCCGACGCCGTCGGGTCGCTCGACCACATCGAGCGGAACATGCCCGCGTTGTTGCGGGGCGCCGGACTCCACCGGGTGCGCACCGCCTTCAGCGGCGGCACCGCCATCGCCGGCGACCTCTCCTCGGAGACCCGCACCGCCACCTACCGCGTCGGCGTCGCCATCCTCGCCGTCGACTTCCTCACGCTGGCGCTGCTGCTGCGCTGCCTGCTGACGCCGCTCGTGCTCCTCGCGGCCAGCGTGATGTCGGTGATGGCGGCCATCGGCATCACGTCGGCGGTGTTCCCGGACCTGGCGGCGAGCGGCTTCACCTTCTACGTGCCGATCGCCGTCGGCGTGCTGCTGCTGTCGTTCGGGTCGGACTACAACATCTTCCTGGTCGGGCGGATCTGGGAGGAAGCCCGCCAGGACGACCTCCACGGCGCCATCATCACCGCCGTCCCCGGCGCGTCCACGACCATCACCCGCGCCGGGGTCGCCCTCGCCTTCACCTTCGCCCTGCTGGCGCTGGTGCCGTTGCGCTCCTTCGAGAGCTTCGGCTTCGCCATGGCGGTCGGCATCCTCCTCGACACCTTCGTCGTGCGGTCCATGATCGTGCCCGCCAGTCTCCGCCTGCTCGGACGGTGGGCCGGGCTGCCCAACCCGGGCCTGATGCGCCGCCTCGCCCGGAGCGGCGGCTGAGGGCCCTCCCCGGCAGGGAGGGGCCTTTCCCACCCCGATGGTGGCATCCGCCCGTCCCCGACCGGTGGGTTCCGCCGGGTTTGGGTAGCTAGCGCCTGATGCGTGTGCTCCTCATCCATCCCGGCGCCCTCATGTACTCCGAGATCTTCCTGCGGCTCGAGCCCCTCGGCATCGAGCGGATCGCCGCCGCCCTCCACGGTCACGACGTCCGCATCGTCGACCTCCAAGTCTACGACCGGCGGGAGATCGACCGTCAGCTGCGGGAGTTCCGTCCCGAAGCCGTGGGCTTCAGCCTCAACTACCTGGCCAACGTGCCGGACGTCGTCGACCTCGCCAAGGACGTCAAGGCCGCCCTGCCCAACTCCCTGGTGTTCGTCGGCGGCCACAGCGTGTCGTTCGTGGCCGAACAGGTGCTCGAGCACGCCGAGGGGGCGATCGACGTCGTGCTCAAGGGGGAGGGGGAGACGTCGGCACCCCGGCTGCTCGAGGCGTGGCCCGACCGGGCCCTCAGCGAGGTGCCGGGGGCGGTGACCATGGACGGCTACGGGCCGCCGCCGAAGCTGCTCGAGAGCCTCGACGACCCGCTGCCCGCCCGGCACCTGACCGGCAGGCGCAACAAGTACTTCATCGGGGTGATGGACCCGGCGGCGTCGATCGAGTTCACGCGTGGCTGCCCCTGGGACTGCTCGTTCTGCAGCGCCTGGACCTTCTACGGCCGCAGCTACCGCAAGCTGTCGCCCGAGGCCGCCGCCGAGGACATGGCCCGCATCGAGGAGCCGGGTGTGTTCATCGTCGACGACGTCACCTTCATCAAGGCGGAGGACGGGCACGCCATCGCCGACGAGCTGGACAAGCGCAAGATCAAGAAGGAGTACTACCTGGAGACCCGCACGGACGTGCTCGTGCGCAACCAGGAGGTCTTCGCCCGCTGGAAGCGCATGGGCCTCAACTACATGTTCCTCGGCCTGGAGGCACTCGACGAGGAGGGCCTCAAGGCATTCCGCAAGCGCAACACCCCCAAGGTCAACCTCGAAGCGCTCGAGGTTGCCCGCAAGATCGGGCTCACCGTCGCCATCAACATCATCGCCGACCCCGACTGGGACGTCGAGCGCTTCGAGTACGTGCGCGCCTGGGCGGCGAGCGTCCCGGAGATCGTCAACATCACGGTCCAGACCCCCTACCCGGGGACCGAGACCTGGCTGACCGAGGCCCGCAAGCTCACGACGCTCGACTACCGGCTGTTCGACGTCCAGCACGCCGTGCTGCCGACCCGGCTCCCACTGCACCAGTTCTACGAGGAGCTGGTGAAGACCCAGTCGGTGCTGGCCCGAAAGCACCTCGGCTTCGCGGCGCTGGCGGTGACGGCGCGCACCGCCGCCCGGCACGTGCTCCACGGGCAGACCAACTTCGTCAAGATGCTCTGGAAGTTCAACTCTGTGTACAACGCGGACCGGCAGTTCGGCGAGCACCAGCGGCCGGTGCGCTACTCGATGCCGTTGCCGCCCGAGCAGCCGGTCCTCGTCCCCGACCGCCAGGAGATGTACGTGCACGTGCCGTTCCGCTCCCGGCGGTAGCCCGCCGCCCCCGTCCGCCCGTGAGGGCGACGAGGGTTGCGGTGGCGCCTGGTGGGGGCATTGGTAGCGTTGGGGACTCAGAGGACCGCGTCGCCCCGATCCGGCGGCTCCGGCCACTCCGTGGGCTCCCACGTCGTCGCGGGACGGGTGGGAACCGGCCGACGGTGAGCAGCGTGTCGGCCACTCGCTGTACCCACGAGGGGCTCGGGCCAGGCGCCTGGCAAAACGCCATGCCAAATCGTTTCGGGAGGCGGCCCTCGGGGCATCTTGGCCCCAGTCAACCCAACCCGACCCCTGGAGGTAACCACCATGGGAACCGAAGCGCGCACCGGTCTGCTGCTGGGTGCTACTGCCTGTCTGTTGGCTGTGATGGTCGACTGGATCATCCAGGAGCTGCAGAGCTAGTCCGCGGGCACGGGCGCCCCGCCCTGCGCCGGCAACCGGTGCAGGCGGGTCGCCCGCCGCCCGATGGGTCATCCGCGTCACAGAGGTGGCATGGCCCGGGTCCGGTGGCGCAGGACTCGGCTCTTCGGCGCGCCCGCCGGTCGCTCGCACGGCGGGTGGTCGGCTGCGGGGTGTCCTTGCGGATGGGCCGTCCGGGTGGCGCACCCGACGGTGAGGTCCCGTGGGCGCGCGTCGGTCAGCTTCCCGCGCCCCCGCCGGCGGGTGTCTCGGTCGGGTCGTCGAGGGACGGCGTTCGGCGCTCGTCAACCGATCCGTCCTCCTCGTCGGCGCCGTCGGGGTGGCCGGCCCGTTGACCGTCGCCGTCCCTGCCGCCGCCGCCGTCCCGGTCGCTTCCGGTGCGCCGGCCCTCCCGCCCGCGGCCCGGGGCCGGCTGTCCGCCGCTGGGCCGGCGCTCGCCGGACCGCTGCTCCCTGTCTTCTTGCTGCTGGTCCTCTAGCTGTTGGTCGCCTTGCTGCTGTTGGCCGTGGATCAGGGGGGAGTTGGAGAGCCACACGGTGCCGAGGATCAGCATCCCGCCGGCGACGATGGCCACCAGGTACCAGAGGCCTCCATTGACGTGCTCGTGGAAGACGATCACGCCCCAGATGATCGAGACGAGGGGGTCCGTGAGGGTCAGCCCGGGTTGCACGGCGACGAGGGTGCCGGCCTGCAGCGCGTTCTGCAGGAGGTACATCGCCGCCCCGCCGGTGGCGATCATGGCGTAGGTCTG
>DASSZM010000036.1:0-5812 GCA_035702855.1 Acidimicrobiales bacterium | reverse complement strand
CGGGGTGTCCGAGAGCTTCGGTGCGACGTTTTGCAGGGGAAAGTCCCCGAGTTGCGGGTGGAACAGGCGGACGACGGCTTCCCGGGCGGCGAAGTGCGGGTCCGCCAGCATGTCCTTGGTCTGGTAGATCCGCCCGGCGGGAACGCCGGCGTCGGCAAGGGCGTCGAGCAGTGCGTCGGCGTCCTGCGTGGCGGTCCAGGCGGCGACCAGCGCGTCCAGCTCGGCCTGGTGGGCGCCCCGTGCGTCATTGGTGGCGTACCGCTCGTCGCCGGCCAGCTCAGGGCGGCCCATCGCCGCGGCCAGGCGGGCGAACACCGTGTCCCGGTTGGCGGCGACCAGCACCTCGTCGCCGTCGCGGGTGGGGTAGACGTTGGACGGGGCCGCCCCGGGGAGGATGGAGCCGGTCCGCTGCCGCTGGTAGCCGGCGAGCTCCCACTCCGGCACGACCGCCTCCATGAGGGCGAGCACCGCCTCGTAGATGGCGGAGTCGACGACCTGCCCGCGCCCGGTGCGGTCGCGCGCCCGGAGGGCGAGCACCGCCCCGAGGGCGGCGAAGGTGGCGGCCAGCGAGTCACCGAGCGAGATGCCGATGCGCGACGGTGGGAGGTCGGGTTCGCCCGACAGGTAGCGGACCCCGCCCATCGCCTCGCCGATGGAGCCGAAGCCGGCTCGCGGCGCGTAGGGGCCGGTCTGGCCGTACCCGCTGACGCGCACCACCACCAGGCGGGGGTTGAGCTCCGCCAGCTCGGCCGGCCCGAGACCCCACTTCTCGAGCGTGCCCGGGCGGAAGTTCTCCACCAGCACGTCGCTGCGCTCGAGCAGCCCCCGCAGCAGCGCCTGCCCCTCGGCCCGGCGGAGGTCGGCGGTGACCGACTTCTTGTTGCGGGCGATGATCGGCCAGTGCAGCGACCGGCCCTCGACCTTGACCTGCCCCCACTGGCGCATCGGGTCACCGGCGCCGGGATCCTCGACCTTGATGACCTCGGCCCCGAAGTCGCCGAGCAGCTGCCCGCAGAACGGCCCGGCGAGCAGCGTCCCGCACTCCACCACCCGCACGCCGGCGAGGGGGCCGGCCGGGTCCGTCATCGCTCCACCTCCCGCCTGAGCGTCACCCGCGCCGCCTCGACGTGGGCGTGCATCACCGCCTCCGCCCACTCGGGCCGGCGGGCCCGGAGGGCGGCCACGAGCTCGCGGTGGTGACCCATGCTGCGGCGCAGCTCGTCCGGCTCGTAGCGGTGGAAGGTCCGCAGGACCAGCGGCATCTGGACCAACCCGGTCAGCATGCCGGCGACGTAGCGGCTCGCCGCCGCCCCGTGGATCTCCCGGTGGAACGCCTGGTTGAGGTGCCCGATGCGCTCGTGGTCTGGTCCGCCCGGGGCGGCGACGGCCTCCTCCATGCCCTCGCACAGCTCCTCGAGGAGACCCACCCGGGCGTCGGTGATCCGCGCCGCCGCCCGGCGCGCCCCGTAGCCCTCCACCAGTGAGCGCAGCTCGAAGATCTCGTCGAGCTCGTCGGCGCTCCAGGTCGCGACCAGTGCACCCCGGCGCGGCTCGACCTCCACCAGGCCCTCCGCCTGGAGGCGGCGCAGCGCCTCGCGCACCGGGGTGCGGGACAGCCCGAGGGTGGCGGCGAGATCCTCCTCCCGCAGGCGCGAGCCGGCGACGTGCTCCCCCCGGGCGATGCCGTCCCGCAGTGCGGTGTAGGCCACCTCCACCGAGCTCACCTGCATCCCTCCCGGGTCAGCCGATCCCCTCTTGTATACAAGAGTCGCCGGCGGACGGCCCGATGTCAACCGTCCGATGGCAACCCCTGTGGGGATGTTGTATACAGAATCGCGTCAGCGGCGCAGCTCCGGGAACTGGTCGTCGCGCCACTCGCCGCCGGGGGCCACGCCGGCGGAGGCCGCCTCCGCCTCGCGCTGGCGGAGCTCGACCCGGCGGATCTTGCCCGAGATGGTCTTCGGCAGCTCGGCGAACTCCAGGCGCCGGACGCGTTGCCACGGCGCCAGGTGCTCCCGGGCGTGGCGCAGGATCTCCCGGGCCGTCTCCTCGGTGGGCTCGAAGCCGGGGGCGAGAGCGACGTACGCCTTGGGCACCGCCAGTCGCAGCTCGTCGGGGGCGGGCACGACCGCCGCCTCGGCCACCGCCGGGTGCTCGATCAGCACCGACTCCACCTCGAAGGGGCTGATCTTGTAGTCGGAGGCCTTGAACACGTCGTCGGTGCGCCCGATGTAGGTCAGGCAGCCGTCGGCGTCCCGGCTGGCGACGTCTCCGGTGTGGTAGAAGCCGCCGGCCATCGCCTCGGCGTGACGCTCGGGGTCGCCCTGGTAGCCGGTCATGAGCGACACCGGCCGGGACGCCAGGTCGAGGCAGATCTCGCCCTCCCCGGCGCCCTCCACCCGGGCGGCGGTCGCTGGGTCGACGAGCACGACCGGCAGCCCCGGCAGGGGACGTCCCATCGAACCGGCGATGACCGCCGAGCCGGGGGTGTTGCCGACCAGCGCAGAGGTCTCCGTCTGCCCGTAGCCGTCGCGGATGGTGAGACCCCACTGGCGCCGCACCTGGGTGATGACCTCGGGGTTGAGCGGCTCGCCGGCGGCCACGACTTCGCGCAGCGCCCCCGGCCCCCCGCTCAGGTCGGCCTTGATCAGCATGCGCCACACCGTCGGTGGGGCGCAGAAGGTGGTGACCCCGTGCTCACGCAGCCGGCCCAGCAGCACGGCGGGGTCGAAGCGCGTGTAGTTGGCGACGAAGATCGTCGCCTCGGCGATCCAGGGGGCGAAGAAGCACGACCAGGCGTGCTTCGCCCAGCCCGGCGAGGAGATGTTGAGATGCACGTCGCCGGGTCGCAACCCGAGCCAGTACAGCGTCGCCAGGTGACCCACGGGATACGACACCTGCGTGTGCTCGACCAGCTTGGGGCGGGAGGTCGTGCCCGAGGTGAAATAGAGCAGCAGCCGGTCGCCGGGTGCGGTGCCGGGGTGCGGGGTGGGCGCCGCCGGCCGGCCGTACGCGGCCCGCAGGTCGTGCCAGCCGTCGGCCTCTCCGACGGCCACCTTCAGGTAGTCGCCCGGTACGCCGGCGAACTTGGGGGCGTCGACGGGGTTGCAGATCACCGCCCTGGCCGCGCCTCGGCTGATGCGGTCGGCGAGGTCGGCCGGGCCGACGGCGGTCGTGGTCGGCATGATCACGGCGCCGAGCTTCATGATGGCGAGCATCGACTCCCACAGCTCCACCTGGTTGCCGAGCATGAGCACCACGGCGTCGCCGCGGCCCACACCGAGCGCCGCCAGGTGGGCGGCGACCTGGTCGGAGCGGGCCACCATCTCGGCGAAGCTCCGCCGGGTCACCGACCCGTCCTCCTCGACGATCACGAGGGCGTCGCGGTCCTGGTCGCGGGCCACGGCGTCGAACCAGTCGACCGCCCAGTTGAAGTGCTGGCCCACGTCCGGCCACTGCCATGACGTCACCGCCCGGTCGTAGTCCTCCCGGAGCCTGAGCAACTCGTCGCGCGCTTCCCGGTAGGCGTCGGTGGCGGTCATGCGCGATGTCTAGCAGTCGC
Source organism: Acidimicrobiales bacterium (assembly GCA_035702855.1). Lineage (GTDB taxonomy): Bacteria > Actinomycetota > Acidimicrobiia > Acidimicrobiales > Palsa-688 > JAKAQB01. The sequence goes on along the minus strand of DASSZM010000036.1, from coordinate 2,250 downwards.
CACCCGCCAGACGAAGGGCCAGTGCGACGCCGCCGAGGTAACCGGCGTGCTCGTCGGGCGGGAGGGCGGCCAGGTGGCGGGCGACCGTGCTCCAGTCGCTCCGAGCGACCGGGCCGGTGAGCGCCGCCTCGGGCCCCCGCCGGGCGACGTCGTCGAGGGCGGCGCGCGCCAGCGGGAGGAAGTCCTCGAGCTCCAGGCCGGCCGCCTCGGCCAGGCGGGCCACCTGGCCGAGCGTGGCGACCACGTGGTTGGCGGCCACGGTGGCGGCCGCGTGGTAGCCGGCGCGCCGGTCGTCGGCGACCTCGACGGCCCGGCCCCCCAGGGCGGCGGCCAGGTCGCGCGCCAGCGGGTCACCGGCGACAGCGAAGGTCACCCCGCCGAGCAGGCGCCCGGCGCCCGTGCCCGGGTCGGGGAGCGGCACCAGGGGGTGGAGGGCGCCCCGCCGGGGATGCGGCGCCAGCACGCCCGGGCCGAGGGCCCCCGACAGGTGCAGCACGACGCACGACGCCACCGGCCGGACGGCGGCCGCCACCGCGGCGACGGCTGCGTCGGGGGTGGCGACGACCAGGGCGTCGACACCGCCCGCAGCGCCGGTCGGGTCGTCGCCGCGGCCGAGCAGCGGGGCCACCTCCCAGCCGACGGCGGCGAGGGCGCCGGCGAGGGAGCGCCCGGCTCTGCCCGGCCCGACGATGCGCACCGAGGCCACCGGGTGAGATTACGCCGGGGACCGGCTCCGGCGGGAGCGCTGGGCGCTGCGGGCCGCCGGGGCCTCGCCGCCGGGATACGCCGATGCCGTGGACATGATGCCCGTCGTTCACCTTCGACCGGCCGGATGCCGGCCTGGCCCGCCGGTAGATGACGGGGAGGTGAACACCTCGCGAACACCCACCGAACGCCAGCCGGGCCGCCGGGTAGGGTCGCCGGAGTGGGAGATTTAACCCAGGCTGTCGCCGAGCTGTTCGCCCGGGTGACCGAAGCGCTCGAGCGCGCCACGTGGGCGCTGCTGCACGCCGACGTCGAGCTCGCCGCGACCGTCGTCGCCGCCGATGCCGACATCGACGCCCGGACGGCCGCGCTCACCGAGGCGGTCTGGGAGCTGGTGGACGCCGACGACCCGGGGCGTCCGGCGCTGCGCGAGCTGGTCTGCCTGCTGCTCGTCCTGCCGGAGCTCGAGCGCTCCGCCGACCTCGCCGAGCACATCGCCCAGCGCGCCCGCCACGACCTCGGCGCGGCGATGACGCCGGCCAGCCGCGGCATCGTCGCCCGCATGGGCGAGGTCGCCGTCGAGATGTGGCAGGCGACCGCCACCGCCTACCGCACCAGCCGGGTCGACGGCAACGAACTCGACCAGGACGACGAGGAGCTCGACATCCTCCACGACCGGCTCACCGCCGAGGTCGCCGCCGGGGCCATGGACCCCGCCGCAGCCGCCCAGGTCGTCCTCGTCGCCCGCTTCTACGAGCGCCTCGGCGACCACGCCGTCAACCTGGCCCGCCGTGCCGAGCGGCTCCGGCCGCCCTGCACCCCGCCCCGTCGCTGACCGCCGGCGCCGGGCCTACCCGGCCGTCCAGCCGCCGTCGACCGCCAGCACCGAGCCGGTGAGGTGGGCGGCGTCGGGACCGAGCAGGAACAGGATCGTGCCGGCGACGTCCTCGGGCCGGCCCGGGCCGCCGAGCAACGACCGGTGCGCCGTCCGCTCGGACTCGGCCCGGGCGGCGGGGCTCCCGTCGGCGTGCGACGCCCGCAGCATCGGGGTGTCGATCGGTCCGGGGCAGACGCAGGTCACCAGGATCCCCTCGGCGGCGTGGTCGACGGCCATCGCCCGGGTGAGGCCGATCACCCCGCTCTTCGCCGCCACGTAGGCCGGGCTGCCCGCCGCCCCCACCAGCCCGAACTGCGAGCTCACGTGCACGATCCGCCCGCCGCCGGCGGCGCGCAGGTGCGGCACGGCGGCGCGGCTCACGAGGTACACACCGGTCAGGTCGACGGCGAGCGTCCGCTCCCAGCGCTCCGGCGTCGTGGCCACGACGTCACCGGTGTACCCACCGATCCCGGCGGCGTTGACGGCGGCGTCGAGCCGGCCGAGGCGCCCGGCGAGGGCGTCCACCGCCGCCTGCACGCCGACGGCGTCGGTGACGTCGGCCACCTCGGCGGCCACGGGCGCAGCGCCCGCCGCCCCCAGCGTCGCCAGCGCGGCGCCGAGGCGCTCCTCGTCCCGGTCCAGGAGGCCCACCGCCCACCCCTGCTCGT
>DASSZM010000003.1:0-7471 GCA_035702855.1 Acidimicrobiales bacterium | reverse complement strand
CTACGACTGGGGCATCGGCATCGCCGCCGGCGTCATCGCGCTGCTGGCGCTGATCGGCGGATCCAACTTCGGCCGCATCGCCGACTACGGCACCGTCAAGATCCACCACCCCACGCTGCGCGACGTGCTGGTGTCCGCCGGTAGCGCGGTGACGATCCTCGTGTTCGGCGTCATCGCCACCGTCCGCATCTCCTCGGCGGTCGGCTCGTCCGCCTTCGTCCGTGCCATGCCCTCGGCGTCGGCGGCCGTGCGCCTCTTCGTGTCCGGCGTCGGCTATCTGACCTGCGCCTTCGCCATGCTCGCCGTGCTCGACGTGGGCGTGGGCAAGCTGCTGGTCGGTGCGGGCCTCGCCGGCGTGATCCTCGGCATCGCCGCCCAGCCCAGCCTGGGCAACGTCTTCGCCGGGCTGGTGCTGGTCTTCGCCCGGCCGTTCACCATCGGCGACCACATCCGCATCCGCTCCGGCGCGCTCGGGGGCATCTTCGACGCCTGGGTCATGGACCTCAGCCTGGCGTACGTGACCCTGCGCACCGACGACGGGGTGCTGCGGGTCCCCAACGCCTCGATGCTCGCCGCCGGGGTCCTGCAACTCACCCCGGAGAGCTCGCCGCTGCCGGCACCCGCCGGCCCCCCGGCACCTGCCCCTGCCGCCGCGCCGGTTGCACCCCCGGCGCCGGAGGGACCGGCGCTCCTCGAGCCGCGACGCGAACCCGTGCCCACCGCCTCGGTTGCCACGGCGGGGGGCGAGGTGCAGGAGGAGATCCCCGTCACCCGGGCGACGCGCCGCCGCCTGGCCCGGGCCCTGCGCCGGCGTGGGTGGCTCCCGCTCCCGCCCCCGCCGCCGCCCGAGCAGGTCCTCACGACCGCTGCGGACCCCGGCGAGGGCCCCGCTGCCGGAGCGGAGGCGCCCGCAGCGGCCTGGTCGCCGGGAGAGGGTGGGGCGGTCGAAGCGCCCTGGGAGGCCGAGGCCGAGGCCGAGCCGTCGGCCGACGGTCCGTGGGAGGCCGAGACGCCGGCGGGACCCGACCCGGCAGCAGAGCCCGACCCCGCAGCAGAGCCCGAGCCCACGCCGGGCGACGAGGACCCGACCCTCGCCGACATCGACCCGACCAGGGTGGCCGTTCCCGTCCCCGCCGACGGGGCCGAGGAGGCCGACGAGCCGCCCCCTGTGCTGGCCGTGCCGCCCCCGCCGCCCGCCTCGGAGGCCGGGGAGTGGGGCAACGGCCGGCGCTGACCCCCCGGTGCGCCGCCCCGGCGCCCTGGCGCTCAGGGGCGGATCGTCGACCAGCCGCCGTCGGAGGTCAGGACCTGGCCGGTCATCCAGCCGCCGGCCTCGGAGCACAGCCACGCCACCAGCTCGGCGGCGTCCTCGGGGCGGCCGATGCGCCCGAGCGGGCTCTCGCCGCGGATGCGCTGGCGGATCGGCGGGGACATCCAGCCGGTGTCGGTGGGCCCCGGGTTGACGGCGTTGACGGTGATCCCGCGGCCGGCGAGCTCGGCGGCGATCGACACCGTCATCCAGTGGACGGCGCCCTTGCTGGCGGCGTAGGCGACCGACCCGCGCAGCGGCAGGCCACTGACGAAGGTCACGATCCGTCCGCGGCCGGCGGGGCCGGCGAAGCGGCGGGCGTGCTCGGCGGCGAGCAGCAGCGTCGCCCGGGCGTTGACGGCCATGTGGTGGTCGAAGTCGGCGCCGGACATCTCGAGCAGGCCGCCGCCGGTGTCGTGGGTGTGCACCACGGCCAGGGCGAGCGGTGATCGGCCGAACTCCTCGACCACGGCGTCGTAGAGGCCCGCCGGCGCCTCGAGGTCGGCGAAGTCGGCGTCGAAGTAGCGGGTCCGCACCCCCGACCCGGTGAGCCCGAGGAGCAGCTCGTCGAGCTCGTCGTCGTGGCGCCCCCACGCCATGCCGGCGTCGTAGGGGCGCCATCCCGACAGCGCCAGGTCCCAGCCGTCGGCGGCGAGCCGGCGGGCGACCGCGGCGGCGATGCCGGGGCCGCGCGAGACGCCGGTGACGAGGGCGAGGGGTCGGGGGTCCACCGCGCCAGTATCGCTGGCCCGCCCGCAGGCGGGCCACATGGGCTCCACTAGCCTCGTCGCAGTGGCCGACCGCCCCACGCTCGCCGTGCTGGCCTCCGGGACCGGCAGCATCCTGGAGGCGATCCTCGCCGCCGGCATGCCCGTCGCCGTGGTCGTGGTCGACCGGCGCTGCCCCGCCGAGAAGCGCGCCGCCGACGCCGGCGTGGCCGTGGAGCTGGTGGAACGGGAGGACTTCGGACCCGGCTTCGACCGCGACGCCTACACCGGGCGGGTGGTCGACACCCTGCGGCGCCACGGGGTGGACACCGTCGCCATGGCCGGCTTCGGCACGGTCCTCGGCCCGGCCCTGTTCTCGACGTTCCCCGATCGCGTGCTCAACACCCACCCGGCGTTGCTCCCCGCGTTCAAGGGCTGGCACGCCGTGGGCGCCGCGCTCGCCGCCGGGGTCCGGGTCACCGGCTGCACCGTCCACCTGGCCACCGAGGCCGTCGACGACGGGCCGATCCTCGCCCAGCGGGCGGTCGAGGTGCTGCCCGCCGACACCGAGGCCAGCCTGCACGAACGGATCAAGTCCGTCGAGCGGGCGCTCTACCCCGACACCATCCGCCGATTCCTGGAGGGCACGCTGCCGTGAGGGTCCTGCTGTCCGTGTACGACAAGACCGGGCTCGAGGCCTTCGCCGCCGGCCTCGTCGAGCTCGGCCACGAGCTCGTCGCCAGCGGGGGGACGGCGACCGCCCTGGCCGCCGCCGGGATCCCGCACGGCAGCGTCGAGTCGGTGACCCACGCCCCGGAGATGCTCGGCGGGCGGGTCAAGACGCTGCACCCGGCGTTGCACGGCGGGATCCTCGCCGACCTGTCCCGGCCCGAGCACGTCGCCGACCTCGACGCCCAGGGGATCGAGCCGATCGGCCTGGTCGTCTGCAACCTCTACCCGTTCCGGTCCGACCCGTCGATCGAGCTGATCGACGTCGGCGGCCCGACGGTGGTGCGCGCCGCCGCCAAGAACCACGCCCACGTCGGCGTGGTCGTCGACCCGGCGGACTACCCGGCGGTCCTCGAGGACCTGCGCGCCCACGGTTCGCTGTCGGGCGGCCTGCGCCGGCGGCTGGCGGCGGCCGCCTTCGCCCACACCGCCGCCTACGACGCCGCCATCGCCACCTGGTTCGCCGAGCAGGAGGAGGGGGAGGAGGGGGGAAAGACCTCCCTCCCCGCCACGATCCACCTGTCGCTGGAGCGGGCCCAGGTGCTGCGGTACGGGGAGAACCCCCACCAGGCGGGCGGCCTCTACGCCGAGGTCGGGCGGGATAGCTGGCTCACCCACCTGCGCCAGCACGGCGGCGTCGCCCTGTCCTACCTCAACCTCTACGACGCCGACGCCGCCTGGCGCCTGGTGCACCAGCTCGCCGGGCTCGGCGCCGCCGCCGCCGTGGTCGTCAAGCACGCCAACCCCTGCGGGGCGGCCGTCGCCGACGGCGTCGCCGACGCCTACGAGCGGGCGTTCGCCGCCGACCCGGTCTCGGCGTTCGGCGGGATCGTGGCCCTCTCCGCCCCCGTTGGCGCCGACCTGGCCGAGGAGCTGGTCGCCAACCCCAAGGCCGACGTGCTCGTCGCCCCGGGCTACGCCCCCGAGGCGCTGGAGGTCTTCGCGGCGCGCCGCAAGAACATGCGGGTCCTCGAGGCCCCGGCCCCCACCGCCGACCGCTGGCACCTCCGCCAGCTGACCGGCGGCTGGCTCGTCCAGGAGCCCTACCGCTTCGACGCCGGGAGTGACACCTGGCGGGTGGTCACCAAGGCGGTGCCGGCGCCGGAGCAGTGGCAGGACCTGGAGCTCGCCTGGCGGGTGTGCGCCGCGGTGAAGTCCAACGCCGTCGTCGTCGCCGCCGGCGGTACCGCCCTCGGCATCGGGGGCGGCCAGCAGAACCGGGTGACCGCCGCCGAGCTGGCCGTGGCCCGGGCGGCCGGCCGGGCCGCCGGCGGGGCGGCGGCCAGCGACGCCTTCTTCCCCTTCCGGGACGGCTTCGACGCCGTGGCGGCGGCCGGGATCGGCGCCGTGGTCCAACCGGGCGGCTCGGTGCGCGACGACGAGGTGGTCGCCGCCGCCGACGAGCACGGGATCGCCATGGTGTTCACCGGTGAGCGCCAGTTCCAGCACTGAACCGGGCTGGTACGCTCGATTCTCGACGGGCGCCTCCCTGTGAGGGTTCGAGTACGACAGACGTCGTCGGCGCCCCTACCTGCTCTGTCAGGGAGACGTCTGTGACCCACATCGCCGCGCTGCTGGCCGAAGGCCGCACGTACAGCTTCGAGTTCTTCCCACCCAAGACCGACGAGGGCAGGCGCCACCTGGCGCGCGCCCTCGTCGAGCTCCAGCCGCTGGAGCCTTCGTTCGTCTCGGTCACCTACCGGGGCGGTCCCTCGTCGCGCGAGCCGACCCACGACCTGGTCGCCGGGATGCTCAAGACGACGACGCTCAACCCCATGGCGCACGTCACCTGCGTCGGGCACACCCGCCTCGAGCTGGCCGACATCCTCGTGCAGCTGCGCAAGGCCGGCATCGACAACCTGATGGCCCTCGGCGGCGACCCGCCGGCGCCCGGCGTCCCGCAGGGCGAGCTGCGCTACGCCCACGAGCTGGTGGAGCTGGCCCGCTCCATCGGCGGCTTCTCGATCGGGGTGGCCGCCCATCCCTCGGTGCACCCCCGGGCCGCCTCCCGGGAGGCCGACCGGGCCCACCTGGCGGCCAAGCTGCGCCTGGCCGACTTCGCCGTGACCCAGTCGGTCTTCTCGGTCCAGGAGTACGTGTCGCTCGTGGAGGACCTGGCGGCGCTCGGCGTCGACAAGCCGGTGCTGCCGGGGATCATGCCGATCACGGCGCTGTCGTCGATCGACCGCCAGCGCGAGCTCGGCGCCGTCGTCCCCGACGACGTCGAGGCCCGGCTGCGGGCGGCCCGTCGCGAGTCGGACGTGCGCGCCGTCGGCATCGAGCTGGCCACCGAGCTGTGCGCAGCGCTCCTCGACACCGGCGCCCCGGGGCTGCACTTCATCACCCTCAACCGCTCCAGCGCCACCCGGGAGATCTACGGCAACCTCGGCATCGTCGCCTCGGCCGCATGAGGACGGCGGTCACGGACCTGCTCGGGATCGACTTCCCGCTGCTGGCGTTCAGCCACTGCCGCGACGTGGTCGCGGCGGTGACCAACGCCGGCGGCTTCGGGGTCCTCGGCGCCTCCGCCCTCGGCCCCGAGCAGCTCGACGTCGACCTGCGCTGGATCGACGAGCACGTCGGCGGGCGCCCCTACGGCGCCGACGTCCTGGTGCCCGAGCGCACCGCCGGCGGCGGCAGGGGCACCGATCCGGCGGCGCTGGTCCCCGAGGCCCACGTCCGCTTCGCCGGCGAGCTGCTCGAGGCCCACGGCCTGCCGGCCGCCGACGCCCGCCTGGCACCGGTCCGCCTGGGCGACCCGGGCACCACCGCCGACCTGCTCGAGGTGGCCTTCGCCCATCCCATCGCCCTGATCGCCAACGCCCTCGGGCCCCCGCCGGAGCACCTGCTCGCCCGGGCCCGGCGGGCCGGCATCCCCGTCGCCGCCCTGGTCGGCACCCGGCGCCACGCCGAGCGCCAGCTGGCCGCCGGCGTGGACCTGCTCGTCGCCCAGGGCGGCGAGGCGGGCGGCCACACCGGGGAGGTGGGGACCATGGTGCTCGTCCCCGAGGTGGTGGCCGCCGCCGGCGGTCGGGTGCCGGTGCTGGCCGCCGGCGGGATCGTGACCGGCCGGCAGATCGCCGCCGCCGTCGCCCTCGGCGCCGACGGGGCGTGGACCGGCTCGGTGTGGCTCACCACCGAGGAGGCCGAGACCGCCCCGGCCACCAGGGAGAAGCTGCTCGCCGCCGGCTCGGGTGACACGGTCCGCTCACGCGGCCGCACGGGCAAACCCGCCCGCCAGCTGCGCTCCGCCTGGACCGATGCCTGGGACGACCCGGCCGGCCCGGGGGCGTTGCCGATGCCGCTGCAGTCGATGCTCGCCGAGCCGACCCTGCGGCGCGTCGACGCCGTCGCCGCCTCCGGTCATGACGGTGCCCGGCGGCTCGCCACCTACTTCGTGGGCCAGGGCGTCGGGATGCTCGACACGGTCCAGCCCGTGCACCGGGTCGTGGAGGAGATGATGGAGGACTTTCTCCTCGCCGTCGACCGCCTCCACGCCCTGACCGATGCACAGGGTCGTCGATAGGCTTCCCGGCATGGCCGAAAAGATCACGATGTCCCCCGACGGGGTGCTCAACGTCCCTGACGAACCCATCATCCCCTTCATCGAGGGGGACGGGACCGGCGTCGACATCTGGCCGGCGGCGAAGCTCGTCCTCGACGCAGCCGCCAACAAGCACGGCCGGCGCATCGAGTGGAAAGAGGTGCTGGCCGGCGAGAAGGCGTTCAACGAAACGGGCAACTGGCTCCCCAACGAGACGATCGAGATCTTCAAGGAGTTCCTGATCGGCATCAAGGGGCCGCTGACCACGCCCGTCGGCGGCGGCTTCCGCTCGCTCAACGTCGCCCTCCGCCAGCTGCTCGACCTCTACGTCTGCCTGCGGCCCGTCCGCTGGTTCCAGGGGGTGCCGTCGCCGGTCAAGCGCCCCGACCTGGTGGACATGGTCATCTTCCGGGAGAACACCGAGGACATCTACGCCGGCCTCGAGGTGCAGGAGGGCACGCCGGAGGCCAAGCGGCTCATCGAGCTGCTGCACGACGAATTCGGGTGGGAGATCCGCGCCGATTCCGGGATCGGCGTGAAGCCCGTTTCGATCACCGGGTCCAAGCGGCTGATCCGTGCGGCGATCAACTACGCCCAGGAGCGCAACCGCAAGTCGGTGACCCTGGTGCACAAGGGCAACATCCAGAAGTTCACCGAGGGCGCGTTCCGCCAGTGGGGCTACGAACTGGTGCGTGAGGAGTTCGCCGATGTCGCCGTCGGCTGGGAGGACTGCGGCGGCAAGCCGGGTGACAAGATCCTCGTGAAGGACGTGATCGCCGACATCACCCTCCAGCAGGTGCTGACCCGGCCCGACGAGTTCGACGTCATCGCCACCACCAACCTGAACGGCGACTACCTCTCCGACGCCCTCGCCGCCCAGGTGGGCGGCATCGGCATCGCCCCCGGCGCCAACATCAACTACGTCACCGGCCACGGCATCTTCGAGGCGACCCACGGGACGGCCCCCAAGTACGCCGGCCAGGACAAGGTCAACCCCGGCTCGGTGCTGCTGTCGGGGGTGCTCATGTTCGAGCACCTCGGCTGGCGGGACGCCGCCGACGACATCGTCCGGGCCCTCGAGGCGACCATCGCCGACAAGATCGTCACCTACGACTTCGCCCGGCAGATGGAGGGCGCCACCGAGGTGAAGACCTCCGAGTTCGCCGCCGCCATCGTCGACCG
>DASSZM010000263.1:0-8835 GCA_035702855.1 Acidimicrobiales bacterium | reverse complement strand
CCCGCCGGGCGGATCTACCAGACCAAGGACATGCTGGCGGACCCGCACTTCGCCGCCCGGGAAGCCGTCGTCCGCCTGTTCCACCCGCAACTCGGGGACTTTCCCCTGCAAAACGTCGCACCGAAGCTCTCGGACACCCCGGGGGCGGTGCGCACGCTGGGCCCCGAGCTCGGGGCGCACAACGACGAGGTCTACCGGGGCCTGCTCGGCCTCGGGGACGACGAGCTCGACCGGCTGCGCGCCGGCGGCATCGTGTGAGACACGGGAGGGGAGCGATGACCTACCGCTTGGGTGTGGACGTCGGGGGCACGTTCACCGACGTGCTGCTGATCGACGAGACGACGGGGGTGACCCACCGGGCGAAGACGCCGTCCACACCCGACGACCAGTCCCGGGGGGTGCTCGACGGCGTCGTGAAGGCCTGCGGGCTGGCGGGGATCGAGCCGTCGGAGGTCGCCCAGTTCCTCCACGGCACGACGGTGGCGACCAACGCCATCCTGGAGGGCAAGGGTGCCCGGGTCGGACTGGTCACCACACGTGGCTTCCGGCAGGTGCTGCAGGTGGCCCGGTCCTTCGTGCCCGGCGGCCTCGCCGGGTGGATCACCTGGCCCAAGCCGACGCCGCTGGCGCACCTCGAGGACACCGTCGAGATCCCCGAGCGGGTGGACACCCGGGGGCGGGTCCTCGTCGAGCTGGACGAGGACGCCGCCCGCGCCGCTCTCGGGCACCTGCGCGAGCAGGGCGTCGAGGCGCTCACCATCGCGTTCGTCAACGCCTTCGCCAACCCCGACCACGAGCGGCGGGTCGCGGAGCTGGCCGCCAAGGAGCTGCCCGGCATCCCCGTGTCGCTCAGCAGCGAGATCCTCCCCGAGATCCGGGAGTACGAGCGCACGATCACCACCGTCGCCAACAGCTACGTGCGCCCCGTCGTCGGCCGGTACCTCGAGTCCCTCGAGCGGCAGCTGCGCGACGGCGGCGTCGGCTCGCCGGTGCACGTGCTGCGCAGTGACGGCGGCCTGGCGAGCATCGCCACCGCCGAGGTCGCCCCCGTCTCATTGCTGATGTCGGGCCCGGCGGGTGGCGTCGCCGGCGCCGTGTGGGCCGCCGGCCAGGCCGGCTACCGCAACCTCCTCACCTTCGACATGGGCGGCACCTCCACCGACGTGGCCCTCGTCGAGGACGGCAAGCCCCGCATCGGGCGCGACACGACCGTCGGCGACCTCACGGTGCGGGCCTCGTCGGTGGACGTGCGCACCGTCGGCGCCGGCGGCGGCTCCATCGCCCACGTCCCCGAGCTCACCAGGGCGCTGCGGGTGGGCCCGCAGTCGGCGGGCGCGGAGCCCGGGCCGGCGGCCTACGGCAAGGGCGGCACGGAGCCGACCGTCACCGACGCCAACGTGGTCCTCGGCTACCTCCCACCCAGCCTCATCGGCGGGGAGATGACCCTCGACGCCGGTGCCGCCACCGCCGCCGTGCAGCGGATCGCCGACGCCATGGGGCTGCCCGACGCCCGCACGGCCGCGGCCGGGATCGTCGACATCGTCAACGAGAACATGTTCGGCGCCCTGCGGCTCGTCTCGGTCCAGCAGGGCTACGACCCCCGCGACTTCGCCCTGGTGGCCTTCGGCGGCGCCGGCCCGCTGCACGCCAACGCCCTCGGCCGGCTGATGGGGTCCTGGCCGGTCATCGTGCCGCCGTCGCCCGGGGTCCTCTGCGCCTACGGCGACGCCACCACCAGCCTGCGCAACGAGGCGGCCCGGACGTTCATCCGCCGCTTCTCGGAGACCTCCGACGCCGAGGTGGCCGCCGGGTTGCGGGAGCTGGGGGCCGAGGCCCGGGCGGTGCTCGACGAGGAGGGCGTCGCCGGCGACGAGCAGCAGGTGTCGTGGCAGGTGGACGTGCGCTACCAGGGTCAGGGCTTCGAGGTGCCCGTCGACGTCGAGGCGGTGTTGCTCGACGCACCCGGCGCCCTCGACGAGATCGGCCGGCGCTTCGACGCCGAGCACCGCCGGCTGTTCATGTTCGACCTCGACGCCGAGCACGAGGTGGTCAACCTGCGTGCCGTCGTCCAGGCCCGCCCCGCCCACGTCGCCGCCCCGGAGCTGGCCGCCGGCGGCCCCGACCCGTCCCCGGCCCGCACCGGCACCACCTCGGTCTGGATCGACGGCGCCGAGCTCGACGCCGGGCTCTACGACCGGGCCCGGCTCCTCGCCGGCAACGTCGTGCCCGGCCCGGCGGTCATCACCGAGATGGATTCCACCACCCTCGTCCTGCCCGGCCACGCCGCCACCGTGGACCGGATCGGCAACCTCGTCATCCGCCCCCAGGAGGCCTGAACCATGGCGACCATCGTCGAGAGCGCCACCCCGCTCACCAAGGCGGCCGAGGTCGACCCGGTGACGGTCGACATCATCGAGAACGCCCTGCGCAACGCCCGCCAGGAGATGGACGCCGTGCTGTTCCGCACCGCCATGTCCCCGGGCATCCGGGAGCAGCACGACGAGTTCCCGCTGATCGCCGACCCCGACGGCCTGATGGTGGTCGGGCAGTTCGGCCTGTCGATCCCCGCCTTCCTCGACGGGTACGCCGGGACGGTGGAGGAGGGCGACATCCTGTTCACCTCCGACCCCTACGCGTGCGGCGGCGCCATCAGCCACGCCAACGACTGGCTCATCCTCCTGCCGATCTTCGTCGACGGTCGGGTCGTGGGCTGGGCGGCGCAGTTCGGGCACATGACCGACGTCGGCGGCAAGGTGCCCGGCTCGCTGCCGACCGACGCCACCACCATCTTCGAGGAGGGGGTGCTCGTCCCGCCGGTGAAGCTCTACCGCCACGGCGAGCTCAACGCGGAGGTCCTCGACCTCATCCTCAACCAGGTGCGCATGAAGGAATGGAACCGCTCCGACCTCAACGCCCTGGTGGCGGCCTGCCGCAACGCCGGCCGGCGCATCCAGGAGCTGTGCGCCCGTTTCGGCACCGACGTGTACCTGGCGACCCTCGACGCCCTGCTGCAACGCAACTACGACGCCATGAAGACCCTCATCGAGACCACCATCCCCGCCGACGAGGTCCTCAGCTTCACCGACTACGTGTGCGACGACGGCATGGGTTACGGGCCGTACCAGATCCACTGCTCGATGTGGCGCGAGGACGGCAAGGTGATCCTCGACTTCGCCGGCACCGACCCGCAATCCGGCGGGTCGATCAACTACTACCTCAACGAGAACCTCTACAAGATGTTCTTCGGGACCTACATGATCTCGGTGTTCGACCCGCAGATCCTGTGGAACGACGGGTTCTACCCGCTCGTCGACGTGCGGATCCCCGAGGGTACGTTGCTCAAGCCCCGCTACCCGGCGGCCCTGTCGTGCCGCACCCACGGGCTCGGGCGGATCTTCGACATGCTCACCGGGCTGCTCGGCCAGCGCCAGCCCGAGTTCCTCTGCGCCGCCGGCTTCTCGTCGTCCCCGCACCTGATGTACTCGGGCACCTACACCGAGGGGGAGCGGGCAGGGGAGTGGTTCCAGCTGTACCAGATCGGCTTCGGGGGTATCCCCGGCCGACCGTTCGGCGACGGCCCCGACGGCTACTCGCTGTGGCCGAGCTTCACCAACGTCCCCAACGAGTTCCTCGAGTCGTACTTCCCGCTCGTCATCGAGCGCTACGAGACGGTCGCCGACTCGGGCGGGCCGGGGTTGTTCCGCGGCGGCAACGGCATCGACGTGGCCTACCGCTTCGCCGAGCCGGGCCACATCTCCATCCACGACGACCGCTGGTTCACCTACCCGTGGGGGGTCAACGGCGGCCTGCCCGGCGGCCGGAGCCGCAAGTGGCTCGAGCGGGCCGACGGCACCGTCGAGGTGCTGCCCTCCAAGTGCGACCGCGTCGAGGTCCGCCGCGGTGACCTGCTCCACTACGTCACCTGGGGCGGCGGCGGCTGGGGCGACCCCTACGAGCGCGATCCCGCCCTCGTCGCCAAGGAGGTCGAGCAGGGGCTGGTGACTTGGTCCGGCGCCGAGCGCTACGGGGTGGTGCTCACCTCGGCCGGCGTCGTCGACGAGGCCGGCACGGCCGCCCTGCGGGAGCGCCTGCGGGCGGAGCGGGGCGAGCCCGAGCTGTTCGACCGCGGCTTCGACAGCCTCGACGAGTTGCGCGCCCGCTGCCTGACCGAGACCGGGCTGCCGGCGCCGAAGCCGCCGCGCTTCGCCGCCGGCGTGGCCGGGGGCGCGTGAGCGCCGCCACCCCGGTGCCGTCCGGTGCCGAGCTGCGGGCCGACTACGCCCGGGCGGGCTTCGCCGCTCGCCTCGGCTGGGGGCGGGCACCGGCGCTGCTGCTGGTCGACGCCGTCCGGGCCTACACCGAGGCCGGCTCGCCGCTGCACCTGTCCTCCGCTCCCGCCGCCCTGGCGGCGATGGACGAGTTGGTGGCCGGCGCCCGCGACGGCGGCCACCCGGTCGTGTGGACCACCGTCGTGTACCGGCCCGGCGGCCACGAGGCCCCGCTGTTCCGGGCGAAGGTGCCCGGGTTGACCGCCTTCGAGGCGGGCAACCCGCTCGGCGCCTGGCCCGACGGGCACGGCCCCGAGCCGCAGGACTGGGTCGTGGCGAAGCACTTCGCCAGCGCCTTCTTCGGCACCGATCTCGCCTCGGGCCTGGTGGCCCGGGGGGTCGACACCGTCGTCGTCGCCGGGTTCTCCACCAGCGGCTGCGTGCGGGCGAGCGCCCTCGACGCCTTGCAGCACGGGTTCCGGCCGATCGTGGTGGCCGACGCCGTCGCCGACCGGGACGCCGGCCCCCACGCCGCCAACCTGTTCGACCTCGACGCCAAGTACGCCGACGTCGTCGAGCTCGGCGAGGCGGTCGCCGCGCTCCGCTCCCGCCCGGAGGCGTCATGACGGCGGTCACCCTCGTGGAGGTGTCGCCCCGCGACGGCCTGCAGAACGACCCGGCCGACCTCGCCACCGAAGCGAAGATCGAGCTCGTGGCTCGCGTCGCGGCCGCCGGTGCCCGGCGGGTGGAGGTCACCAGCTTCGTCAGCCCGAGGGCCGTCCCGAAGATGGCCGACGCCGAGGCGGTCGTGGCCGGGCTGCGGGCACGCCGGCTCACCGGGGTCAGCCTCATCGGCCTGGTGGTCAACGAGCGGGGCGTCGCCCGGGCGGCCGCCGCGGGGGTGGACGAGGTCAACGCCGTGGTGGTCGCCAGCGACACCTTCAACCGGCGCAACCAGGGGGCGCCCACCGCCGAGACCCTGGCCCGCCTCCCGGACCTGGTCGGGGCGGCCCGCGCCGCCGGGCTCGGGGTGTCGGTGACCGTGGGTGCGGCGTTCGGCTGCCCGTTCGAGGGGGAGGTCCCCGTCGGGCGCCTGGCCGAGGTGGTGGCGGCGGTGGCGGCGGCCGGCCCCGACGAGGTCGCCCTGGCCGACACCGTCGGGGTCGCCGTGCCCGCCGACGTGGCCGAGCGGGTCCCCGTTGCGCGGGAGCTGGTGGGCCCGTCGCTGCGGCTGCGGGCCCACTTCCACGACACCCGCAACACCGCTGTCGGCAACGCCCTGGCCGCCGTCGGGCTCGGGGTGGAGGCCCTCGACGCCAGCCTCGGCGGCCTGGGCGGCTGCCCGTTCGCCCCGGCGGCGACCGGCAACGTCGCCACCGAGGACCTCGTCTACGCCCTGGGCCGCTCCGGCGTCGCCCACGGCCTCGACCTCGCCGCCCTCATCGAAGCCTCCCGTTGGCTCGGGCGGGCGGTCGGCCACGACCTGCCGGCCGTGCTGCCGAAGGCCGGGCCGTTCCCGCCGGCCGCCGCCCCCGGCGGTTCCTGACCGGGCAGCCCGCTAGCGGGCCAGGCCGTGGCGGTGGGCGTAGGCGGCCGCCTGCGCCCGGTCGCGGCTGCCGGTCTTGGCGAAGATCCGGTTGACGTGGGTCTTCACCGTCGCCTCGGCCACGTACAGCTCGGCGGCGATCTCCTGGTTGCTGCGGCCCTGGCCGATCAGGCCCAGCACCTCCGCCTCCCGGTCCGTGAGCCCGTCGGGGAGCGCCCGGCGCTCCTCCGGGGGTAGCGGCTCCCGGTGCTCCGGCGTCGCCGCCCGGCCGGCGGCGGCGCGCAGCAGCGTCTGGCGGGCGGCGGCGTCGAGGACCGCCTGGCCGGCCCCGGCCGCCTCGACCGCCCGGCGGATGTCGTCCCGGGTGGCGTCCTTGGTGAGGTAGCCGACGGCGCCCGCGGCGGCGGCAGGATGAACGCCCGGGTCGTCAGGCGCCGGCCGCGGACCTGGAGCAGTACGAGGGCGATCAGCCCGATGTCGATGACGTAGTCCGAGAGGCTCATGCCGTCAGTGTCCCGGGATCGGCTCGAGCGGTCGTCCACCCCGGGGTGGATCCCCGGGTGGATCTCCCGCGCCCGCCGCTCCACCCTGCGGTCCCCGCCCCGTCGCGGGCCCCGCCCTGCGGGTCCCGACCGCTCGTCAGCCGTCGGTGCCGACCAGGGGACCGGCCGCCCCGCCGGCGACGGCGAGCGGGGCCCGGCGGTGGCGCAGGGCGCTCCGGCCGCCCTCGGCGACGAGCTGCGTGACCGCCGCCACGGCGGTGGCGCCGGCGAAGGCCACCAGCACGTGGCCGGCGGGCAACAGCACGGCGAGGACCGCCAGCGCGCTCACGGTCGCGAAGGACCCGGCGGTGACGCCGCGCAGGAACGCCGCCGCCGACGGCCCGTCCCCGGTCCGGGCGGTGAGGACGGCCATGACCACGGCGAGGGCCGGCAAGGCGCTGACGAGCCCCGCCAGGTGGGCACCGAGCACGCCGGAGGCCTCGGTCATCGCCAGGGCGAAGAGCGACGCCAGCCCCATGCGTGCCGCCAGGTCACCGGCGAGGCGGGGGGTGGGCGCGACACCCCTGGCTTCCCGGCGGGGCCACGCCGCCAGGGTCCCCCCGAAGGCGCCCGCACCGGCGAGGGCGCCGAAGAGCGCCGGCCACGCCGGCATGGTGGCGAGCACCCCCACGACGGCCCCGAAGACGGCCATCGAGACGGCGGCGGCGGCGAGGGGGCGGAGGCGCAGGGCGGCGATGGCCAGTACCCAGAGCATCACCGCCTGGGGGGCGGTCCCCTCCAGGCCGGCGGTCGCCGTGCGCCCGGCGAACGCAGGGCCGTGGGCCAGGGTGATCAGCAGGAGCAGGGGCACGCTGGTGAGCGGCAGGCCGGTGACGAGGCCACCCACCCTCGGTCCCCACCGCCGCTGCGCACCCGTCGCACCGGCGATCAGCGCCGCCGGGAGCGACAGCTGCAGGAGGAGCGAGGACATGACCCCATCATCTGGGGGTAGTGGGCTCGATCATCTCGATGTTCATGGGGGAAATGCCTAGTTGGCCGCGATATACGAGGTTGGCATCCCCCTGAGCCGTTGAAGTCGAGGTGTCGGGTTCGACGCTTCGAGAGGTGGACGCGCAGCGCGCTGCCCCGGCCGCCCGGGAGGCCGCCACCGGGGTGGCCCGTAGAGTTGGGCCATGCATCTGCCTGCTCTCCTGCGGGTCGGGCGGCGCTCCTGCGTCGGCACCCGCTCCTGTGCCTGCGACCCTGCCGGGCCGCGCTGATCGTGGAGGTCGTGATCGTCGACCACCCGGGCGACGGCGCCGCCCTCGTCGTCGGCGCCGTCGCCGCCCTGGCCGCCTCGCGTGAGGGACCCGTCCTCGGGCTGGCCACCGGGGGGACCCCCCAACCCGTCTACGACCGCCTGGCCGAGGACTGCTCCGCCGGGCGGCTGTCGCTCGCCGGCGCGTCGGCGTTCCTGCTCGACGAGTACGTGGGCCTCCCCCCGGGGCACCCGGCGTCGTACCGTCAGGTGATCGAGCGCGAGGTGGTCGAGCGCACCGACCTGCGCAGCGAGGCGGTCCACGCGCCCGACGTCACCGGGGAGGAGCGGGAGCTGCCGGCGGCGTGCGCCCGCTACGACGACGCCATCGCCGCCGCCGGTGGCGTCGACCTCCAGCTGCTCGGGGTCGGCAGCGACGGGCACATCGGCTTCAACGAGCCGGGCTCCTCGCTCGGCTCCCGCACCCGCCTCAAGACGCTGACGGCGCGGACGAGGGCGGACAACGCCCGGTTCTTCGACGGCGACCCGGAGGCCGTGCCCCACCACGTGGTGACCCAGGGCATCGGCACGATCCTGGGGGCCCGCCACCTGGTCCTCCTCGCCTGGGGGGACGGGAAGGCGGAGATCGTCGGCCGCCTGGTGGAGGGCCCGGTGAGCGCGTCGGTGCCGGCCAGCGCCCTGCAGCTCCACCACCACGTGACCGTGGTCGTCGACGAGCCGGCGGCGTCCGGCCTCGAGCGCGCCGGCTACTACCGGGAGACGTGGGCGTCCAAGCCCGCCTGGCAGGGGATCTGACAGCCGGCGGGACCGCGAGCCCCGCTCCGGGTGAGGACCCCGAGCCGGAGGCGGGCGGCGACACGCCGGCGCCGCCGGACGCATGGGCCCGGCGCGCACCGGGTACCGCGCCGGTGGTGCGTGTGGTGCGGCTCGGTGGGGATGGTGGGGGCGGTCGGCCCCTTCCCCGGCCCTCCGGCGCGCTCGGCGGTCCGGCGCGGTTCCACGTCGTCGTACTGCTGGCTGCCGTGCTCGGCTTGCAGTCGGCGGACACGGGAGCCATCGGCTCGCTGGCGGCACCGATCGAGGCGGCCTTCCACGTCGGCAACGTCGCCCTCGGCCTGCTGGCGACGGCGAGCACCCTGATCGGCGCGATCACCTGCCTCCCCTTCGGCGTGCTGGTCGACCGGCGCAACCGCACCCTCCTCCTGCAGGCCGTCTGCGTCGTGTGGGGCGCCTCGACGGTCGTGAGCGGTGCGTCGACCT
>DASSZM010000246.1:0-27977 GCA_035702855.1 Acidimicrobiales bacterium | reverse complement strand
TCCGCCGTCCCGACTTCACCGCGGTGGACGGCGTGAGCTTCGCGATCCGCCCCGGCGAGGTGCTCGGGCTGGTCGGCGAGAGCGGCAGCGGGAAGACGACGATCGGCCGCGCGATCGCCGGGCTGACCAGGGTGACCGGCGGCTCGCTGAGTGTGCTCGGCACCGAGATGAACGGTGTGCGGGAGCGGCGCTTCCGGTCGGTGCGCGAGCGGATCGGGTTCGTGTTCCAGGACCCCGCGTCCAGCTTCAACCCGCTGCTGAGCATCGCGGCGTGCGTGGCCGAGCCGCTGATCGTGCACGGGCGCGCCTCAGACGTGCACGACGCGCGACCGAAGGTGGACGAGCTGCTCGAGGCGGTGCAGCTGCCCCGCGCCTTCGGGGACCGCTTTCCGCACGAGCTCTCCGGCGGCCAGCGCCAGCGGGCCAGCCTCGCCCGCGCGCTCTCGCTCGGCCCGGAGCTGCTGATCGCCGACGAGCCGACCTCGGCCCTCGACGTGTCGGTGCAGGCCAAGGTGCTCGAGCTCTTCGACGAGCTGCAGCGGGAGTTCGGGTTCGCGGCGCTGTTCATCAGCCACGACCTGGCCGTCGTCGACCTGCTGGCCGACCGGATCGCCGTCCTCTACAAGGGCAAGCTGGTCGAGGAGGGCACGGGCGCCGAGGTGCTCGGCAACCCGCGAGACGCGTACACGCAGCGGCTGCTGGCCTCCCTGCCGGTGCCGGATCCGGTGGAACAGGCCGACCGGCGGGAGGCGCTGCGCGCTCTCCAAGCCGACAACGCCTAGGGTCGATCATGTGAGCTCCGAACCTGCCATCCTCGTCAGCGACCTGTCCGTCGAATATCCCGCCAGGGGCGTCAGCCCCTCGTGCGTCGCCCTCCGTGGGGTGAGCTTCCGCCTGGAGGCCGGACAATCGCTGGGGATCCTGGGCGAGACGGGTTCGGGAAAGAGCACGCTGGCCGCGGTGCTCGCCGGGCGGGGGCTTCCCCTCCGCTCCGGCGAGCCCGGCCCGCGGATCAGCGGCGGTGATGCGACCGTGCTCGGGCACTCGCTGCGGCACGCCCGCAAGCGCGACCTGGCCGAGGTGACCTTCCACGTCGGCTACCTGCCCCAGGAGGGTGCGGCGTCGCTGGAGCCGTCCCTGTCGGTGCAGGACAACGTCACCCTGCCGATCTTCGAGCGCGACGAGCACTACAACCGCCGGACGGCGGGGGAGCGCGCCGCGCTCATGCTGGACACCGTGCACCTGCCGCTCAGCGTGCTCGGCAAGTACCCCTATCAGCTCAGCGCCGGTCAGCGTCAGCGGGTGGCGCTCGCCAAGGCGCTGGTGCTCGGCCCTCAGGTCCTGATCGTGGACGAGCCGACCGCCGGCATCGACGCGACGGTCCGCGACGCGGTGATCGACCTCCTGGCCCAGCTCCGCTCCCACGAGGATTTCACGGCTGTGATCGTCAGCCACGACCTGTCCGTGCTGCGCCGCGCGACGGACGCCTCGCTGGTGTTGCAGGGCGGCCGTCCCATCGCGTACGGGCCGATCGAGGAGGTGCTGGCCGACCCCACCCACCCGTTCGTGCGCGGCCTGGCGGACGCGTTGAAGCCGCCGCAGCGCCGGCGGGAGCGCCGACCGCAGACCGCCGCGAACTGACCGCCCGACAGGAGGAACCATGACCGAGTCCACCCCGCAGCACCGCGCCGTCCTCGCGCCGGGCGGCGTCCCGCTCGCGCCGGGTGAGCGCCCGGAGCCCGGACCCATCGCCGTGCTCCCGAGCGCCGAGCCGTCCTTCGTCGCCGCCGTGGAGGCCGCCGGCGGCACCGTCGAGCCGCTCTCCGACCGCACGCGCGGCGTCGTCTGGCTGTCCAACAAGGATGCCGCGGCCTTCCCGCCGATCCTGGAGGCGCACCCCGGCATCGGGTGGGTTCAGCTCCCGTTCGCGGGAGTGGACGCCTTCTCGGGCATCATCGCGTCCGAGGACCGCCCCGGCCTGATCTGGACCAGCGCGAAGGGCGCCTACGCCCAGCCGGTCGCCGAGCACGCGCTGGCGCTCACCCTGGCGCTGCTGCGCGTGCTGCCGAAGCGGGTGCGGGCGACGTCCTGGTCGACAGTCGAGGAGGGCCGCTCCCTCTACGGCCGGCATGTCGTGATCGTCGGCGCCGGCGGGATCGCGCTGGAGCTGATGGTGCTGCTCGCGCCGTTCGGCGCCCGCGTCACCATCGTGCGCCGCTCGCCGGAGCCCGTGGCCGGCGCCGAGCGAACGGTCGGCTCCGATCGGCTGCTCGACGTCCTCCCGGGCGCCGACGTCGTGGTCATCGCGGCTGCGCTGACCGGCGGGACCCACCACCTGTTCGGCGACGCCGAGTTCGCCGCCATGAAGAAGACCGCCTACCTGGTCAACATCGCACGCGGCGGCCTGGTCGACAGCGACGCGCTGCTGCGCGCCCTCCGCACCGGGGAGATCGCCGGGGCGGGCATCGACGTCACCGATCCGGAGCCGCTGCCCGACGGCCACCCGCTCTGGGACGCGCCCAACTGCATCATCACGCCCCACACCGCCGACACGTGGGAGATGGTGCGGCCCCGCCTCGCCCGCCGGATCGAGGACAACGTCGCCCGCTTCGGGGCCGGCCGCCCCCTCCTCGGCCTCGTGGACCCGGAGGCCGGCTACTGATGGCCGCGCCCGCCGGGAGCTGGGAGGAGTGGTGCCCCGCCTGCGGGAGGACCTACCCGGTCGCGGCCCCGGTGTGGCGCTGCGACTGCGGCGGCCTGCTGGATCTGCGCGGCCCGGTGGTCCCCGAACCGGTCGACGCCGGGGGGCCCTGGTCGCTGTGGCGGTACGCGCCGGCGCTGCCCCCGCTCCCCGCTGCCGCGGCGGTGAGCCTCGGGGAGGGGATGACGCCGCTCGTCCCCGCAGCCGACGGCTGCTGGTGGAAGCTCGACTTCCTGCAGCCGACGCTGTCGTTCAAGGATCGCGGCGCGGCGGTGCTCCTCGCGGCGGCGGCCGGCGCCGGGGTCGAGCGGGTCGTCGCCGACAGCAGCGGCAACGCCGGGACGGCGGTGGCCGCCTACGCCGCCCGGGCCGGGATCGCCGCCGAGGTGTGGGTGCCCGGCGGGACCTCCCGGGGGAAGCTCGCCGCCATGGAGGCCCACGGCGCGACCGTCCGGGTCGCCGACGGCGACCGGGAGGCGGCGGCCGCCGCCGCCCGGGCCCGTGCCGAGGACCCGGGCGTCTTCTACGCCAGCCACGTGTACCAGCCGCTGTTCGTCGCCGGGGTCAAGACGGTCGCCTACGAGATCTGGGAGCAGCGCGGGCGGGTGGCCCCGGAGGTGGTGGTGGTGCCGGCCGGCAACGGCACGCTGGTGCTCGGCGCCGACGCCGGCTTCGGCGAGCTGCTCGCCGCCGGGCTCATCGACCGGCTCCCCCGCATCGTCGCCGTGCAGGCCGCCGCCTGCGCGCCCCTCGCCGGCGCGCCGCCGACCGCCGCGACCGTCGCCGAGGGCATCGCCATCGCCGCCCCGCCCCGCCGGGCTGCGATCCTGGCGGCGGTGGAGCGCTCGGGAGGGGCGGTCGTCGCCGTCGACGACGACGCCATCCTCGCGGCGAGGGCCGACCTCGCCCGCCGGGGGGTGTGGGTGGAGCCGACGGCGGCCGCCTCCTGGGCGGCCTGGCGGGCGTCGCTCCCGGCCACCCGATCGGCGGCGACGGTCGTGGTCCTCTGCGGGGCGGGCCTCAAGTCGCCGGGCCCCGCCTCGCCTGCCCCCACCGGCGGAGCCGGGTCCCCGGCGGGGTAGGAGCCGGGCGATGGAGCGCTTCATCCACGACGGGCTGCGCTTCGAGGTCGACGACCTCGGCGACCCGGCCGGCGAGGTGGTGGTGCTGCTCCACGGCTTCCCCCAGGACCGGCGCTGCTGGGCCGGCGTCGCCCCCCACCTGCTCGACGCCGGCTACCGGCTGCTCGTCCCGGACCAGCGCGGCTACAGCCCCGGTGCCCGGCCGGCCGGCCGGAGCGCCTACCGGCTGCCGGTGCTCGCCGGCGACGTCACCGCCCTCGCCGAGGCCGCCGGCGCCGCCCGCTTCCACGTGGTGGGCCACGACTGGGGCGCACTGGTGGGGTGGAGGTTGGCCGCGACCGCCTTCTCCCGGGTGGCGTCGCTGGCGGCGCTGTCGGTGCCGCACCCCCGCGCCATGGCGGCCGCCGCCCGCCGCCCGGGTCAGGCGTTGCGCTCCTGGTACGTGCTGCCGGCGCAGGTCCCCGGCGCCGAGCTGGGCCTGGCCGCCCTCGGCCGCCGCCGGATCGCCGCCCTGCTGCGCCGCTCCGGTCTCGACGCCGCCTCCGCCGACCGCTACGCCGCCCACCTGGCCGACCCCGCCGCCGCCCGGGGGGCGCTCGCCTGGTACGGGGCGCTGCCGGGGTCGGGGCTGGCCACCACCCCGGCGGTCACGGTGCCGACCCTCCAGCTGTGGGGACGGCGGGACCCCTTCATCGGTCGGGCAGCCGTCGACGCCTGCGCCGAATGGGTCGCCGGCCCGTGGCGCTCCGTCGAGCTCGACGCCGGCCACTGGCTTCCCGAGGGCCACCACGCGGCGGTGGGTCCGGCGCTGGTCGAGCACCTGGGGGCCAACCGGCGAGCCCCGGGCTGACAGCGAGGGCCATCGGCCGGGAGCGGGGGCCACCGGCGCACGGCGGCCCCGTCGAGGCGCCGTCAGTGCTCGACCGCCACCCCGTCGGGCTCGTCCACCCGGGCCGTCGCCAGGCCCCACGGGCGCAGGGCGAACGACTCCCGCCAGCGCTCGGTGGGCCGCCCGAGCAGGTCGACCAGCCAGCCGGCCCGTCCCTCGACGCTCACGACCGCCGGGTCGTCGGAGGGGTTGAAGACACGCAGCTCCAGCGCGCCGCTCGCCCGGCGCAAGGACGAGACCTGCGCCCCCGTGACCCGGAGGTGCGAACCGGTGGGAGGCAGCGTGCCGCCGCCGGCCGCCGCGACGACCAGCAGCGGCAGCCAGGCGTCGTCGGCCAGCGCCCAGGGGTCCACCGCCCCGGTGGCGACGCCGTAGCGGACCTCGACGGGGCCGACCATCTGGGTGTCGCGGGTGGCCAGCGGGGGGCCGGCGGAGTTGGGCCGCAGGGCGGGGGCCGGCCGCGAGATCAGCCCCGTCGACCGCAGGAGCGTCAGCGCCAGCTGCCAGCCGTCGTCGACGACCTCGTACTCGGCGAGGCCCTCGTGGGTGAGCGTCACCCCACCGGCCCGCACCCAGCGGCGGGACGGGAAGGTCGGGATGCCGGCCTCGCCCTCGCCGCCCTCGGCGACGAGGGGCCGGGCGGCGATGCCGAAGGCGCACTCGGCCTCCGAGCGGCCGGCCCGCTCGGCGAGGGGGAACAGCGCCCGCAGGCGGTGGTCCCGGGCCGGGTTGTCGAAGCGGGTGGTGATGCGCACGAGCCGCTCGCCGGCGCGCACCTCGAGGATCGTGGTGACCGCGACCCGGGCCGAGCCGGCCCGCCGGCCCCGCTCGACCCGCTCCGGCCAGGTGAACACGCGCTCCACCCGGAGCCGGCCGCGCAGGGGCCCGTCCTCGCACAGGCTGCTCGTCACCGAGTCCGGCCGCTCGACGACGAGGTCCTCCGCCGGCGGCGAGTAGTTGTAGGTGTCGCCGTCGTCCCCGCCGTCGACCAGCCGGTCCATACCGGCCAGGCCGTTGACGGCGAAGGTCCCGTCGGCCGGGTTGACCGCCACGTGGATCAGGCCGTTGTCCAGCCAGTTGTCGCCGCCGCGCACCGAGCCGTCGGGGGTCGTGCCACCGGCGGGGACCGGCTCGGCCGGGCGCCACCCGAGGCCGGGCAGGGGCCCCGCCCCGCCGGCGGGCAGGCTCGCCCAGCCGTAGCCGGGGACGTCCACCGCCCGGGCGAGGACCCGCACGCTGGCCGGCCGGTCCACGCGCACCCACAGCGGGCGCTCGGGGTTGGCTGCCGCCTGCGCGGCCGCCTCCGCCATCGCCGATCCCACCGGGCGGAGGGAGGCGTCGGCTGCCTCGGCCCGGTCCGCCACGAGGTCGAGCCGGACGCCGGTGGGCGTCCACTCGACCGTCGCCGCCGTGGCGCGGCCGTCCTCGAGCCACCCGGTCTCGGTCAGCTCGGCGAGGACCCGGGCCAGGTCCCGCCCCCGCGCCTCCCGCTCGACCGAGCCGGCCGTCACCCGGTCCACCAGCTGCATCCCGGTGGGGGCGTCCGCCCCCGGGAGGACGAGCTCGACCAGACCGCTGCGGGTCCGCGGCCCCGGGTTGACCACGACGGGACCGCGGCGCCCGAACGCCCCCCGCAACTCGCGCTGCACCTGCTCGACCACCCCCGAGGCGATGGTGGCGGCGTCGGCGTAGCGGTGCAGGACAGCGACGCCGACCTCGTCGGCGGAGCAGGCGCAGATCGAGTCGTGGGCGGAGTTGCGGATGACCTCCAGCCACGCCAGGTCGAGCTGCTCCTGGGGCCACGCGCCGGCGGGGAGCCACAGGGCGGCGAGCGGCTCGGCGAGGCGCTCGAGGCCGCGTTCGGCGCGTGCCGCCGCCACCTTCACGTCCACCCGGTTGGAGGCAACGCCCATGAGCAGGTTGGCCCGGGCGCTGCTGCGCAGCTCCCCGGCCCACGACGGGAGGGCTTCGGTCGGCGCGGTGGCCAGGTACTCCTCGAGTGGCGTGATCCGCAGCTCGAAATCCTTCTGCTCGTCGTTGAGGGCGCCGGCGACGGCGGGCAGCCACGGCTGGGGGGCCTGGTGATCCGTGCCGTTCATGAACAACAACGGCGCGTCTTCCCCCAGAAAGGGTGAGAGCTGGGCTTCGTGGGCCCGCAACCGGCGGAGAAGGGCGTCGGGGTCGTCGGGGACGGACGCGCCATTGCTGTATCCCGCCGGGAGGTATTCCGCCCGGACCGTGCTGCCGTCGGGAGCGCGCCACCAGAAGGCGGTGCGATCGACGGCACGGGGCACGCCGCGCCACACGACGGCGTGCGCGAATCCCGCCTCCCGCAATATTTGTGGCATTTGCCCGATGTGGCCGAACATATCGGGGAGGTAGCCGACGGGGAGGTGACCCCCGAGACCGGCGGCCCGGGCCACGCCGAGTTGGAGGTTGCGCACGATGGTCTCGCCGGACACGAGGAACTCGTCCATGAGCACGTACCACGGGCCCACCGACAGGCGCCCGGTGCGGACCAGCTCCCGGATCCGGGCGGCGGCCTCGGGTCGCACCTCCAGGTAGTCGTCCACCATCGCCATCTGGCCGTCGAGGAGGAAGAAGCGGTGGGCAGGGTCCCGTTCGAGCCGATCGAGGAGTTGGTCCATCACCTCGATCAGGCGCAAACGGAAATAGGGGAATCCCGCGTACCACTCGCGATCCCAGTGCGTGTGCGGGACGACGGCGACCATCCTGGTCATGGCAACCCAGGGTACGCATCCGCGGCCGCGCGCATGCTACGGTTCGCGCTCCGAGGGCGCAGCATCGGAGTCGAGCAGTTCCCTCCCGGCAGTCGCGCCGGTGGCCGCCGGGCGAGCAGTGCAAGAGGTCCGGGCCGGCCGGGAAAGGAGGGATGGCTGGTGGCTACCGGAACCGTGAAATGGTTCAACTCCGACAAGGGGTACGGGTTCATCTCCCAAGAGAGTGGGCCCGACGTGTTCGTGCACTTCAGCGCGATCGAGGGAAGCGGGTACCGCAACCTGGAGGAGAACGACCGCGTGGAGTTCGAGGTCAACCAGGGCCCCAAGGGCCTGCAGGCGTCGAACGTCCGCCGCGTCTGAGCCACCGCCCGCTCCGGGCGTCCAGTGCGGGTGAGGGGCCGCGGGCGCGCCCGTGGCCCCTCGCCGCGCCCGGGAGAGGCGGGCGACGGCGTCGGTAGCATCGGCGCATGGACCTGACCTACCCGCCCGAGGCCGAGGCCTTTCGCGCCGAGATCCGCGCCTGGCTGGAGGACAACCTGCCCGCAGGGTGGGGCACCCCGGGGTTCCACCAGGATCCCGACGAGCGGGCCGCGTGGCTCGCGGCGTGGACCACCAAGCTGTTCGAGGGCGGTTGGATCTGTGCCGCCTGGCCCGAGGAGTACGGCGGCAAGGGGTTGTCGCTGATGGAGTCGGTGGTGCTCAACGAGGAGTTCGCCCGGGTCGGTGCCCCCCTGCGGGCCGACTTCTTCGGCGACACCCTCGTCGGTCCGACCATCCTGCAGTGGGGGACCGAGGAGCAGAAGCAGCGCTTCCTGCCGGGGATCATGCGCGGCGAGACGGCCTGGTGCCAGGGCTTCTCCGAGCCGGACGCCGGCTCGGACCTGGCGTCGCTGCGGACGACGGCCGTGCTCGACGGCGACGGGTGGCGGATCGACGGGCAGAAGATCTGGACGACCCAAGCCCAGTACGCCGACTACATGTTCCTCCTCGCCCGCACCGACCCGGGGGCCGAGCGTCACGCGGGCATCTCCTACCTGCTGGTGCCGATGCGCCAGCCGGGGATCGAGGTGCGCCCGATCACCCAGATCGACGGGTCGGCGGAGTTCAACGAGGTCTGGTTCGCCGACGCCCGCTGCCCGAAGGACAACGTGGTGGGCGGGGTGGGCAACGGCTGGGCCGTGGCCATGACCACCCTCGGCTTCGAGCGCGGCACCAGCGCCACCACCGGCTTCCGCCGCTTCCGCAAGGAGCTCGACGCCGTGATCGAGGCGGCGCGCCGGAACGGGCGGGCGGATGACCCCCTCGTCCGCCAGGACCTGGCACGGGCGTGGTCGACGGTGAAGGTCATGGAGATCAACGGCTTCCGGACGCTCAGCGCGGCGCTCGACGGCACCGCCGACCCGGGCGTGGCCGCTCTCGGCGCCACCAACAAGATGTTCTGGTCCGAGTACCACCAGTGGTTCACCGACCGGGCGATCGACCTGCTCGGCGCCGAGGGCCAGGTCCTTTGCGGCCCGGCCGACGAGGAGCTCCTGCCCGGTACCGGGCGCCGGCGGGGCCGCGACGACTACGCCCCGAGCGCCCTGCAGGCGCAGTTCTTCTTCGCCCGGTCCGAGACGATCTGGGGCGGTTCGGCCCAGATCCAGCGCAACATCGTCGGCGAGCGGCTCCTCGGCCTGCCGAAGGAACCGCGACCCGAGGCACGGCCCGCCACCGCCCGCTGAGCCGCCCCGCCGCCTGCGGGGCGTCCCGGCCCGCAGGGGGAGTCAGCCCTCGAAGCGGATCCGCTCGGGATGGCTGTAGACGGTATAGCTGTCGCCCCGCACGAAGCCGGCCACCGTGACCCCGAGGCGCTCGGCGGCCGCCACGGCGAGGCTCGACGGCGCCGACACGGCGGCGACGACGGGGATGCCGGCCATCGCCACCTTCTGCACGATCTCGAAGCTCACCCGTCCCGAGACCATGAGGACCGCCGCCGCCGCCGGCAGCGCCGGCCCGTCCGGGACCCGGCCGCCCACGACATCGAGGACGCGCTGGCCGATCACCTTGTCGACGGCGTTGTGGCGGCCGATGTCCTCCCGGGCGACGTGGAGGACGCCCTCGTGGTCGAACAGGCCGGCGGCGTGCAGCCCGCCGGTGCGGTCGAACACCCGCTGGGCGGCGCGCAGCGAGTCGGGGAGGGTCGGCACCACCGCGGCGGGGACGGGGGCGCCGGCGGGCAGGACCGGGCACGCCAGCTCCACCTGGTCGATGCCGGTCTTGCCGCAGACCCCGCAGCTCGAGCTGGCGACGAACGTGCGCGTCGTCGGCGCCTGCCACGGCCTGCGGAGCGAGACGGTCACGGTGTTGAAGCGGTTGTCGGGGTCGGCGGCGTCGCAGTAGCCCACCGCCGCCACCTCGGGCGGGGCGACCAGGCCCTCGCTCACGAGGAACCCGACGGCCAGCTCGAAGTCGTGGCCCGGGGTGCGCATCGTCACCGCCACCGGCTGCGACTCCTGGCCGGGGCCGGCGGCCCGGATCTCCAGCGGTTCCTCGGTCGTCAGGCGGTCGGGCAGCTCCAGGCTCCGGCCGGGGCGGACCTTGACGGCCCGGACGTCGGTGACCGCCCGCAGCGGGGCGGTCACGGGCCCACCCCCGCACCGGCGAGATCGTCGGGGGTGTCGACGTCGTCGAGCACCCCGGGGTGGAGCGACCCGTGCAGCCACTCGCCCGGCTCGGCCAGGTGGAGGGGGGCTGCCCCGGCGAGCTCCCGCAGCGCCGTGCGCCCCGAGGCGACCAGGGGACCGGCGGCGTCCAGGGCGGCGGCGCCGTAGCGGGCGCACAGCCACTGCGGCCGGCCGCCACGGACCGGGACGACGCTGCCGGGCCCGGGGTGGGCCCCGAGCCAGGTGAGCAGCTCCACCTCCAGGCGGGGCAGGTCGGTGGCGACCACCAGCGCCGCGCCGGCGAACCCGGCCCCCCGCAGGGCCGCCACCCCGGTGGCCACGGCCGCCAGCGGTCCCGCCCCCGGCCGGGCGTCGGGGACGGCCTCGAGGTCGCTGACCCCGGGGCCGAGCTCCAGGAGCGGCCCCCCGAGCCCGGCCCGGCGCAGCAGGTCGGCGGTGCGCTGCGCCAGCGTGCGGCCCCCGACGAGGAGACCGGCCTTGTCGCGCCCCATCCGGCGGCTGCGACCACCGGTCAGGAGGAGGGCGGCGACGTCCACCGGTCCATGATGCCCGCGTCGGGCGCCAAGGCGGGTAGAACGTCCCGGATGCAGCCAACCGGCACGGGGGGTCCGACGATCGCCGGCCGCTACCGCCTCGGGGCCCGCCTGGGCCGGGGCGGCATGGCCGACGTCTTCGACGCCCACGACGAGCGCCTGGAACGCCCGGTGGCGGTCAAGCTCCTGCGGCCCGAGCTGTCCGCCGATCCCGGCATGCGGGCACGCTTCGAGCGGGAGGCGCGCGCCGCCGCCCGGCTCAACCATCCCAACGTGGTCGCCGTCTACGACTCGGGCGAGGACGCCGGCCGGGCCTACCTCGTCATGGAGCGGCTCCCCGGCGAGTCGCTGGCCGACCGGATGCGGACCGGGCCGGTGGACCCGGACTGGCTGCGTGGCGTCGCCGGCGACGTGCTCGCCGCCCTCGGGGCGGCCCACGACCGGGGCATCGTCCACCGCGACGTCAAGCCGGGCAACATCCTCCTGGACCCCGAGGGTCACGCCAAGGTCGGCGACTTCGGGATCGCCAAGGCGATCCGGTCCGCGGCCGCCGGTGACCCCACGGACCCGGCCACCGCCGACCTCACGGCGGTGGGCATGCTGATCGGCACCGTCGCCTACCTCGCCCCCGAACAGGTCGAGGGCGGCCCGGCGTCACCGCAGTCCGACCTCTACAGCGTGGGCGTCGTGCTCTACGAGGCCCTCGCCGGGCGCAAGCCCTACCCGGGCGGGGACGAGCCGGTCGCCCAGGCACGCGCCGTCGTCGAGGGTGGCGCCCCCGACATCGCCGCCCTGCGCCCGGCCGTGCCCCCCGACCTGGCGGCCGTGGTCCGCCGGGCCATGGACCGGCGCCCGGGGGATCGCTACGCCTCGGCGGCCGCCATGCGCGCCGCCCTCGCCGGCGAGGGGGAGGACACCCGCCTGCTCCCGGCGGCGGCCGCCGGCGGTCTCGCCGGTGCCGCGGGCGGTGCCGCAGCCGGTGTCGCCGGCAGGGCCGCAGGAGGTGCCGCAGCCGGCGCCGCCGCCCTGGCGGCGACGACGGTCGCCCCGTTGCCGCCCCGTCCCCTGCCACCGACCGCGCCGGCTCCCCGCCCGGTGCCCGGCCCGGACGCCGGCGGGTTCGCCGGGCCGCCCGGTGGCCGGCCGACGCGGGAGGGCGGCCGGCGCCGCCGTGGCCACCGCCGCGGTCGCCAGGTGCTGGTGACCTCCCTCGCCGCCCTCGTCGTCGCCGGAGCCCTGGCCGCCGTCGCCCTCGCCGGCCACGGCGGCGGCCGGCGCCAGACCGGCGGGCGGACCGTGGTGACGACGGGGGCCAGCACGGCGCGCACGACCACGACGACGGTCCCGCCGGGTGTCGCCGCCCTGCTCGCCGAGGCCGACGCCCTGAAGGCCCTCGACCAGCCCGGTCCGACCCAGCTCGCCTACGACCTGGAGCAGGTTGCCACCACCCCGGCCGGGCAGCGGGCCGCCGAGGCGACGATCTACGCCGGGCGCGCCCAGCAGCTGCTCACCGACCGGCTCGTCACCGCCCAGCAGTACGGCGCCGCCCTCAACGCGCTGGAGGGGGTCGGTGGCACCGCCCCGACCCCCACCACGACCACGGCCCCGTCCACGACCACCACGACCGCCGCGAGCACCACCACGACCACGGGCGACGGTCCGGGCCAGGGCCCGCCCGGCGGCGGGCAGGGCGGCGGTCCGGGGCAGGGTGGCCCGGGGAAGGGCAACGGCAACCAGGACCACCACAACCAGCAGGTCCAGGCCGGCCCCGCCGGCGGGGGACGGGGTGGCTGACCCGCCCGACCCGGCGGCGGCCCTGCGGCGGATCGCCTTCCTCCTCGAGCGCACCCAGGCGCCGACGTACCGGGTCCGGGCCTTCCGCAACGCCGCCGCCAGCGTCGCCGCCGAGGACCCGGTCCGGGTCGCCCGCCTCGCCGCCGCCGGCCGCCTCCAGGAGCTGCGCGGGGTGGGGGAGACCACGGCGCGGGTGGTGACCGAGGCCCTCGCCGGTGACACGCCCGGTTACCTCCTCCGGCTGGAGGAGGAGGTGGACGCCCTGCCGGCGGAGGACCCGGCCGTCGCCGAGCAGCTCGCCCGGCGCCGTGGCGAGTGCCACAGCCACACCGACTGGTCCGACGGGGGCAGCCCGCTGCCGGAGATGGCGGCGGCCGCGGCGGCGCTCGGCCTGGAGTACCTGGCGGTCACCGACCACTCGGCGCGCCTCACCGTCGCCAACGGCCTGTCCGCCGAACGCCGCCGCGCCCAGTGGGCCCTCGTCGCCGACTGCAACGACGCCGGTGACGCCGGGGTGCGGGTCCTCGACGGCATCGAGGTGGACATCCTGGAGGACGGCGGCCTCGACGCCGACCGGGACCTGCTCGCCCCGCTCGCCGTGGTCGTCGCCTCGGTGCACTCCAAGCTGCGGATGGACGCCCCGGCGATGACCGCCCGGCTCCTGCGGGCGGTGCGCGACCCGGCGGTCGACATCCTCGGGCACTGCACCGGCCGCATGGTGACCGGGCGGGGCCGGCCGCCGTCGAGCTTCGACGCCCGTCGCGTGTTCGCCGCCTGCGCCGAGGCCGGCACGGCGGTGGAGATCAACGCCCGCCCCGAGCGGCTCGACCCGCCCGACGAGCTGCTCGCCCTCGCGGTCGACGCCGGCTGCCTGTTCAGCATCGACACCGACGCCCACGCCCCCGGGCAGCTGGACTGGGCCGCCAACGGGGTGCGCAAGGCGGTGGCGTGCGGCGTCGACCCCGAGCGGGTCGTCACCAACTGGCCGCTCGAGCGGCTCCTCGCGTGGACCCGGGCGAAGGGCGCCTGACGGGATCGGCGCCTCTCGGGGGCTTGAGCGGGGGGCTGCGCCCCCGGTCAGTTGATCCGGGTGGCGTGCCCCGCCCAGTACCGGTCCTTGAGGAGGCGCTTGTACAGCTTGCCGGTCGGGTGGCGGGGGAGCTCGGCCTCGAAGTCCACCGAGAGCGGGCACTTGTAGTGGGCCAGCTGCGAACGGCAGTAGGCGATCAGCTCGGCGGCGAGCGCCGGCCCGGCGTCCGCCGGGTCGATCGGCTCCACCACCGCCTTCACCGCCTCGCCCAGGTCGTCGTCGGGCACCCCGAACACGGCGACGTCGGCGACCTTCGGGTGCAGGGCCAGCACGTTCTCGGCCTCCTGGGGGTACACGTTGACGCCCCCGGAGATGATCATGTCGGCCTTGCGGTCGGTCAGGTACAAGAAGCCGTCCCCGTCGACGTAGCCGATGTCGCCGAGGGTCGTCCAGCCGGCGGGATGGTGTGCGGCGGCGGTCTTGGCGGCATCGTGGAGGTACTCGAAGTCGGCGCCGCCCCCGAAGTACACCGTGCCGACCGTGCCCGCCGGGACCTCGGCGCCGTCCTCGCCGACCACGTGCACCTCGCCGATCAGCGGGCGGCCGACGGTGCCGGGGTGGGCGAGCCACTGCGGCGAGTCGCACAGGACCAGCCCGTTGCCCTCGGTGCCGGCGTAGTACTCCCAGACGATGGGGCCCCACCAGTCGATCATCTGCTGCTTGACGGCCACCGGGCAGGGGGCGGCGGCGTGGACGGCGCAGCGCAGCGACGACACGTCCGCCGCCGCCCGCACCTCGGGCGGCAGCTTGAGCATCCGGACGAACATGGTCGGCACCACCTGGGTCATCGTCACCCGGTGGCGGCCGAGCAGCTCGAGGAACCAGGCGGCGTCGAAGTGCTCCATCACCACCACCGTGCCCCCCGTGCGCTGCACCGCCCGGGTGAAGCGCAACGGGGCGGCGTGGTAGAGGGGGGCGGGGGAGAGATAGACGGTGCGGTCGTCCATCCCGAAGAACAGCTGGCAGAGCCGGGTCACGCCGTCGGGCTCGTCGAGGCCGACGCCGGCCAGGTGGTGCAGGACCCCTTTCGGGCGGCCGGTGGTGCCCGACGAGTACAGCATGTCGTCGCCGGCGAAGGGGCCGGGCGCCGGGTCGGGGGCCTGGGCGGCGGTGGCCTCGTCCCAGGGCGCCCAGCCGTCGGCGGTGCCGCCGGCCACGAAGCGCGTGACACCGGGGTCGAGGCGGTCGCCGAGCGAGGCGGTGAGCTCGGGGAGGGCGGCGTCGCCGACGAAGACCCGGGCGCCGCAGTCACCGACGATGTAGGCGGTCTCCTCGGCGGTGAGGCGGGTGCTGGTGGCCGTGTAGACGACGCCGGAGCGGTGGGCGGCCCACAGCAGGGCGAAGAAGCCCGGGCCGTTGGTGAGCTGGAAGGCGATGTGGTCCCCGGGGCCGACGCCGGCGGCCGCCAGGGCCCGCGCCGCCCGGTTGGCGGCCTCGTCGAGCTGGCGGTAGGTCGTCACCTCCCCGGTCCCGGCCATGACGATCGCCGGGCGGTCGGGGTCCACCTCGGCGAAGATCCCAGGGTGCATGCGTCCTCCTCGGCCCGGTCACCGGTCCCGGAAGGACCGTAGCGGTTGGCGCGGCCCGAACTTGGGAGCGGTGACGCCCCGGGTCATGAGGAGCCGCAGCACCCGGCCGCGCTGGCCGCGCCAGGGTTCGAGCAGCTCCAGCATGAGCCGGTCGTCGCCGCGCGCCACGCCGGTGAGCGTCCAGGCCACCTGGTTGGGGAGGTGAAAGTCCCCGATGCTCACGGCGTCGGGGTCGCCGAGGGCGACCAGGGCGACCTCGGCGGCGGTCCAGGGCCCGACGCCGGCGACGGTCGTCAACCTCCGCCGGGCGGCGCCGAGGGGCAGGCCGGCGGCGTCCTCGAGGCGGCCGGCGGCGGCGGCGACACGCCGCAGGGTCTCGGCCCGCTTGCGTTCGACGCCGAGGCGGTGCAGCGCCCAGCCGGGGGTGGCGGCCAGCCGATCGGCGGACGGCGGGAGCCGGAGCCCCGCCCGGGGCCCCGGCGCCGGCTCGCCGAGCGCCAGGACCAGGGCGCGGTAGCTGCGGGTCGCCTCGACGCCGGTCACCTTCTGCTCGAGCACGGCCGGGACGGCGGCCTCGGTCACCGCCGCGCTGCGGGGGATGCGCAGCCCGGGGTGGCGCCGGGCGAGCGGCCCCACCACCTGCCAGCCCGGCGGGCGGCGGGCGACCAGGTCGGCGAGGGCGGCGGGCTCGTCACCGGCGCCGACCAGCGACCCCAGGTGGTCGAGGAGCCACGGTGCCCCCGGGCCCCACGCCCAGCACCGCACCCCGCCGGCGTCGGGCTCGGCGACGACGGCCTGGGTCGCCGGTCCGGCCGGCGTGCGCGTCGCCCGCCACACCGTCCGCCCCTCGAGGTGGACGCAGGGGTCGCCGGGGCCGTGGCGCAGCGGCGAGAGCGTCCGGCGCAGGTCGAGGGGGCCGCGCAGGCGCAGCCGGGTCTCGAGCGGCGGTCGGCCGTCGGGCTCGGGGACCGCGGTCACGCCCGGCGAGCCTAAAGCGGCGCGACCCGCTCGGGCGGCATGGCACGCTGGGACCGATGCCGACGAGCTTGTTCGAGGAACTGTCCTGGCGGGGCCTGGTGCACCAACTGACCGACGACGCCCTCCCGGAGCTGCTCGCCCGGGAGCGCTTCACCGCCTACATCGGCTTCGACCCGACCGCCGACAGCCTGCACGTCGGCCACCTCCAGCAGATGTGCACGCTGCGGCGCCTCCAGGAGGCCGGGCACCGCCCGATCGCCCTGGTGGGCGGGGCCACCGGCATGATCGGCGACCCGAGTGGCAGGTCCGAGGAGCGGGTGCTGCTCACCCCCGAGGTCCTCGCCGCCAACCGGGAGGGGATCCGGGCCCAGCTCGGCCGGTTCCTCGACTTCTCGGCCGACCGCGCCGTCCTCGCCGACAACTACGAGTGGCTCGGCACGGCCGGGCTGCTCGAGTTCCTGCGCGACGTCGGCAAGCACTTCAGCGTCAACGAGATGGTCCGCAAGGACTCGGTCCGGGCCCGCCTCGAGGGGCGGGAGCAGGGGCTGTCCTACACGGAGTTCAGCTACATGCTCCTGCAGTCCTGGGACTTCGTCGTGCTCCACGACCGCTTCGGCTGCCGGCTCCAGCTGGGGGGCAGCGACCAGTGGGGCAACATCACCGAGGGCGTCGACCTGTTGCGCCGCCTGCGCGCCGTGCACGGCTTCGGGCTGACCTCGCCACTCGTCACCAAGGCCGACGGGGGCAAGTTCGGCAAGTCCGAGACCGGAACCGTCTGGCTCGACCCCGCCCGCACCAGCCCGTACGCCTTCTTCCAGTTCTGGCTCGGCACCGCCGACGCCGAGGTCGGCGGCTACCTGCGGCGCTTCACGTTCCTCGACCGGGAGGCGATCGAGGGCCTCGACCGGGCCACCGCCGAGCACCCCGAGCGTCGCGAGGCGCAGCGGGCGCTGGCACGCGAGCTGACGGCGATGGTCCACGGCCCCGACGAGGCCGCCCGGGCCGAACGGGCGGGCGCGGTGCTGTTCACCGAGGGCATCGCCGACCTCGACGCCGCCGCCTTGGAGTCGGCCCTCGCCGACGCCCCGTCGACGCCGGTCCCGGCGGCGTCGCTCGCCGCGGGCCTGCCGCTGGTCGACGCCTTCGTCACCGCCGGCCTGGTCGGTGGGAAGGGCGCCGCCCGCCGGGAGCTGAAGCAGGGGGCGGTCTACGTCAACAACCGCCGCCAGACCGACGAGCGCGACCTGACCCCCGCCGACGCTCTCCACGGTCGCTTCGTGGTGCTGCGCCACGGGCGGCGCAGCCAGCACGTCCTCGCGGTCGA
The DNA here is from genome assembly GCA_035702855.1 of Acidimicrobiales bacterium. Taxonomy (GTDB): domain Bacteria; phylum Actinomycetota; class Acidimicrobiia; order Acidimicrobiales; family Palsa-688; genus JAKAQB01. The sequence continues at coordinate 10,650 of DASSZM010000246.1, read as the reverse complement.
GCCCTGAACGGCGCCATGATGGGGTCGTGAGCGACGTCCCCCTGACCACCGGACCGCCCGAGACCGTCCTCCCCCCGCCCGAGCCGGCGGTGGCGGAGGCCCTGGCCCGGGCCGAGTCCGGCCCGGCGGGGGAGCGGCCCGCCCTCGCGGCGGCCCTCGCCGCCGCCCAGCCGACGCTGCTGGCGGCGTGGGCCCTGCTGGCCGAGTCCGCCGACGATCCGGTGGCTTCCTACGCCTACGCCCGGGTCGGCTACCACCGGGGGCTCGACGCCCTGCGGGCCAACGGGTGGCGGGGCAACGGGTACGTCCGCTGGCGCCATCCCTCCAACCGGGGCTTCCTGCGCTCCCTGGAGGCGCTGCGGGCCGCCGCCGGGCGCATCGGCGAGGACGCCGAGGAGACCCGGTGCCGATTGTTCCTGCTGCAGCTGGACCCGGACTGGGACCGCCGGCCGGAGGCGTGAGCGCGCCCGGGGGGCCGGGCGCCGTCGCCATCGAGGCGGCGGTGCGCGCCGCGGACGGGGCCGAGCCGTACGCCCGCCACCACCCGCGCGCCCCGCACCGCTTCCAGGGCCACGGCCCGGTGGAGGAGGTGCTCGTCACCCGCGTCGACGGCCACTGGCACCTCGTGACGCTCGGCCTGTCGGAGCTGGCGGTGAAGGAGTCGCCGGATCGGGACGTGTCGGGCTGGGGCTTCGAGCTGAGCTTCCGCGTCGTCGCCGACGAGGAGCCGCTGTGGGCGGTGGAGCTGCTCGCCAACCTCGCCGGCTACGTGTGGACCAGCCGGCACCCCTTCGCCCCCGGGCACCACCTCGACCTGCGGGGCCCGATCCGGATCGGCAGCGACAGCCGGGTGACGGCGGCGGTCGTCGTCCGGGACCTCGGCCTCGGCACCCTGCAGGGCCCCTTCGGGGCGGTGGAGTTCCTCCAGGTCCTCGGCCTCACCGCCGACGAGCTCGAGGCGTGCCGGGAGGTCGGCACCGAGGCGGTCGTCGAGGTGCTCGCCCGGGGCAACCCGCTGCTCGTCACCGATGTCGCCCGGGCCTCGGCGATCGCCGGCCTCCGCCGGCCGCCGGTGGTCACCGCCCCCGACGAGCTGCGGGTCGGGACGCTGCGGCTGCGCCGCCGGCTGGGGGGCCGCGCCACCGTCGAGCTCGGCGCCGGGGCGGCCGCCGCCCTCGGGCCCACCCTGCGGCGATCGCTGCGGCGGCGCCCCGGCGCCGGTCTGCGCCTGCGGGGGGACGCCGCCGAGGTGGTGTTCACGAAAGCGGAGACGGCCGCCTGGTCGGCCGGTGCCGACCACCTGGAGATCGGGGTCCCCCCGGCGGAGCTCGACGCCCTCGCCGACCTCTTCGACGGTCGCAGGGGGTGGGGCCGGCGGCCGGCGTGGCGCGGGCTCGCCTGGCACGTGCTGCCCTGAGCGGTTCGTTACTGTCGGGAGATGGCGAGGCGGGCCGGCGATGGCGACGAGCTCGACCGTCGGCGGCGGCGGGTGCTGTGGTCCCTGCCCACCGGCCTGTACCTGCTCGGCGCCGCCGACGGCGGCCGGCGCAACCTGATGACGCTCTCGTGGGCGACCCAGGTCGCCACCGACCCCAAGCTCGTCGCCGTCGGCGTGGAGGTCGGAGCCGTCACCCACGGTCTGGTCGAGCGTGGCGGGGCCTTTTCCCTCTCCCTGCTCCAGCGCGAGGACCGGGCCGTCGTCCGCCGCTTCGCCAAGCCGGCCGAGGACGACCCCGGCGCCGGCACCCTCGGCGGCCACCCGGTCGTGACCGCCACCACCGGGGCGCCGATCCTCGCCGCCGCCGCCGCCTGGCTCGACTGCGAGCTCCGCCACACCCTCCCCCTCGGCTCCCACACGCTCTTCGTCGGGGAGGTCGTCGACTGTGGCCTGCCCTCGGGCGACGAGGTGGCGCCGTTGCGCATGGAGGACACCCGGATGAACTACGGAGGCTGAGCCGGCATGCCCGGTAGGCTCCCCGGTGGAGGAGGTCCGATGGCCAATGGCGGCCCCACCCCGACCGCGAGGGCGCAGATCCGTCGGGACATCAGCGAATACCACCGCAGCCGCACGCCGGCCACCCGCGACCGCATCGTCGCCGCCTACCAGGGCCTGGCGTACAGCCTGGCGGCCCGCTTCGCCCAGCGCGGCGAGGAGCTCGACGACCTCAACCAGGTGGCACTGATCGGTCTGCTCAAGGCGATCGACCGCTTCGACCCCGACCGCGGGGCCGAGCTCACGACCTTCGCCACCGCCACCATCCTCGGCGAGCTCAAGCGCCACCTGCGCGACCGCGGCTGGTCGGTGCGCCTGCCCCGCCGCATCCACGACCTGCACCTGAGCGCCCAGCAGTGCATCGACGAGCTCACCCAGGAGCTGGGCCGCTCGCCGACGCTGCAGGAGATCGCCGATCGCATGCAGGTCCCTATCGACGACGTGGTGGAGGCCCTCGACGCCGGCGGCCTGCGCCACAACACCTCCCTCGAGGCGTCGACCGCCGGCGGGGAGGAGCACGCCCTCACCAGCCGCCTCGGCGCCCGCGACCCCCGCCTGGCGGAGGTCGACGGGAAGCTGGAGCTGAGCCCGCTGCTGGCCCGGCTGCCGGAGCGCCAGCGCCACATCCTGGAGTTGCGCTTCGTGGTCGGCTGCTCCCAGACCGAGATCGCGTCGCTCGTGGGCGTGAGCCAGATGCAGGTCTCCCGCCTGCTCGCCCGCAGCCTGGCGCAGCTGCGCACGTGGGCCACCGAGCCGGCGTGAGCGCCGCCGGCCGCCCCGGCCGGGCCGCCCCCACCGGGCCCCGCCTCCGCCCCGCCCCGGAGCACCCCGACGCCCAGGCCCCGCCCGTCGTCGATGCCGACGGTCTGGTCGCCCTGCTCGAGCGGGTCGGCGCCGCCGGCCGCTACGGCTTCGACACCGAGTTCCACCGGGAGAAGACCTACTGGCCGCAGCTGGCGCTGCTCCAGTTCTCCTGGCGGGAGGGACCCGATACCCGGGCGGCGCTGGTCGACCCCCTGGCGGTGCCGGTCGGCCCGCTGACCGGCCTGCTGGGGGGCCCGGCGACGCTGGTGGCGCACGCCGCCGACCAGGACCTCGAGATCCTCCAGCACGAGTGCGGGACCGGGCCGGGAAGGCTGTTCGACACCCAGATCGCCGCCGGCTTCGCCGGCCACGGCTCGGCGTCGCTGGCGACGCTCACCCGGATCTACCTCGGCTACGACCTCCCCAAGGGCGACCGGCTCACCGACTGGTCCGCCCGCCCGCTGCAGGAGTCGCAGCGCCGCTACGCCGTCGCCGACGTCGCCCACCTCCTCGACCTGGAGGAGGCCATCCGGGAGGACCTGGACCGCCGGGGGCGGCTGGCGTGGGCCGAGCAGGAGTGCGAGCTGCTCCGGCTGCGGGCGGCGCGACCAGCCGAGCCCGACCGGGCGTGGTGGCGCCTGCGGGATGCCCGCCAGCTCCGGGGCCCGTCCCGGGGGGTGGCCCAGGCCCTGGCGGCCTGGCGGGAGGCCCGGGCCCGCCGCATCGACGTGCCGCTGCGCTACGTGCTGCCCGACCTGGCCATCCAGGCGCTGGCCCACAAGCCGCCCACCGAGCGGGCCCAGCTCGCCAGCGTCCGGGGCCTCGACGCCCGCTTCCTGCGGGGCGACGCCGGCGACGAGATCTTCGCCGCCGTGCAGGAGGGGCGGCGCCTCCCGGCCGGGGCGATCCAGGACCCGCCCGGCGACGAGGTGCCCCGGGAGGTGCGCCCGGCGGTGGCGCTGGCGATGGCCTGGCTCGGCCAGCTCGCCCGCCAGGAGGACCTCGACCTCGTGGTGCTGGCCACGCGCGGCGACGTGGTGGACCTGCTCGCCGACCGTGGCGGCCGCCTGGCGGAGGGCTGGCGGGCCGACCTGGTCGGCGAGCCGCTCCGCCGCCTCGTGGGCGGTACGGCGGCGGTGGCGTTCGACGGTGCCGGGGGGCTGGCCCTCGAGGAGCGCTCCTACCAGCCCCTCAAGCCGGGGGGGCCCGCCGCCGGGGGCGGTCCACCGCCCGGCGCCGCCGGTTGACGGTCTAACCCGTCGGCCCGGGCCCTTCCCGGGCGGCACCATCATCGGCCGGGCCCACCGACCCCCCGGGTCCGGGGGACGGCCGCAGGTCGATCGTGAGGGTCAGGACCCCGTCGTCGAGGCGCGCCTCGGCGTCGCCGATCAGGGCGTAGTCCTGGAAGTCGATCCGCTTCTGGTCGACGAAGCGCTTGCGCTCGGCGCCCTCGACCGGGGGGAGGGGGCGCTGGCGGACGGCCCGGGCACGTGCCCGGAAGCGGTCGATCATCGCCTCCACGTCGAACTGGTCCGGCATGCCGGCCACGTTACCCCGGGTCGCGGCGCCGACCGCCGTGGGTGGGCGACGGCGGGAGAGGGGAGGTCAGCCGGCGCTGGGGGCGGGGTGGTCGGGGGCGTCGGCCCGGGCGGCGGGCTCGTACTCCTCCTCCTCGTCCTCCATGGCGAGGCACCAGCTGGCGTGCTCCGACCCGGGGCGGGCGCCGCACTCCGGGCACGGCTCGTTCATCTCCTCGTTGGAGCGCTTCAGTGCACGTGCTTCCTCGAAACGCCGATGCCGTCCCTTTTTCACGTGTGCCGCTCCCGTCGCGTCGAGCTTGAACCGTGATCTCCGCCAGTGTACCGCCGGCCCCCGTGCCACCGGGTTCCCCGGGCCGCTCGGGCCCGGCTGCCGGGCCGTGCCCGGGGCGGAGCCTGGCCGTCAACCTACCGCTCCCCGGTGCCGTCGACGCGAACGGTTCCCTCCTCCGCCGGCCGGGTCCGGACGGCGGAGTGGGGCAGGTAGCTGCGCCGGGGGCGTCCGCGTAGGTAGCCGGCCAGCTTCAGGTAGGTCACGGGGCCGACCAGGGCGACCAGCTCGGCCGCCATCGCCTGCCACACCGGTCGCTGGCCGTCGAACGCCTCGGGTGCCTCGGTGCACCACCAGTGGAACTCGGCGCCGCCCGCACCCCAGTGGCGGCGGTCCCACTGGGTGATGGTCGTGGTGACGTGCCCGTCGTCGTCGGCGGCCTCCTCCCGGCGCAGCGGCAGCTGCCAGCACACGTCGGGCTTGAGCTCGAGCGGCAGGGCGCCGCGCTCGAGGGCCGCGCGGTGCAGGGCGCAGCCGGCCCCGCCGGGGAAGCCGGGGCGGTTGAGGAAGATGCAGGCGCCGTCGACCAGACGGGTGACCCGCGCCCCGCCGGCCCCGGCGCGCACGACGCCGCGGCGGCGACCCTGGGCGGCGAACTGCCACTGGGACGGCTCGAGGGTGGCGGCGGCCGCCTCCACCCGGGCGGCATCGGCGTCGTCGGTGAAGTGCGCCCCGTACGAGCAGCAACCCTGCTCGAGCTCGGGCGCCGGGCCGGTGAGGACCCCCTGGCAGCCGGCGCCGAACAGGCAGCGCCAGCCGGAGGTGAGGAAGGTCACGTCGAAGACCCAGGTGCGCTCCTCCTCCTCGTCCTCGAAGCTGACCCACTCCCGGGCGTCGGCCGGGGCGGCGGCGGGCCGGCGGCTCAATCGTCGTCCCGCTTGGGGAAGCGCAGCCGCCCGAGGCGCTCCTGCAGTTCGGCGGCGGCCAGCAGGCCCTTCCAGAACTGGTCCATCACCATCCGCTCGTTGGGGGCGTGGATCCGGTCGTCGGGCAGGCCCACGCCGAGGAACAGCACCGGGGCGATCAGCATCCGCCCGAGGGCCTCCTCGGGGCCGGAGCCGCCCTCGCGGGTCCACAGCGGGCGCTTCCCCCACACCGCCTCGATGGTCTCCGCCAGCGCCCGCATCGCCGGGTGGTCGACGGGGGTGACGGCCGGGGCCACGCCCCCCTCGCCGGTCACCACCGCCTCGACACCCGTCGGCAGCCGGGACTGCACCCAGGCCCGGAAGGCGGCCTCGATCTCGTCCGGCCGCTGGTCGGGCACGAGGCGGAGGGCCACCTTCAACCCGGCGGTGGCGGGGACGATCGTCTTGATGCCCGGCCCGGCGTAGCCGCCGTTGATGCCGACGACCTCGGCCGTCGGCCGCACGCCGATGCGCGCGAGGGGGGAGAAGCCGGCTTCGCCCTCCAGGTAGGCGACGTGGCCGGCCTGGGCCCGGAACTCGTGCTCGTCGAAGGGCTGGGCGGCCAGCGACGCCTCCTCGTCCGCCGAGAGCGGCCGCACCTGGTCGTAGAAGCCGGGGATCGTCACCCGGTGCTCGCCGTCGTGCAGGGCGGCGGCGAGCTCGGCGGCGAGTCGGGCGGCGTTGGGCACGGTGCCGCCCCACATGCCGCTGTGCAGGTCGATCGAGGCGGTGCGCAGGGCGACGTCGAAGCCGACCAGCCCGCGCATGCTGACGGTGGAGGAAGGGACGTCGGGGGCGATCATGCCGGTGTCGGAGACGACCACCACGTCGCAGGCCAGCTGCTCCTCCCGCTCGAGCAGTAGCTGCTGGAAGTGCACCGAGCCGATCTCCTCCTCGCCCTCGACGAGGAACTTGAGGTTGACCGGCAGGGCGCCGCGCTCGGCCAGCAGTCCCCGGGCCGCCTCGATCTCGTAGAGGACCTGGCCCTTGTCGTCGATGGCGCCGCGCGCCCGGCACTCCCCGTCGACGATCACCGGCTCGAACGGCCCCGACGTCCACTCCTCGAGCGGGTCGACCGGTTGGACGTCGTGGTGGCCGTAGACCAGCACGGTGGGGGCGTCGTCGCCGGCGTGCAGCCAGTCGCCGTAGACCGCCGGCAGGCCCGCCCCCCGCGCCGTCTCGATCAGCTTGACGTGCTCGAGGCCGGCGTCGCGCAGGAGCTCCGCCACGAACTCCGCCGACCGGCGCACGTCCCCGGCGTGCTCGGGGTCGGCGGAGATCGACGGGATCCGCAGGAACTCGAAGAGCGTCTCGGTGATGCGCCCGCGCTGCTGCGCCAGCCAGGATTCGAGGAGCAGATCGGCCATGACGGCACGGTAGCCGCGCCCACCGATAGCCTCCGCGGACATGCCCGAACCGCCCGTCGCGCCGCGACGGCGACGGCGGCGGGTGCCCGCCGTAGCCGCCGTCCTCGCCCTGCTCCTCGCCGCCTGCGGCGGGACGCCCCGCGCCGCGTCGGGCGGGGGCCGCAGCCGCACGACCGCGCCCGCCGCGACCGCCGGCACCGGGGGCTCCGGGGGCTCCGGGGGCTCCGGCGCTGCACCGGGCGGGGCGGCACCGGCGCTGCGCTGGTCGGCGTGCCGCGCCGGGCGCGGGCCGTCGGGCTACCAGTGCGCCTCACTCCGGGTGCCGCTGGACTACGCCGACCCGGCCAAGGGCACCATCGCCATCGCCCTCGACCGGCGGGTGGCGACGGCGGGCGCCCGGGGGTCGATCCTCGTGGACCCGGGCGGCCCCGGGGTGTCCGGCGTTGACTTCCTCGGCGAGATCTGGCCGTACGTGCCGGCGGCGTTGACGCGCCACTGGACCCTGGTCGGCTTCGACCCCCGGGGGGTCGACCGGAGCGACCCGGTCACCTGCGGGAGCCCGGCCCAGCTCGAGGCGGAGCTCACCGTCGACCCGGCGCCGACCACGGCGGCCGGGTGGTTGCGCCTGGTCGCCGCCGACCGGCGCTTCGCCGCCGGCTGCCAGGCCCGCAGCGGGCGACTGCTGCCCTACGTCGGCACGTACGCGGCGGCGCGCGACATGGACCGCATCCGGGCGGCCCTCGGCGAGGCGAAGCTGACCTACCTCGGCTTCTCCTACGGCACGCTGCTCGGCGCCGCCTACGCCGAGCTGTTCCCCCGGCGGGTGCGGGCACTCGTGCTCGACGGGGCGATCAACCCCGCCGTCGGCGCCATCGCCTCCTCCGACCAGCAGGCGGCGGCCCTCCAGCAGCAGCTCGACGCCTTCTTCGCCAGCTGTACCGGCAGCGGCTGCGGCTGGCAGCCCCGCGGGGCGCCCGGCGCCGCCTTCCAGGCGCTGGTGGCGCGGGTCCGGCGCCACCCGCTGGCGGTGCCGGGGACCGGCCAGTCGGTCGGCCCGGCGGTGGTGCTCTACGGCGCCGCCTCGGCGCTGTACTCGCCGTCGTCGTGGCCGACGCTCGGCCAGGCCCTGCAGTCGCTCCAGCGGGGGGACGGCGCCCCCATCCTCTCGATGTTCGACGCCTACGTCGGGCGCAACCGCAACGGCACCTTCGCCAACACCGACGAGGCCGAGACGGCGATCGACTGCGCCACCAGCCCGGCGCCCACCCTCGGCCGCATCCGGGCGGCGGCACCGGGCGCCGAGCGGGCGTCGCCGGTGTTCGGCCTGCTGGACCTCTACAGCCTGGCCAGTTGCGCCGTATGGCCGGTGCGGGCGTCGGGCCCGTCGGGGCGGGTGCGGGCGCCGGGGAGCCCGGCGATCGTGGTGGTCGGCAGCACCCACGACCCCGTCACCCCCTACGCCTGGGCCCGGGGCCTCGCCGCCGAGCTGCCCCACGGGGTGCTGCTGACCCGCGACGGCGGTGGCCACACGGCCTACTTCCAGAGCCGCTGCATCGAGCTGGCCGTCGACCGCTACCTGACCACGACGGTGCCGCCGCGGCCCGGGACCATCTGCCCGACCGGGCGGTGACGGCGATACTGGGGGGCGGCGCCCCGGCACGCGCCGCCGCGACGAGGAGGACCGGGCAGCATGGCTGGTGAGTTCGTGGACATCCGGCGGCGGCTGGAGGCGATCAGCGAGGAGCTCGCCGATCTGGCCATGGAGCGCCTCCGCGAGTCGATCGACAACGGTGGCACCGAGCTGCCCGTCGACGAGCGGCGGCTGACCCGGGCCCGGCGCGCCGTGGAGAAGGCGGCGGGCATCCTGGCCGAGCCCGACGACCACCCCTGACCCGGCCGCCGGGGCGGGCCCGCTCAGCGCAGCAGGACCGGCGGCGGGGCGCTGTCGAGCACGTTGAGGGCGTCGATCAGGTCCCGGAGGCGCGCGTAGGAGATCCGGTCGAAGCGGAGGGCGACGCGGGCCAGGCCGGCGAGCTCGTCGGCCCGCCGCTCGGCGGCGAGGGGCCGGTCGAGCACGGTGATGGCCCCCCGCACGATGTCCCCGAAGCGGTCGGTCAGCTCGGTGGCCTCCTCCTCGGTCGGGCGGCGCTCCAGGCGGACCACCAGCGTGTCGCCCACCCAGCGCAGCGAGTGGAAGTTGCGGTAGAAGCCGAGGATCTCGGCGGCGGCGTCGTCGACGTTGTCCACGATCCGGTAGAGGCGGCGGTCGTGGTCGGCGATCAGGTTGCGGGCCGCCACCTGCTGGACCACGAACTCCTCCCAGCCGTGCCAGTACGTGCCCCCGGGCACGTCGAGCAGCACGACCGGCGCCGGCTCGGCCTTCCCGGTCTGCAGCAGGGTCAGCAGCTCGAACGCCTCGTCCAGGGTCCCGAAGCCGCCGGGCAGCACGGCATAGCCGTAGGACTCCTTGATCAGCAGCAGCTTGCGGGTGAAGAAGTACTTCATCGACACGAGCTTCGGGTCGGAGGCGATGAACTCGTTGGCGCCCTGCTCGAAGGGGAGCCGGATGTTGATGCCGAAGGCGTGGTCCGGGCCGGCGCCCTCGAGGCCGGCGGCCATGATCCCCGGCCCGGCGCCGGTCACCGTCGACCAGTGGTGGGCGGCGAGCAGCGCCGCCAGGTCCCGGGCCTGGGCGTACAGGGGGTCGCTGGCGGCGGTGCGGGCCGAGCCGAACATCGTGATCTTGCGCACCGCCCGGTACGGGGCGAACAGCTCGAAGCCGTCGGCCATCTCGCGCAGGGCGGCGTTGGCGATCTTCAGGTCCAGGCGGTCCGAGCGGTCCGAGGCGAGGCGCACGACCGTGACCAGCAGGTCGCGCATCTGGTCGCGATTGGCGGAGACGCCGGCTGCGTCGAGCAGGTCCTCGAGCCGCTCGTCGAGCTCCGGGTCCCCGGAGCCCCGCTCACGGCCGCTGCGCGGCCGGCTCACGCCGGAGCGGCGTCCCGGTCCACCAGCCACACGACACGATCGGCGGTGACCCGGCCGGCGGGGAGGTCCGCCCCGTCGATCACGGCGCGCAGGGTGTCGCGCTTGGCGGCCCCGGCCACGGTGAAGACCACGAGCCGGGCGCGGGCGATGGCCGAGAAGGTGAGCGTCATGCGGGGGAGCTTGTTGCGCCCGGACGGGTCGACGTTGCGGGCGACCAGCTGGCCGGGGTCGGCGTCGAGGGCCTCCGACCCGGGGAACAGCGAGGCGGTGTGGCCGTCGGGGCCCATCCCGAGGTGGATCACGTCGAGCTTGCCGACCTCGCCGAGCCGGAGGGCGTAGGCGTCCGGCCCCTCGTCGCAGCTCATCGGGTAGACGGCGTTGGCGCCGCCGACCCGCTCGAGCAGCGCCTGGCGGCCGAGGTGCTGGTTGGAGTCGGGGTCGTCGGCCGGGACGCAGCGCTCGTCGCCCCAGTACACGTCGACCGAGAGCCAGTCGATCACGTTCTCGCTCTCGGCGGCGAGACGCTCGTAGCAGGGACCGGCGGTGCTGCCCCCGCAGAGCGCGAAGTGGAACAGCTCGCCGGTGCGCGCCTGCCACGCCTCGATCACGGTGCGGGCGAAGGCACCCGGCAGGTCGTCGACGACGGTGAGCTCTCCGTGCACGCCGAGCACACTAGTGAGGCCGGGACCGGCCGCTGGGCGACTCTGCGTCGTTGCCCGGCGTG
>DASSZM010000210.1:0-5427 GCA_035702855.1 Acidimicrobiales bacterium | reverse complement strand
CGCTGCGAGGAGATCACCCGCAGCGAGGCCCGCAACTTCTTCTACGGGATCCGGCTGCTTCCGACCCCCAAGCGCCGGGCGATGTCGGCCCTGTACGCCGTGGCCCGCCGGATCGACGACGTCGGCGACGGTGACGACCCGCCCGCCGTGAAGCGCAAGGCGCTCGAGGCGATCCACGAGGACCTCCGGGCGATCACCGCCGATCCCAACGCCGCCGGGGAGGACCCCGTGCTGGTGGCGCTCGCCGACGCCTCCCGCCGCTACCCCATCCCGATGGGGGCGCTGCACGAACTGGTGGACGGCTGCGGCATGGACGTCGACGGGGCCCGCTACGCCGACTTCGACGAGCTGGTCGCCTACTGCCGGGCGGTGGCCGGCACCGTCGGGCGGTTGTCGCTCGGGATCTACGGGGCGACCGACCCGGCCCGGGCCGAGCCGCTGGCCGACACCCTCGGCGTGGCCCTCCAGCTGACCAACGTCCTGCGCGACGTCGTCGAGGACCGCGACGCCATGGGGCGGGTGTACCTGCCGGCCGAGGACCTCGCCCGCTTCGGCTGCAGCCCCGACGTCACCGGCGACCCCGACGCCCTCCGGGCGCTGGTGTCGTTCGAGGCGGCCCGGGCCGCCGACTGGTACGACCGCGGGCTCGCCCTCCTGCCGATGCTCGACCGGCGCAGCCGGGCGTGCACGGCGGCGATGGCCGGGATCTACCGGCGCCTCCTGACCCGCATCCAGGCCGACCCCGACGCCGTGCTACACGGCCGGGTGTCCCTGCCGACCCGGCAGAAGGCGCTCGTCGCCGCCCGGGCGCTGACCCGGGGGACGGCATGACGGGCGCCGCCGGCGCCGACGCCGTGGTAGTGGGCGGCGGGCTCGCCGGGATCACCGCCGCGCTCGACCTCGCCACCCGCGGGGCGCAGGTCACGCTTCTGGAGCGGCGCCAGCGGCTCGGCGGCCTGACCTGGTCGTTCCGCCACGAGGGGCGGTGGGTCGACAACGGCCAGCACGTGTTCCTGCGCTGCTGCCACGCCTACCGCGGCTTCCTCACCCGGATCGGCTCCGACGGGGACGTCGAGCTCCAGCCACGCCTGGACGTCACCGCCGTCCGGCCCGGTGCGGCGGGCGGGGCGCCCCTGTGCGGGACGCTGCGCCGCAACGGCCTCCCGGCGCCGCTCCAGTTGGGCGCCTCGCTGCTGCGCTACCCGCTGCTGTCGACGAGCGATCGCCTCGGCGTGGGGCGGGCGGCGCTGGCACTGCGCCGGCTGCGCCTCGGCGACCCGGCCCTCGACACCGAGACCTTCGCCTCGTGGCTCGGCCGCCACGGCCAGGGCCCCCGCGCCATCGCCGGGCTGTGGGACCTCATCACCGTCGCGACCATCAACCTCCCCGCCCGGGAGGCGTCGCTCGCCGTCGCCGCCAAGGTGTTCAAGACCGGCCTGCTCGAGGAGGCCGGCGCCGCCGACATCGGCTGGTCCCGCCTGCCCCTCGGCACGCTCCACGGCACCCGCGCCGGGGCCACGCTGCAGCGGGCGGGCGTCGACGTCCGCCTCGGCCGGCGGGTGGGCGGGGTGCATCTCCGGACCGGCGGCGGCCCGCGCTACACCGTCGTGGCCGAGGGCGGCGACGCCCCCGTCAACACCGACATCGTGGTCGTGGCGGTGCCCCACACGGCGGCGGGCGCCCTCCTACCCCCCCACAGCGTCCCCGCCCAGGACCGCCTGGGCGACCTCGGCACCTCGGCGATCGTCAACGTGCACGTCGTCTACGACCGCCGGGTCACCGACCTCCCGCTGCTCGCCGGGGTAGACAGCCCCGTGCAGTGGGTGTTCGACCGGACGGCGTCGTCGGGGTTGCCCGGCGGCGGCCAGTACCTGGCCGTCTCACTGTCGGCCGCCGACGGGCTGATCGGCCGCCACCCCGACGACATCGCCGCCCGCGTCACCGCCGAGTTGCCCCGCCTGCTCCCCGGCGCCGGCCGCGCCGAGGTGCGCGAGGCGCTCGTCACCAAGGAACGCTCCGCCACCTTCCGGGCGGTGCCCGGTTCCGGCGCGCTGCGTCCCGGCCCGACCACGGCGCACGCCGGGCTGGTCGTGGCCGGGGCGTGGACCGCCACCGGGTGGCCCGCCACCATGGAGGGCGCCGTTCGCAGCGGGCACGCTGCGGCCGCGGCCGCCCTCGACCCCCTACTCGACTCAACCCCCAGCGAGGAGGTCGCATGACCCCGACCACCGGCGTGCCGGATGTGCTGGCCCGATCCCGCCAGGCCCTCGGGCCGGCCATGGAGGCGGCCATCGAACGGCTCTCGCCGGACATCCGGCAGCTCGCCAGCTACCACCTCGGCTGGACCGACCGGGACGGCCGGCCGGCGGGTGCGCCCGGTGGCAAGGGCATCCGCCCGACCCTGGCGCTGCTGTCCGCCGAGGCGGCGTGGGCCGACGCGTCCGTCGGCATCCCCGGTGGCGTGGCGGTCGAACTGGTGCACAACTTCTCGCTCATCCACGACGACATCATCGACGGCGACCACGAGCGCCACCACCGCCCGACGGTGTGGTCCGTCTACGGCATCGGCCCGGCGATCATCGCCGGCGACGCCCTCGAGACCCTCGCCCACCAGGTCCTGCTGGAGGCCTCCGCCACCACCGGGCCGGGCGCCTCGGCCGCCCTGGCCGAGGCGACGGCGGCGATGATCGCCGGCCAGGCCGACGACATCGCCTTCGAGAAGCGCCGGGACGTCAGCGTCGACGAGTGCATGGCGATGTCGGCGGCGAAGACCGGCGCCCTGCTCGGCTGCGCCTCGTCGATCGGCGCCGTCCTCGCCGGCGCCCCCACGGCGACCGTCGGCGCCCTCCGCGACTACGGCCGCCACCTGGGCCTCGCCTTCCAGGCCATCGACGACCTCCTCGGCATCTGGGGCGACCCGGCCCGCACCGGCAAGCCCGCCGGCAACGACCTGCGCCAGCGCAAGAAGTCGATGCCGGTCGTCTCCGCCCTGGCCGCCGGCGGCGAGGAGGCCGAGGAGTTGCGGGACCTGCTCCTCGGTCCTTCCGGCGCCGAGACCCCGCTCCCCCCGCTGGAGGGGGGCGAGGTCGAGCGCGCCGCCTACCTCGTCGACGCCTGCGGCGGCCGGGAGTGGACGACCGTGCGCGCCAAGGCCCACCTCGACGCCGCCCTCGGCGCGCTGGAGCGGGTCCGGATCTCGGCCGTGCCCCACCGCCAGCTGGCCGACCTGGCGGTGTACGTGGTCGAGCGCGAATCATGACGGCGGTCCCGTCGACCGAGACCTGGTCGGACCTGCTCGAGGCCGCCACCGCGGCGCGCGACCGTGCCCGGGACCACCTCCTGGCCGCCCAGCGCCCCGAGGGGTGGTGGAAGGGCGAGCTCGAGACCAACGTCACGATGGACGCCGAGGACCTGCTGCTGCGCCACTTCCTCGGCATCCTGCGCCCCGGCCTGGCGGCGCGCGCCGCCCGCTGGATCCGCCGCCAGCAGCGCCCCGACGGGACCTGGGGGACGTTCTACGGCGCGCCCCCGGACGTCTCGGCCACCGTCGAGGCCTACGTCGCCCTGCGCCTCGCCGGGGACGAGCCGGACGAGCCGCACATGGAGGCCGCAGCGGCGTGGGTCCGCCTGCAGGGCGGGCTGGGCGCCACCCGGGTGTTCACCCGCATCTGGCTGGCGATGGTGGGGGCGTGGTCCTGGGACGACCTGCCCGTCATGCCGCCCGAGCTGATCTTCCTGCCACCCGATGCGCCGATCAGCATCTACCGCTTCGGTTGCTGGGCCCGCCAGACGATCGTCGCCCTCACCATCGTCATGTCCCACCGACCGGCGCGACCCCTCCCCTTCGGGCTCGACGAGCTGCGCCGTCCGCCGGGCGACACCCCGGCGGACCTGGCGGCGCGAACCGTCGAGGCCGCCCGTCACAAGGTGTTCCGCTACGACCCGGTCGCCGGACCGGCCTTCTCCGCCATCGACCGCTTCCTGCACTCCTGGGAGCGGCTCCCCCGCTGGTTCCTCCCGAAGACGCTGCTGCGCCGGGCGGCGCTCAGCACCGCCGAGCGTTGGATCGTCCGCCGCCAGGAGGCCGACGGGTGCTGGGGCGGGATCCAGCCGCCGATCGTCTACTCGGTGATCGCCCTGCACCTGCAGGGCTATGCCCTCGACCACCCGGTCCTGGCCGCCGCCCTGGCCGGCATCGACGGCTTCGTACTGGAGGACCAGGCGGGGCGCCGGCTGGAGGCCTGCCAGTCCCCGGTGTGGGACACGGCGCTGTCGGTGATCGCCCTGGCCGACGCCGGGGTCCCCGCCGACCACCCGGCCCTGCGACGGGCCCGGGCGTGGCTCGTCGGCGAGGAGATCCGCGTCCGGGGCGACTGGGCCGTGAGGCGGCCGGAGCTCGAGCCGGGTGGCTGGGCCTTCGAGTTCGCCAACGACCTCTACCCCGACATCGACGACACCGCCGAGGTCATCCTGGCCCTGCGGCGGGCCGGGGTCGCGCCGGGCGATCCCGACGACGATGCCTGCCGGCGGGGCACCGCCTGGACGGTGGGGATGCGCAGCCGTGACGGCGGGTGGGGCGCCTTCGACGTCGACAACGACAGCGAGCTGGTCAAGGCCATCCCGTTCTGCGACTTCGGCGAGGTGACCGACCCGCCGTCCGCCGACGTCACCGCCCACGTGCTCGAGATGCTCGCCGCCGAGCCGGGCGTCGACCCGGCGGTCATCGACGGGGCGGTCCGGTGGCTCTCGGACGAGCAGGAGCCCGACGGCTCCTGGTTCGGGCGCTGGGGCGTCAACTACGTCTACGGGCTCGGAGCCGTTGTGCCGGCCCTCGTCGCGGCGGGGGTCCCCGCCGACGACCCCCGCATCCGCCGGGCCGTGGACTGGCTCGTCGAGCACCACAACCCCGACGGGGGCTGGGGGGAGGACCTGCGCTCCTACCTCGACCCCGCCTGGCGGGGCCGCGGGGCCTCGACCGCCTCCCAGACCGCCTGGGCGCTGCTCGCCCTGCTGGCGGCGGGCGAGATCGGCGACGGCCCGGGCGGCGACGCCCTCCACGACGGCGTCGAATGGCTCGTCGAGCATCTCACCGAAGACGGGACCTGGGACGAGCCGTGGTTCACGGGTACAGGGTTCCCGTGGGATTTCAGCATCAACTACCACCTCTATCGTCATGTCTTCCCACTGACCGCCCTCGGCCGGTACGTGGCGGCCATGCGTGCCCGGGCGTGACCAGCCTCCTCGCCCTCGCCCCCATGCGCCTCGAGGCACGTGCCGTCGGGCGCGGCGCCCCGGGGGTGCTGGTCGCCCGCACGGGGACCGGCCCCGGCCGGGCCGCCGCCGGCGTCGGCGACCACCAGGCTGTGGCCGCCGCCCACGGGGTGCGGGCCGTCGCCGTGACCGGCGTCGCCGGCGGGCTGGTACCTG
>DASSZM010000251.1:0-4748 GCA_035702855.1 Acidimicrobiales bacterium | reverse complement strand
CGGATACGGAGTTCCCGGTGTGAAGCGCGCCCGCTACCCGGGTTGGTACTCGGACCCGGACGACCCCACGCTGCTGCGACACTGGAGCGGGCGGCAATGGGACAGCCGCCGCCGCCACGTGCCCGCCTGGTCGATCGCCACCGAGGAGTTCCACCTCCTCGACCCATCGCAGCCGCCCTCCGAGCCGACACCCGACGGCTCCGTGCACAGCGAGGCGCTCCCGGCGGTCACCACGCCGTTCGGCTCCGGGTCCACCCGCCGGAGGCTCGCCCTGCCGCCGCCGAGTTGGCGCAGCCCGGCTCCCCCGCCCTTCGGGGACCGACTGCAGTCCGGCCCGGCCGCCAGGCCCCGCCAGCGCTGGCTCGCCGGGCCCCGCCGGCTCGCCTCGCTGATGGTGGTCGTCGCCCTCATCGCCCTGACGGTCTCGGGTGCCGTCAACGGCGGCCTCCGACGCCCGGGCAATTCGCTCGCGGCGGACACTGCCTTCCTGCGCGACGCCAACGCCGCCTGCGTCGCCACCCTCGGCGCCGTCCGGCCGGCAGCGGCCCCGTCGGGAGCCACCCACAGCCCCACGACCTCGGCCAGCCGGGCAGGCGAGGGGGCCGCAGGAGGCGGGACGGCAGGCGTCGGCGCCACCGGGGCGATCACGACCGTGGCGGCCGTGCAGGCGGCCCGATCGCAGCTCAGCGACCTCAGCCGCCGGATCCTGCAGCTGGCCCGCGCCCCCCACGCCACCGCCTACGTCACCGGCTGGCTCCGGCTGTGGGCGGCGTGGGGAGCAGCCCGGGTCCGCCAGGCCCGCGACGCTGCGGCCGGGACGTCCGGCGGCGCTTCGTCGGCGGCGGGCACGTCGGCGGCGGCGGCTGCGTCAGCGGCCGCCCAGTCCGACGCACGACAGGCCGACGCCTTCGCCAATCACCACGGGCTGAACGACTGCAGCCTCCAGGGCGTCCCCACCACCACCATCCTTCCGGTCCCCTGAGCAGGGTCCCGGGCGCCCCCTGGGGCGTCCCGGCGCGGCCTCGGGGTGAGCCCTCGAGGGGTGATGGCGCCGCCCGCCTCCGGCTCAGCCGACCTCGAAGGTGCCGCCGGCCCGCCAATAGGCACCGTCGCGACGCTCGAGGAAGCCTTCGTCGACCAGCGCCCGGCGCAGGGTGGCGAAGTCCGAGTGGAAGGCGAGCAGCCGATCGTTGACCTCGGCCTCCCGGTAGCGCACGCCGGGCTCGAAGCGCTGGGCCAGGAAGTCGAGGACGACCAGGCGCTTGGAATGCTGTGCCGGCATTCGCTGGAGCCGCCCGTCGACCACGAATCCGCGCAGCACGGCGGCTTGAGCGGGCGTCGCCCCCAGGTCCTCCGGCTGCAGGACCTCCCGCATGCCCGCTGCGGTCCGGGCCGCATCCGTCAGCGCGTCGGGGCACGCCGCCCAGGCGTCGCCCGCATCCGCGACGAGACCGACGGCGACGAGGGCGTCGAGCGCCTTGGCAGCGACCGACCGGGTGAGTCCGGCGGCGTGCGCCACCGCGTCGGTGTCACCGCCGTGGAGCACGACGGCGGCGAACACCCGCAGCCGTTGAGCTTGACCGAGCGTGGCCAGCAACCGGCCCGGATGGCGGACCGACGGAGCCGGCGCCGGATCCCCCGCTGCGGGTGCCTGATCCTCCGCGGGGGGCCGGCCGTCGGCAGCGTGGGTCGCGCCGCGCAGCCCCCCGACCTGCGCGTCGTCGCCGGTTGGCTCGTCGTCGGATGGCTGGTCGTCGGATGGCTTGTCGTCGAATGGGCAGCTCACCGTTCCACGGTAGGCGGCGACCCCGCCGCCCCACGTCACGGTTTTTGACCCGGTGAGCATGGGGGGCCGGGCGGAGCGACCGTGTAGCAGCGCGCCAGGAGGGCGCGTCCGGTCACCCGGCTGACCATCCACGTCCGGCTCGCGACCGACGCCGGGCAGCGGCAGGCCGGCGACCGGCGACCGGCGACCGGCGACCGGCGACCGGCGACCGGCTCAGCCGATCAGGCCGAGCTCGCGGACGGCGGCGCGCTCCTCGCCGAGCTCGGTGGCCGAGGCAGCGATCCGGCCGCGGCTGAACTCGTCGATCTCCAGACCCTGGACGATGGACCACTGACCACCCGAGCAAGTCACCGGGAAGCTGGAGATGAGCCCCTCCGGAACGCCGTAGGACCCATCCGATGGGACCGCCATCGAGACCCAGCCGCCCTCGCCGGTCCCGAGAACCCAGTCGTGCACGTGGTCGATCGCTGCGCTCGCCGCCGAAGCAGCGCTCGACGCCCCCCGCGCCTCGATGATCGCCGCGCCCCGCTGCTGGACGGTCGGGATGAACTCCTTCTCCATCCACGTCCGGTCGCCGATGGCATCCATGGCCGGACGGCCGCCGACGGTGGCATGGAACAGGTCGGGGTACTGCGTCGCGGAGTGATTGCCCCAGATGGCGAGATCCCGTACCTCGGTCACCGGGACGCCGAGCTTGCCGCCGACCTGGGCCTTGGCCCGGTTCTGATCGAGCCTCGTCATAGCCGTGAAGCGCTCCGCTGGGATGTTCGGCGCGCTCTGCTGGGCGATGAGGGCGTTGGTGTTGGCCGGGTTCCCGACCACGAGCACCTTGATGCCGGCTGCCGCGTTGTCGGAGAGGGCCTTGCCCTGCACGGTGAAGATCGCACCGTTGGCCTCGAGGAGATCCTTGCGCTCCATCCCCTTCGAGCGGGGTCGGGCCCCCACCAACAGCGCGATGTCGGCATCCCCGAAGGCGACGTTGGCGTCATCGGAGGTCGTCACGCCCGCGAGGAGCGGGAAGGCGCAGTCCTCGAGCTCCATCACGACGCCGCGGAGCGCACCGAGCGCCGGTGTGACCTCGAGCAGCTGCAGGATGACCGGCTGGTCCGGTCCCAGCAGCTGACCGCTGGCGATGCGGAACAGGAGGCTGTAGCCGATCTGGCCAGCAGCTCCGGTGACGGCGACGCGGACGGGGGACGCAGGCATACGGACAGCCTCCTGGGGTCGATCGGGCCGTCGGTCACCCTACGCCCGGCCCGCTGTCAGCGGCCAACCTGGGCCTGCGGGTGGGCGAGCGGCGCCGGAGCGGGGCAGCGCCAGTGCGCCCCGATCGGGCTCGCCACGGGTTCGGGCGCGTTGGGACGGCGGGGCCCCCGGGGACCGGCCGGGCTGGGACCGGCCGTGACCGGCCGGGCTGGGACCGGCCGGGACGGGCCGATTGCGCCGCAGGGCCAGCAGGCGGGGGCACAGAGCACGCCGAACGCCCCCACCTCCCCCCGGGAGCGCCACCAAGGCCCCCGAGATGGGGGCACCCGCCGCCCTGGGGGCACACACCCCCTCCAACCAGCCCCGAGCGACCCCAGGCCAGCAGACGCCCCCCCCCGACGGCAAAAACAGGCCCCCACAACACCGACTGGGGGCACAGAGCACGCCGAACGCCCCCACCCCGGTCGTAGTGGGCGGGGCAGCGGAACCGGCAAGCGGCCGGCCCGCCCACCGGCCCCGGCCCCGGCCACCGGCCCGTCCACCGCCCAGCCCTCAGGGCCGGGGCCCGAGCACCGGAGGGACGCGCGACGGGCGATCGGCACGGCTCGGCGGGCGTGCCGGTGGGTGCTCCTCGATGGCGGCGAGGAGCAGCTCGACCCCCTTCTCGAGCTGGGTGTCGCGGCCCGCCGCCCAGTCCTGCGGTGCGATGGGGACCTCCACGTCGGGGTCGACGCCGTAGTTCTCCACCGACCAGCCGAGGCCACCGACGAACCAGAAGGCGTAACGGGGCTGGGTGACCACCGTCCCGTCGGCCAGGCTGTAACGACCGTCGATGCCGATGACGCCACCCCAGGTGCGGGTGCCGACGAGCGGGCCGAGCCCGCGTTGGCGGAAGCCGGCGGAGACGATGTCGCCGTCGGAGCCGGCGTACTGGTCGGTGAGGGCGACCATCGGGCCGCGGGGTGCGTCCATCGGGTAGGTGCCCGACTCGAAGCCACGGGGGTTGTCCCACGCTGTCACCTTGCCGGCGAGGCGCTCGAGCACCAGCGCCGAGGTGTGCCCGCCCCGGTTGTGGCGGAAGTCGGCGAGGAGCGCATCCCGGCGGGTCTCGGTCCGCAGGTCCCGGTTCAGCTCTGCCCAGCCCGCCGACATCATGTCGGGCACGTGGAGGTAGCCGGCCCGGCCGTCGGTGCGGGCGTGCACCTCGGCGCGCCGGCCGGCGACCCAGGCGTGGTAGCGCAGGGGTCGCTCGTCGGCGAGGGGCGTGACGGCCACGCGCCGCCGGCTGCCGTCGACGGAGCGGATGCCGAGCTCGACGACCTTGCCGGCTGCGCCCACGAGCAGGGGGCCGGGGCCGACGGCGGGGTCGACGGGCCGGCCGTCGACCGACTCGATCACGTCGCCGACGGTCACGCCGGCGGGTTCCAGCGGGCTGCGGGCGCCCGGCACCGACGGCTCGGCGTGCGGGACGGCCGCCACCCGCCAGCCGCCGTCGGCCGGCTCGAGGTCGGCGCCGAGGTGGCCGACGCGCTGCTGAGGGGTCGGCTGGTCGCCGTCGTGGAACACGTAGGCGTGGGAGGTGCCCAGCTCCCCGTTGAGCTCCCAGATCAGGTCGTGCAGCTCGTCACGGGTGGCGACGCGGGCGGCGAGCGGCCGGTAGCGGGCCACCACCGCGTCCCAGTCGATGCCGGCCATGTCCTCCACCCAATAGTGGTGGCGCATCAGCCGGGCGGCCTCCTCGAACATCTGCACCCAC
>DASSZM010000204.1:0-3382 GCA_035702855.1 Acidimicrobiales bacterium | reverse complement strand
GTGCACCTCGGCGCCGAGGACCTGCCGGTCGCCCGGGCCCGGGCGGTGGCGGGCCCCGGGCTGGTGATCGGTGCCACGGTCCGGGACCCGGCGTCGGCTCGGGCGGCCGTGGCCGACGGGGCGTCCTATCTGGGCACGGGTCCGGCTTTCGCCACCGGCACCAAGCAGGGCCTTCCCCGACCCATCGGTGTGGAGGGCGTCGCGGCGGTCTGCGCCGCCTCGGACGTGCCGGTGATCGCCATCGGCGGCGTCACCGCCGAACGCGTCGGCCCGCTGCTCGCCGCGGGCGCCCACGGTGTCGCGGTGGTCGGGGCCCTCTCCGACGCCGTCGATCCGCGTGCCGCCGCCCGCTCGATGCTGGCTGCCCTGGCCGCCGGCGGCGGGCTCGCCACCCGTCGCGGGAGCGGGCGGGGGTGAGCCCCTGCGACGTGCTCGTGGTCGGGGCGGGGATCATCGGCCTCTCGGTGGCATGGCGGGCGCTCGGCACGGGCCGCTCGGTGGTGGTCGTCGACCCGGCGCCGGGGAGCGGGGCGTCGCGGGTCGCCGCGGGGATGCTGGCGCCGGTCGCGGAGGCCTGCGCCGCCGAGGCGCCCCTCACCCGCCTCGGCCTGGCCTCGGTGCGGCGCTGGCCCGCCTTCGCCGAGGAGCTGGCTGCCGACGCAGGCGGCGCCGAGCTCGGGCTGCGCCGGGAGGGGACGTTGCAGGTCGCGTTCGACGACGATGACCGGCGCGCCCTCGATGAGCTCGCGGCCGTGCACCAGCTGCTCGGGCTGCGCAGCGACCGACTGAGCTCCCGGCAGTGCCGGGAGCTGGTGCCGTTGCTCACGCCGCGGGTGCGAGGGGGGCTGCGGGTCGCCGGCGACTGGCAGGCCGACCCCCGCCGGGTGGTGGATGCCCTCTGCGTCGCCGTCGCCCACCGCGGTGGTGCCGTGCGACCGGCCGAGGCCACCGGCCTGCACCGGTCCCGTCCGGGCGGCCCGGTCGACGGGGTGGTGCTCGCCGACGGCACCGTCCTCGGCGCCTCGGCGGTGGTGCTGGCCGCCGGCTCCGGCCTGGCGCCCCTCGCGGATCCGATCCGGGAGCTGCGGCTGCCGGTCCGCCCGGTGAAGGGCGAGATCCTGCGGCTCCGGGCGGAGCCTGGGGACGGCGGCCTGGCCATGACCGTCCGGGCCACGGTCCACGGCCAGCCGGTGTACGTGGTGCCCCGCCTCGACGGCGAGATCGTCGTCGGGGCGACCGTGCAGGAAGCCGGCTACGACACCGCCGTCCGGGCCGGCGCCGTGCTCGAGCTGCTGCGCTCCGCGGTCGACCTGGTCCCCGCCCTGGGGGAGCTCCCCCTACAGGAGGCCACCGCCGGGCTCCGCCCGGCCACCCCCGACAATGCGCCGCTGATCGGGCCCACGGTCGTCGACGGTCTGCACGTGGCCGCCGGCCACTACCGCAACGGCGTGCTGCTCGCCCCCGTCACCGCCGAGCTCGTCGTCTCGGCGCTCTCCTCGGGCCGGTTGCCCGAGGAGGCGGCCGCCTTCTCCGCCGGGAGGTTCTCGTGATCGAACTGGTCGTCAACGGCGTCCCCCGCCGCCTGGAGGAACCGGCCACGGTCGACGCCCTCGTCGAGGCGCTGGCCTGCGGACGTCGGGGGGTGGCGGTCGCCGTCAACTCCGAGGTCGTGCCCCGCAGCGCCTGGGCGGTCACCGCACTGGCCGCCGGCGACACCGTCGAGGTCCTGCACGCCGTCCAAGGAGGTTGCACGTGAGCCCCACCGACCCGCTGCTGATCGCCGAGCGGCAGCTCTCCTCCCGACTCATCCTCGGCACCGGCGGCGCCCCGAGCATGGAGGCGCTCGACGGCGCCATCCGGGCGTCGGGTGCCGAGCTGGTCACCGTCGCCCTGCGCCGGGTCACGGCCGGGGTGGCGGGGTCCGTGCTGGATGTCTGTGACCGGGCCGGGGTCTCTGTCGTGCCGAACACCGCCGGGTGCCGCACCGCCCGTGAGGCCGTCATCACCGCCCGGGCGGCGAGGGAGGCCTTCCAGACCGACTGGGTGAAGCTGGAGGTGGTCTCCGACGACCGCATGCTGCTGCCCGACCCCGTGGAGCTGCTCGACGCCGCCGAGCAGCTGGTCGACGCCGGCTTCCAGGTCCTGGCCTACACCAGCGACGACCCGGTCTGTGCCGTCCGCCTGGCCGGCCTCGGCTGCGCGGCGGTGATGCCGCTCGGCGCCCCGATCGGCAGCGGCATGGGCATCCGCAACCCCTACAACCTGGCCATCATCCGGGAGCAGGTCGAGGTGCCGCTGGTCCTCGATGCCGGCATCGGGACCGCCTCCGACGCCGCGATGGCCATGGAGCTCGGCTGCGACGCGGTCCTGGTCGCCTCGGCGGTCACCCGCGCCCGGCACCCCGAGCTCATGGCCGCCGCCATGGGGGACGCGGTGCGCGCCGGGCGCCTCGCCTACCGAGCCGGGAGGATCCCCCGCCGTCTCTACGCCGAGGCCAGCACCGCCCCCTCCGGACTGGCCGACCTGTGAGCGGCACCGCTCGGGCCGACCGGAGCGCCGGCGGACGACCCCGTCCGCTGCCCGCGCTGGTGGTGCTGACCGACGCTTCGCTGACCGGGGGACGGCCGCTGCTGGAAGTCCTCGGCGCGGCGGTCGACGGCGGCGCCCGGGCGATCCTGCTGCGTGAGAAGCACCTCCCCCGACCCGAGCGCCAGGCGCTGGCGGCCGCCGTGAGCGCCCTCCTCCAACCCCACGGAGGTGTCCTGCTGGTGGCCTCCGACCCGGCAATTCCCGCCGACGGGGTCCACCTGGCCGCCGCCGACGCCTTCCCGCTCGGGCTGCCGGCCCTGTGCGGCCGCTCCTGCCACAGCCGGGCCGAGGTGGCCGCCGCGGCGGCGCAGGGCTGCCACTACGCGACCCTGTCGCCGGTGTTCGCGACGGCGTCCAAGCCCGGCTACGGCCCTCTCCTCGGCCCTGCCGCCCTCGCCGGCCACCCCCTGCCGGTCTGGGCGCTGGGCGGCGTGGACGCCGGCAACACCGGGGCCTGCCTCCGGGCGGGCGCGGCCGGCGTGGCCGTCATGGGCGGTGTGATGCGGGCCCCCGACCCGGCGGCAGCGGTCGCCGAGTTGTGCGCCGCGGTCACCGCCGCCGGGGCGGTGCAGCCGTGACCGGGCGCACCCCGCCGGTCGCTCTCACGATCGCGGGTTCCGACTCGGGCGGCGGGGCGGGCATCCAGGCCGACCTGCACACCTTCGCCGCCTTCGGGGTGTTCGGCACCACTGCCGTCACCGCCGTGACGGCCCAGAACACCACCGGCGTGCGCCGCGTCGACCCGCTCCCCGCCGAAGCGGTGCGCGCCCAGGTGCTGGCCGTGCTCGATGAT
>DASSZM010000082.1:0-3673 GCA_035702855.1 Acidimicrobiales bacterium | reverse complement strand
GAGCAGGGCCGCCGCCTGGTCGACCTCGGGGTGCCGGTGGGGGTGGCCACCGCCGTGTGGCCCCACGGCCGCTGGCGCTACGACTTCGCCGGGCGGGGCGACCACGCCGGCACCACCCGCCTCGCCGACCGGGCCGACCCGGTCCTGCCCCTCGCCCACACCGTCCTCGCCGCCCGGCGGGCCGCCGAGGACGCCGGTGACGCCGTCGCCACCGTCGGCAAGCTCGCCACCCACCCCGGGGCGGTCAACGCCATCGCCTCCCGGGCGACCGCCTGGCTCGACGCCCGCGCCCCCGACGCGGCGACCGTGCGCGGCGTCGTCGACGCCGTCACCGCCGCCGCCGGTGACGCCGGCCGCAGCCACGGCGTCGCCGTCAGGGTCGAGGAGGAGTCCTGGAGCACCGGCGGGACCTTCGGCGCCGAGCTGCGCGGCCGGCTGGCGGGCGTGGTCGAGCGGCGCCTCGGGTCGGTCGCCGAGCTGCCCACCGGCGCCGGTCACGACGCCGCCATCCTCGCCGCCCACGTCCCCGCCGCCATGCTGTTCGTCCGCAACCCGACCGGGACCAGCCACGACCCGGCCGAGTCGGCGACCGTCGAGGACTGCCTCGCCGGCGTCGACGCGCTCACCGCCGTCCTGGAGGACCTCCTGTCGTGACCATCCTCATCGAGCCGTCGGGGCTCGCCGCCTCCGACGTCGTCGCCGTCGCCCGCCACCACGCCCGGGTGCAGCTGAGCCCGGCGGCCCTGGCCGCCATCGGGGCGTCCCGGGCGGTGGTGGAGGCGCTGGCCGAGTCGCCCACCCCGGCGTACGGGATCTCCACCGGCTTCGGGGCGCTCGCGACCCGCCACATCCCGGTGCCCAGACGCAGCGACCTGCAGCGCAGCCTGATCCGCTCGCACGCGGCGGGGACCGGGCCGGAGGTGGAGGCGGAGGTGGTCCGGGCGATGACGCTGCTGCGGCTGCGGACCCTGGCGTCGGGGCGCACCGGGGTGCGCCCGGTGGTGGCCGAGGGGTACGCCGCCCTGCTCAACGCCGGGATCACCCCGGTGGTCCCCGAGCACGGTTCGCTGGGTTGCAGCGGGGACCTGGCGCCGCTCGCCCATGTGGCCATGGTGCTCACCGGGGAGGGGGAGGGGCGGGGTCCCGACGGGGTCCTGCGGCCCGCCCTGGAGCTGCTGGCCCTGGCGGGGGTCGAGCCGGTGATCCTGGCGGAGAAGGAGGGCCTGGCGCTGATCAACGGCACCGACGGCATGCTCGGCATGCTGCTGCTGGCGCTCGAGGACCTGCGGTCGCTGTGCCGGGCGGCGGATCTGGCGACGGCCATGAGCGTCGAGGCGCTGCTCGGCACCGACCGGGTGTTCGCCGCCGACCTGCACGCCCCGCTGCGGCCCCACCCCGGCCAGGCGGTCGCCGCCGACAACGTGTGGCGGCTGCTGCGCGACAGCCCCATGGTCGCCTCCCACCGCGAGGGCGACAGCCGGGTGCAGGACGCCTACTCGATGCGCTGCGCCCCGCAGGTCTCCGGGGCGGTGCGCGACACCATCGCCCACGCCGCCACGGTCGCCGACCGGGAGCTGGCGGCGTCGATCGACAACCCGGTCGTGCTGCCCGACGGCCGGGTGGAGTCCAACGGCAACTTCCACGGGGCGCCGGTCGGCTACGTCTGCGACTTCCTGGCCATCGCCGCCGCCGATCTGGCGTCGATGAGCGAGCGGCGCACCGACCGGATGCTGGACGTGGCCCGCTCCCACGGGCTGCCGCCGTTCCTCGCCGCCGACCCCGGCGTCGACTCGGGGCACATGATCGCCCAGTACACCCAGGCCGGGATCGTGAGCGAGATGAAGCGGCTGGCCGCCCCCGCCAGCGTCGACTCGATCCCGAGCTCGGCGATGCAGGAGGACCACGTGTCGATGGGCTGGGGGGCGGCCCGCAAGCTGCGCCGCTCGATCGCCGGGCTCACCCGGGTGCTGGCGGTGGAGTTGCTCACCGCGGCGCGCGCCCTGGACCTGCGGGCCCCGCTGGCGCCGGCGCCGGCCACCGCCGCCGCCCGCGACGCCCTGCGCGAGCTGGTCGACGGCCCCGGGCCGGACCGCTTCCTCGCCCCCGAGATCGACGCCGCCGTCGAGGCGGTCCTCGAGGGGCGGTTGGTGCGGGCGGCCGAGGCCGTTGCCGGGGCCCTCGGGTGACCGCCGGGCGCTTCTGGTGCGAGCTGGCCTGGCTGGGCGGGCCGGACGCCGCCGCCGGCGTGGCGCTCGACGCCGCCGGTGACGGCACCCTGGCGGCGGTGACGGCGGGCGTCGAGCGCCCGCCGGAGGGGGCGACGGTGCTGCGGGGCCTGACCCTGCCCGGGCTGGTCAACGCCCACTCCCACGCCTTCCACCGGGGCCTGCGCGGCTGGACCCAGGGCGACGGCGGCACGTTCTGGACCTGGCGGGAGCGGATGTACGGCCTGGCGCGCCGGCTCGACCCGGACCGGTACCTGGCCCTCGCCACCGCCGCCTACGCCGAGATGGCGCTGGCGGGGATCACCACGGTCGGCGAGTTCCACTACCTCCACCACGACCCCGACGGCCGCCCCTACGCCACCGACGCCATGGGCGAGGCCGTCGTGGAGGCCGCCGCCCGGGCCGGGATCCGGCTCACGCTGCTCGACACCTGCTACCTGTGGGGTGGGATCGGCACGCCGCCCGACGCGGTGCAGCGGCGCTTCTCCGACGGCGGGGCGGGGGAGTGGGCCGAGCGAGCCGGGCGGCTGGCGGGGACCCCGACGGTCCGGGTCGGCGCCGCCGTGCACTCGGTGCGGGCGGTCGACCCCGCCGGCATCGACGTCGTGGCCGCCTGGGCCGCCGAGCGGGGCGCCCCACTGCACGCCCACGTCAGCGAGCAGCCGGCCGAGAACGAGGCGTGCCTCGCCGCCTACGGGCGCACGCCGACCGCGCTGCTCGCCGAGCGCGGCGCCCTCGACGCCCGCTTCACCGCCGTGCACGCCACCCACCTCGACCCCGCCGACGTCGCCGCCCTCGGCGGCCCCGGCTGCTCGGTGTGCTTCTGCCCGACGACCGAACGCGACCTCGCCGACGGCATCGGCCCCGCCGGGCAGCTGCGCGCCGCCGGCGTGCGGCTCTGCCTCGGCAGCGACAGCCACGCCGTGATCGACCTGTTCGAGGAGGCCCGCGGCGTCGAGCTCGACGAGCGGCTCGCCACCGGCGCGCGCGGCGGCCACGACCCGGCGGACCTGCTGGCCGACGCCACCGCCGGGGGGGCGGAGTCGCTCGGGTGGGCGGGGGGCGGCCGCCTGGCCGCCGGCGCCCCCGCCGACTTCTGCACCCTCGACCCGACCCACCCCACCCTGGCCGGGACCTTCGCCGCCGACGGGACCAACGCGGCCGCCGCCGCCGTCTACGCCGGCGCCGCAGCGGCGGTCACCGACGTGGTCGTCGCCGGCCGGCCGGTGGTCGCCGGCGGCCGGCACCTCGCACTCGGGGACGTCGGCGCCGCCCTGGCCGCCGCCGTCGAGGGCGCCTGGCGTGACTGAGGCGTCGCTGCTGCTCACCGGCATCGGGGAGCTCACCACCGGGGAGCCGGGCGGCCGGCGGCCCGGTCCGGCGGCGCTGCTGATCGAGGCCGGCACCGTGGCGTGGAGCGGCCCGGAGGCGACCCTGCCGGAGGCGGC
>DASSZM010000081.1:0-23017 GCA_035702855.1 Acidimicrobiales bacterium | reverse complement strand
CCGGACCACGGTGCCGCCCGACCCGTCGGGGATGGTGCTGCCCGGCGCCCGCCGCCACGAGCGGCTGTCCAACTTCCCGCCGGTCGAGGAGTGGGACCACCACGTCGAGCACGACGCCCGCGCCCATCCGCGCAAGGTGGCCCACGAGTACATGCTGGTCCCCACCACCTGCTTCAACTGCGAGTCCGGCTGCGGGCTGCTGGCGTACGTGGACAAGTCCGACCTGTCGATCCGCAAGCTGGAGGGCAACCCCGCCCATCCCGGGTCGCGGGGCCGCAACTGCGCCAAGGGCCCGGCGACGGTCAACCAGGTCAACGACCCGGAGCGGATCCTGCACCCGCTGCGCCGGGTCGGCGCCCGCGGCGGCGGGCAGTGGGAGCAGGTCAGCTGGGAGGAGGCCCTGGACGACATCGCCGGACGGATCCGGGCCTCGATCAGCGAGGGTCGCCCCGAGGAGGTCATGTACCACGTGGGTCGCCCCGGCGAGGACGGCTTCGCCGAGCGGTTCCTCATGGCCTGGGGGGTCGACGGGCACAACAGCCACACCAACGTGTGCTCCTCGGGTGCCCGCTTCGGCATGACGCTGTGGACCGGCTACGACCGACCCAGCCCCGACCACGCCAACGCCAAGGTCATCCTGCTGCTCTCCAGCCACCTCGAGACCGGCCACTACTTCAACCCCCACGCGCAGCGGATCATGGAGGGCAAGCTCGACGGCGCCAAGCTGGTCGTCATCGACCCGCGGCTGTCCAACACCGCCGCCCACGCCGACGTCTGGCTGTCGCCGTGGCCGGGCAGCGAGGCCGCCATCCTCCTGGCGGTTGCCTCCTACCTGCTGCGCACCCGCCAGATCGACGTCGACTTCGTCCGGCGGTGGTTCAACTGGCGGGACTACCTGGCCAACGTCCACCCCGACGCCCCCGTCGAGTTCGAGGTGTTCCTGGAGCGTCTGGAAGCCGACTACGCCCGCTTCAGCTTCGAGTACGCCGCCGAGGAGGCCCAGATCGAGCCGGAGCGCGTCGAGGAGCTGGCCCGCCTGGTGGCGGGCTGCGACCACCGGCTGTCGGCGCACGTGTGGCGCTCGGCATGCGCCGGCAACCTGGGCGGCTGGCAGGTGGCGCGGGCGCTGTGGTTCCTCCTGGCGCTCACCGGCAGCATCGGCACCGTCGGCGGCACCAGCCCCAACGGCTGGGACAAGTTCATCCCCAAGGGTCCGAGCATGCCCGAGGGCCACGACCACTGGAACGACCTGACCTGGCCGGCGGAGTACCCGCTGGCGACCAACGAGATGTCGTTCCTGCTGCCCCACTTCCTCGAGGAGGACCGGGGGCGGCTGTCGGTGTACTTCTCCCGGGTGTGGAACCCGATCTGGACCGCACCCGACGGCTTCAGCTGGCTGCAGGCCCTGACCGACCCCGACAAGGTCGGCCTCCACGTGGCGCTGACCCCCACCTGGTCGGAGACCGCCACCTTCGCCGACTACGTGCTGCCGATGGGCCACGCCCCCGAACGCCACGACACCATGTCGTACGAGACCCACGCCGGCAAGTGGCTCAGCTTCCGCCAACCGGTGCGCCGGGTGGCGATGGAGAAGCTGGGCCAGCCCTTCACCGACACCCGCGACGCCAACCCCGGCGAGGTGTGGGAGGAGAACGAGTTCTGGTTCGAACTGTCGTGGCGCATCGACCCCGACGGCTCCCTGGGCATCCGCAAGCACTTCGAGTCGCCGTACCGCCCGGGCGAGAAGGTCACCGTCGACGAGTACTACCGGTGGGTCTTCGAGAACCAGGTTCCCGGGCTGCCGGAGAAGGCGACGGCGGCCGGCCTCACGCCCCTGCAGTACATGCGCAAGTTCGGTGCCGTGTCGGTGGGCGAGTCCCTCTACCGCCTCGACGAGCGCCCGCTCACCGACCAGGAGCTGGAGGGGACCGAGCCCGACGACCACGGCGTCGTGCGCCGAGCGGTGACCCTCGACGACGAGCCGCCGCTCATCGGGGAGGCCGGCTCGGTCGGCCTGGTCCACGACGACGGCAGCGTCACCTTCGGCTACCCGACGCCCTCGCGCCGCCTGGAGGTGTACTCGAGCGCGCTGCGGGACTGGGGCTGGCCGGAGTACACCACCCCCGGCTACATCGAGAGCCACGTCTCCCGCCGCCGCATCGACCTCGACGCCGGGCAGCTGGTGCTCGTCCCCACCTTCCGCCTGCCGGTGCTGATCCACACCCGCTCCGGCAACGCCAAGTACCTGAACGAGATCGCCAACAGCCACCCGCTGTGGCTCCACCCCGACGACGCCGGCCGTCACGGGGTGCGCAGCGGGGACCTGGTGCGGATGAACACCACCATCGGCTACTTCGTCGCCCGGGTGTGGGTCACCGAGGGCATCCGCCCCGGCGTGTGCGCCCTCAGCCACCACATGGGCCGCTGGCGGCTCCACGACGAGGAGGGCAGCCGCTGGGTCACCGGCCAGGTGGACCTCACCCACCCCGGCGGCCCCGACACGTGGCTGCTGCGCTACCGCAAGGGCGTCGAGCCGTTCCACTCCGCCGACCCCGACTCGGAGCGGATCTTCTGGGACGACCCGGGCGTGCACCAGAACCTCGCCTTCGCCGTCCAACCCGACCCGCTGTCGGGGATGAACTGCTGGCTGCAGAAGGTCACCATGGAGCCGGCCCACCCCGAGGACCGCTACGGCGACGTGTTCGTGGACCGGAAGCGGTCGGTGGAGGTGTACCGGGAGTGGCTGGCGATGACCCGGGCCACGACCGGGCCCGACGGCCAACGCCGGCCGGAGTTCCTGATGCGCCCGGTCAAGCCGAAGCGCAAGGCCTTCCGGAGGGACGGGTGAGGAGCCTCCTGGCGCGCTTCGTTGTCGCCGGCCCTGGGCGCCTGGACGGCGCCGGCGCGTTCGCCCGCCCGAGCCGCCACCGCCCGAGCGCCCGTGGTGTCGACGCCGCGCCGCTACGGGGAAGCCGTCGACGGGCGCACCTTCCCGGACCGCCGGGGGACATCCACACCGCCCGCACCGCCACCGACACCTGGCCCGGCCGGCGCCCGGCGCTGATCGAGGACCGGCCGTCACGCCCCCCGGCCTACGGCAACGGCGAGCGGGTAATCCCGGCGGGCGGCGGGGAGTTCTCAGGGTAGGAGCCCGGGGAGAGTGGCGGCCGGGTGCGGAGAGCCTTGACAGCCCCACCCGGCGTGGCAGAATACGGCCTTCCACATCGGCGGGGAGGGCCAGAGATGAAGAAGTACCGTGCCGTGCAGGCGCTGGCGGCGGTCGTGCCCCTGGCGGCGTTGGCGTTGGGCGCCCCGGCGGCCTCGGCCTCGCCGAGTCGAGGTTTCAGCCACCGGTTCCTCCATGCTTGCGCGGCGCCCGCTCCGGGCCACGCGGCCTGCGGGGCCATCCTCAACGAGCTGGTCGGCCCCGACGGCAAGCCGGTCAAGACCACCACGGTCAGCGGCTACGGGCCCGCCAACCTGCAGGCCGCCTACAACCTGCCGTCCTCCACCGCCGGCAGCGGCCAGACCGTGGCCATCGTCGACGCCTACAGCGACCCGTCCGCCGCGTCGGACCTCAGCACCTACCGCAGCCACTTCGGGCTGCCGACGTGCAGCTACGGCGCGAGCGCCACCAGCTGCCTGCGCATCGTCAACCAGAACGGCGGGACGTCGCTCCCCCGCAGCAACGGCGGCTGGGCGCAGGAGGAGTCCCTCGACCTCGACATGGTCTCGGCGGTCTGCCCCAACTGCCACATCATCCTCGTCGAGGCGTCCTCCAGCGCGCTGACCAATCTCGGGGCCGCGGTCAACGAGGCGGCCAAGCTCGGCGCCACCGAGATCTCCAACAGCTACGGCGGCTCGGAGTCCAGCTCCGACACCAAGTACGACACGACGTACTACGACCACCCGGGGATCGCCGTCACCGCCAGCACCGGTGACAGCGGCTACGGCGTGGAGTACCCGGCGGCCAGCCCGTACGTCACCGCCGCCGGTGGCACGACCCTCAACGACTCCAACGGAACCTACTCGGAGACGGCGTGGAGCGGGGCCGGCAGTGGCTGCTCGGCCTACGACCCCCAGCCGTCCTGGCAGTCGTCGGTCAGCAACATCTCCAGCGTGTGCGGCAACCGGGCGGTGGCCGACGTCAGCGCCGACGCCAACCCCAACACCGGCGTGGCCGTCTATGACTCCACCCGCTACCAGGGCCTGTCCGGGTGGCTGGTCTTCGGCGGCACCAGCGTGGCCTCGCCGGTCATCGCCTCCACCTACGCTCTCGCCGGTGGCGAGCCGGCGGGCTACAGCGGCGCCGCCTACGCCTACGCCAACGCCAGCCACCTGCACGACGTGACCAGCGGCAGCACCGGGTCGTGCGGTACCGACCTGTGCAACGCGGGCACCGGGTGGGACGGCCCCACCGGGCTGGGCTCCCCCAACGGCACCGGGGCGTTCTGACCGGAGGGCCCCTCCGGGTTCACCGCCCCACGGCGTAGGCCTGCATGCCCCGGGCGTTGGCGGCGGCGTGCAGCACCCCGTCGGGATCCCGCCGGATCGCCGTCGCGCGGCCGAGGGACCACTCGGCCTCCTCGACCACGTCGTGGCCCCGGGCGCGCAGGGCCGCCAGGACGTCGTCGCCGACCGCCCGCTCGACGTGGACCCGGCCCGGGTGGGCGGTGCGGGGATAGAACGACGAGGGGAAGTGGCTGGTGTGCCACACCGGCGCGTCGAGGGCGAGCTGCAGGTCCGGCTCGTGGTGGACGTGGCGGAGGAAGAACAGCAGCGTCC
This sequence comes from Acidimicrobiales bacterium, assembly GCA_035702855.1. Taxonomy (GTDB): domain Bacteria; phylum Actinomycetota; class Acidimicrobiia; order Acidimicrobiales; family Palsa-688; genus JAKAQB01. The sequence goes on along the minus strand of DASSZM010000081.1, from coordinate 18,232 downwards.
ACTGGTCCTGCTGGTCGCCGCCCGGGGTCCCGAACGCGAGCGACGGGAGCCCGTCGCCGCCGAGCACGAGCGAGGGGGTGAGCGTGGTGCGGGGCCGCTTCCCGGGCGCCAGGCTGTTGGGCAGGCCCTCCTGCAACCAGAACATCTCCCCCCTCGTGCCGAGGGCGAAGCCGAGGCCCTCGACCGTCGGTGAGCTCTGCAGCCACCCGCCGCTGGGGGTGGCGCTGACGACGTTGCCGAAGCGGTCGGCCACGTCGAGGTGGCAGGTGTCGCCCCGCATCCGGCCGTCGGGGGACAGCTCGGGCAGCCGCCCGTTGGTGACGATGCCCTGCGCCGAGTCGGCCGGGTAGCCGGCGGCGTCGGGGTAGCGGGGGAGCAGCGGCGACCGGCCCCCGGGGGTCCCCGGTCGCAGCTCCCGTGACGCCGTGTCCGTCACCAGGGCCGCCCGGGCGCGGGCGTAGCCGGGGGAGAGCAGGTCCTCGAGGGGCACGTCGACGAACGCCGGGTCGCCGTAGTAGGCCTCCCGGTCGGCGAAGGCGAGCTTGGCGCACTCGGTGGTGGTGTGGATCAGCTCGGCGGACACCGGGTCCCACCCGTCGAGCTCGAAGTGCTCGAGGAGCCGCAGCTGCTGGAGCAGGACCGGTCCCTGCGTCCACGGGCCCGGTTTGCACACCGTCAGGCCCCGGTACCCGGCGGTGACCGGCTGCTCGACGCCGGCCCGCCAGCGGGCGAGGTCCTCGCCCCCGAGCAGGCCCCGGTGCCGTTCGCCGCTGATGTCAAGCACCGCCTCGCCCCGGCAGAAGCGGTCGATGGCCTCGGCCACGAAACCCTCGTAGAAGATGCTCCTCGCCGCCTCGATCTGGCCGTCCCGGCCGGTCGAGCGCTGCTCGGCCTCCTCCAGGACGCGGCGGTAGGTCCGGGCCAGGGCCTTGTTGGGGACCAGTTCCCCGGCCCTCGGGGGCCGGCCGCCCGGCAGCCACTGGGCGGCCGAGGTGGGCCAGTGGGCCCGGAAGTGGTCGGCCAGCAGCTCCACGGTCGCCGCCACCCGGGGCAGGACCGGGTGGCCGGCCTCGGCGTAGCCGATGGCGTAGCCCATGACGTCGCGCAGCGGCAGGGTGCCCCAACGCTCGAGCAGCAGCATCCAGGCGCCGAAGGCGCCGGGCACGCACGCCGGCAGCAGCCCGGTGCCCGGCACCAGATCGAGGCCCAGCTCCCCGAACGCCCCGATGGTGGCGGCCGCCGGGGCGCTGCCCTGCCCGCAGACGACGAACGGCCGCTGCTCGGCCGCCGACCACGCCACGACGGGGACCTCGCCGCCGGGGCCGTTGAGGTGGGGCTCGACGACCTGCAGCACCAGGCCGGCGGCGACGGCGGCGTCGAAGGCGTTGCCGCCGGACTCGAGGACCGCCATCCCCGACTGGGAGGCGAGCCAGTGCGTCGAGGTGACCATCCCGAAGGTCCCGGCGATCTCCGGGCGGGTGCTGAAGCGGGGCATGCGCCATCCTCGCCCGTCGGCCGGGGCGCCGACCAGGCCGGCGCCGCTTGCCGCCGGCGGCGCCGGCCTGGTAGCAACCGGCCATGGCAGCCGAGCACGGCGAGCAGCGCTACCGGGACCGCAGCCTGTGGCTCGGGGGACTGCCCGGCCCGATCGAGCCCCGCCCGCCGCTCGCCGGTGACGCCTCCTACGACGTGGCGGTCGTCGGCGCGGGCTTCACCGGCCTGTGGACCGCCTACTACCTGAAGCGCCACCAACCCGACCTGCGGGTGGTGCTGCTCGAGCGGGAGATAGCCGGGTTCGGGCCGTCGGGCCGCAACGGCGGCTGGGTGTCGTCGGGGATCGCCGGCAGCTGGGCCGTCTACGCCGGGAGGGCCGGCGCCGACGCCGCCCTGCGGGCGGAGCACGCCACGTGGGCGGCGGTGGACGAGATCGGGGCGGTCGCCGCCGCCGAGGGCATCGACTGCGGCTACCGCAAGGCCGGGATGCTCGCCGTGGCCACGACCGGACCGCAGGTGGCCCGCCTCTCCGCCGACCTGCAGGCGGCGAGGACCCGGGGCATCGGGCCGGAGGACCTGCGCGACCTGGACCCGGCCGAGCGGGAGGCGCTGGTCCACGTGCAGGGGGCCCGGTCGGCGACGTTCTCGCCGCACGGTGCCCGGATCGACCCCGCCCGCCTGGCCCGCGGCCTGGCCGACGCCTGCGAGCGGCTCGGGGTGGTCGTCCACGAGCGCACCCCGGTGGAGGAGGTCACCCGGGGCCGGCTCCGCTGCCCGGGCGGGACGGTGAGCGCCGACCACGTCCTGTCGGCGACCGAGTCCTACACCGTGCAGCGGCCGGGTGAGCGGCGCCGGTACCTCCCCCTCTACAGCCTGATGGTCGCCACCGAGCCGCTGCCCGACGCCGTGTGGGCGCAGCTCGGCTGGCGCGACGGGCTGCTGGTCCGGGACCGCCGGCGCCTGTTCTTCTACGCCCAGCGCACCGCCGACGGCCGGATCGCGATCGGCGGGCGCGGCGCCCCCTACCACCTCACCCGGCCGATCGACGAGCGCTGCGAGCGCAACGCCGAGGTGCGGGCCCGCCTGGAGGCGACGATCCGCCGGGAGTTCCCCGCGGCCGCCGGCGCCGCCGTCACCCACCACTGGGGTGGCCCGCTCGCCGTCCCCCGGGACTGGTCGATGGGCGTCGGCTACGACCGCGTGACCGGCCTGGGCTGGGCGGGCGGCTACTCGGGTCACGGCGTCGTGGCCGCCCACCTCGCCGGCCGGACCCTCGCCGACCTGGTCCTCGTCCGGGACAGCGAGCTGGTGACCCTGCCGTGGGTCGGTCACCGGGCCCGGGACTGGGAGCCCGAGCCGCTGCGCTTCCTGGCGTCGACGGCGATCGTGCGCACCCTCGGCGCCGCCGACCGCCACGAGGACCGCACCGACCGGGAGGCCCGCCGGGCGCGGCTGCTGGCCCCGGTGATGCCGCCGGCGTGACGGGTCCCCGGCCTCGCTCGCCGGGTCGGCCGGGTGCCCAGGCGGTGCGCTAGGGTCCGCCAGATCGGATCGGGTGGTCTGTCACGGCCGCGATCGGTCGCGACACGCGGCAGGTGCCGGCCGTCGTGGGCCACCCGCCCGCCCCCCGCTAGGAGGTAGGTCTGTGGCCATCGACGACGCCAGTGCCCTCGTCGACTTCGACTCGCTGCTCGACGACGAGGAGCGCATGATCCAGGGGACGGTCCGCAGCTTCGTCGACAAGGCGGTGCGCCCCAACATCGCCGCCTGGTTCGAGGAGGGCGTCGCCCCCCGGGAGCTGGCGGCGGAGCTCGGCAGCCTCGGGCTGTTCGGCATGCACCTCACCGGCTACGGGTGCGCCGGCACCAACGCCGTCAGCTACGGGCTCGCCTGCCTGGAGCTCGAAGCCGGCGACAGCGGCCTGCGCAGCTTCGTGTCGGTGCAGGGGTCCCTGGCGATGTACTCCATCTGGCGGTGGGGGTCCGAGGAGCAGAAGCAGCAGTGGCTGCCGCGCCTCGCCACCGGCGAGGCCATCGGGTGTTTCGGGTTGACCGAGCCGGACTTCGGCTCCAACCCGGCCGGGATGCGGACCAACGCCCGGCGCGACGGCGGCGACTGGGTCCTCAACGGCGCCAAGATGTGGATCACCAACGGCAGCCTCGCCGACGTGGCGACCGTGTGGGCCCGCACCGACGAGGGCATCCGCGGCTTCCTCGTCCCGCGGGGGACACCCGGCTTCTCGACCGGCGACATCCACCACAAGCTGTCGCTGCGCGCCTCGGCGACCTCCGAACTGTCGCTCCAGGACGTCCGCCTGCCCGCCTCGGCCATGCTCCCCGAGGGCCGGGGGCTGTCGGCGCCGCTGTCGTGCCTCAACGAGGCGCGCTTCGGGATCGTCTGGGGGGCCATGGGCGCCGCCCGGGACTGCCTCAACACCGCCCTGGCCTACGCCGGCGACCGGGTCCAGTTCGACCGGCCCATCGCCGGGTTCCAGCTGACCCAGGCCAAGCTGGCCGACGCCGCCGTCGAGCTGTCCAAGGGCCTCCTGCTGGCCCTGCACCTCGGCCGGCTGAAGGACCAGGGACGGCTGCGGCCCGAGCAGGTGAGCGTCGGCAAGCTCAACAACGTGCGCGAGGCCATCGACATCGCCCGCGTCTGCCGAACCGTGCTCGGTGCCGCCGGGATCACCACCGAGTACCCGGTCCTCCGCCACGCCAACAACCTGGAGTCGGTGCTCACCTACGAGGGGACCAGCGAGGTGCACCAGCTGGCGATCGGGCAGGCGCTCACCGGGATCTCCGCCTACCGCTGAGGCGGGCGCCGCGACCGGGTCCCGGTGGCCGGCGGCCGGCGGCGTCAGGCCCGGTCGGCCGGCGCCTCGCAGACCACGACGTGGAGGGTGCGGGGCCCGTGGACGCCTTCGACCCGGTCGAGCTCGATGTCGCTGGTGGCGCTGGGCCCGCTGATCCAGGTGTGGGGCCGGGCGGGGTCGAGGCGGGCGACGGCGTCGGGCACACCGGCGACGATCGCCTCGGCGGGCACGACGACGACGTGCAGGTCGGGGACGAGGGTGAGGGCCCGCCGGCCCTGTCCCGGCCCGTGGTCGAGGATGATCGTCCCGGTTTCGGCGACGGCGACGGCGCAGGTGGTGAGGGTGGCGTCGGCGGCGTCGAGCTGCGCGGCGGTGAGGGGTGGCTCGTCGCCGAGGAGCTCGGGGCCGTCGGGGAGCCAGGCGGGGTCGAGCCCGGCGGGGGCCACGACGCGCCGGGCGCCGCCGGCGTCCAGGGCGGCGGCGACGGCGTCGGCGACCTCGCCCGGGCCGCAGCGGGTGACCTCGGCCCGGTAGTCGGCGACGCGCGAGGCGAAGCGGTCGGGGTCGCCGGCGCCGGCCGGTCCCCGGTAGGAGCGCTCGACGGCGCCGAGCGGCGGCCGGGCCGATGGGGGGCTCGCCGCCCGGATGCGGGCGAGGATCGTCTCCCGGGACCCGGTCACCGGCCCTCCGCGTCCCACCACTGGCGGAAGGTCCGTGCCGGCGGGCGGGGGAGGTCCCGGTCCGAGGTCCAGCCCGACAGCGGTGGGGGGAGGGGCGGGCGGGGCCCGAGGGGTCGCCCGGCGCGCAGGGCCGCCAGGCCGGCTCCCCACCGCCGGGGGGAGGCCATGAGCCACGCCATGGCCCGCATGGCGGCCCGCTCGGTGATCGGCTCGGCCCCGGCGGCCACGGCCCGCTCGCGCAGGTGGACGAGCATCGTGGGGATGTCGATGGCCACCGGGCACGCCTGGTAGCAGGCGCCGCAGAGGGTCGAGGCGAACGGGAGGGTGGCGTTGGACTCGATGCCGGTGAGCTGCGGGGACAGGACGGCGCCGATGGGGCCGGGGTAGACCGAGCCGTAGGCGTGGCCACCGACGCGTTCGTAGACGGGGCAGACGTTGAGGCAGGCCGAGCAGCGGATGCAGCGCAGCGCGGCGCGCCCGGCGGGGTCGGCCAGGGTGGCGGTCCGGCCGTTGTCGAGCAGGACCAGGTGGAAGTCCTGCCCCTCGGTGGCGCCACTCCAGAACGACGTGTACGGGTTCATCCGCTCGGCGGTGGAGGAGCGGGGGAGCAGCTGCATGAACACCTCGAGGTCGGCCCAGCGGGGCAGGAGCTTCTCGATGCCCATGACGGTGACGAGGGTGCGGGGCAGGGTGAGGCACATCCGCCCGTTGCCCTCGCTCTCCACCACGGCGAGCGTGCCGGTCTCGGCCACCGCGAAGTTCGCCCCGCTGACCGCCACGCCGGCGGCGAGGAACTTGGCGCGCAGGTAGCGGCGGGAGGCCTCGGCGAGCGCCGCCGGCTCGTCGGGCAGGTCGGGGTCGGCGCCGGGCATGGCCCGGCGGAAGATGTCGCGGATCTCGGTGCGGTTGCGGTGGATGGCGGGGACGAGGAAGTGACTCGGCCAGTCGTCGCCGAGCTGCACGATCAGCTCGGCCAGATCGGTCTCGATCGGGGCTACCCCCGCCGCGGCCAGGGCCTCGTTGAGGCCGATCTCCTGGGTCGCCATGGACTTCACCTTGACGACCTCGTCCGCCCGGGCGGCCCGGACGAGGTCCACCACGATCCGGTTGGCCTCGACGGCGTCGGCCGCCCAGTGCACCGTCCCGCCGCGGGCGGTCACCTGCTCCTCCAGCTGCAGCAGGTAGGTGTCGAGGTGGGCGAGCACGTCGTCCTTGATGGCGGCGCCCGCGGCGCGCAGCTGCTCCCAGTCGGGGACCTCGGCCACCGCTGCGTCCCGCTTCGCCCGGATGCGGGTCGTGGCGCCGGTCAAATTCGACCGCAGCGTCGCGTCGGCCAGCGCGTCCGCCGCCTCCTGGGGGAAAGGCCTCCCGCCGCGGAGGTGGCCGACCCCCGGGGGGGCGACGGGGATCCAGCCGGCGTCGCTCACCGCGTGGCCGCCAGGATCTCCGCCAGATGCACCGGTCTGGTCGGGCTGCCCGAGCGTGACAGGCCCCCGCCGATCTGCATCAGGCAGGAGGCGTCCCCGCTGGCGCAGCGCTCGGCGCCGGTGGCGGCGATCCGGCGGAGCTTGTCGTCGAGCATGGCCGCCGACACCGCCGCGTTCTTCAGGGCGAAGGTGCCCCCGAAGCCGCAGCAGTCCGCGGCGTCGGGCAGGTCCACCAGCTGCAGGCCCTCGACCGCCTCGAGCAGCCGGCGGGGGCGGTCGCCGACGCCCAGGACCCGCAGGGAATGGCAGGTCGGGTGCCAGGTGACGCGATGGGGGTAGTAGGCGCCGACATCGGTGACGCCGAGCACGTCGACGAGCAGCTCCGACAGCTCGTAGGTGCGCGCCGCCAGGGCCTCGGCCGCCGCGGCCAGCGCGGTGTCGCCCGCCTGGCGGGCCAGCGCCGCGTGCTGGTGGCGGACCGACCCGACGCAGGACGCCGACGGCGCCACCACGACGTCGGTGGCGGCGAAGGCCTCGACGTGGTGGCGTACCACCCCCACCGCAGCGGGCCCGTAGCCGGTGTTGATGTGCATCTGCCCGCAGCAGGTCTGCCCGTCGGGGACCTCCACCACATGCCCGAGGCGCCGCAGGAGGGCGACGGTCGCCCGCCCGACGTCGGGGAACAGCCCGTCGACCAGGCAGGTGACCATCAAGGCGATGCGCAGTGGTTCGCTCCCTTCGGGCGGGGACGGGCCCGGCCGTACGGGCCGCCACATCGAATGGGCCAGTGTCGCGCGGGGCGCGGCTGCCAGGGGCGGCCGCCGGCCTTCGGACGGAATCAGTACAGGGCGGGGCGGCGATCGGCGAACCGGTCGTTGCGGGGCCCGAGCGCCTTGTCGCGGGCCCGGGCCGGGTCGACGTCGGCGAGCAGCAACGCTGGCCGGCCGCTGCCGGCGGGGCCGGCCACCGGGTAGCCGTCGGGGTCGACGACGACCGACCCACCCACCCAGTCCACGCCCCGCTCCACCCCGCAGCGGTCGGCGACGATCACCCACACGCCGTTGGTGGCGGCGGCGGCTTGCGCCTTGATCACCTCGGCGGGCCGTTCCCCGGGCGGGGGATCGGCGAGCTTCGGCCAGTTGACCGGGGCGGCGAGGATGTCGGCCCCGGCCGTCGCGGCCTTGCGGACCCAGTCGGGGAACTCCAGGTCGTAGCAGACCATGACCGCGACCCGCCCGGCGGCGGTGTCGACGACGGGGGGCGGATCGCCGCCGGGGGCGAACAGGTCGGGCTCGGCGTCCCAGAGGTGGGCCTTGCGGTAGAGCGCCCGGACCCCGGTGGGGTCGACGACGGCAGCGGCGTTGCGCAGGGTCCCGTCCCCGTCTGCGACGCACAGGCCGCCGACCACCACCATCCCGGTGCGCGCCGCCGCCGCCGCCCAGGCGCCGAGGGTGCCCTCGTGGTCGGCGAGGGCGGCGGCCTCGTCCGGGGAGCGCATGACGTAGCCGGTGTCGGAAAGCTCCGGCAGCACGATCAGCGAGGCGCCGGCGGCGGCGGCCTCGTCGATGGCGGCCAGGCCGGCGCCCCGGTTGGCCGCGACGTCGCCGACCGACAGGGACAGTTGGGCGGACGCCACCGTGATCATGTCGTGATCATCGCAGGCAGCGGTCCGCCCCGCCGCCCTGCAGCCCGCCCCGGGGACCTGTCCGCCTCCCGGGGCGGGCGAGGAGCCGGTCAGCTCCCGTGGACGGTCGCCTCGCCGTCGATGGTCTCGGTGTAGGCGGTCATGGTCGAGGTGCAGTGGCCGCCCGTCTTGGCGGTGGTGTAGAGCGCCCGGAAGACGTAGTGGCCGCTGCCGGTCAGCTTGCGCATCTGGCCGGTGGCGTCGATGACCTTGAACGGCCCGGCCTGGGTGATGGTCCCGACGCAGGTGGCGGCGTCGAAGTGGGTCGTGGGCCGCCCGACGCTGTGGTCGATCCGGAAGGTGCCGCCCTTGAAGCTGGCCTGGTCGATCGCCCGCCCGGGGTGCTCCGTGCCACCGGCGTTGACGACGCCGGTGACGATGATGGCGCCCGGTCCGGAGGGCTTGGTGGACATCACGTGGAAGTACTCGGCGTGTGCCGGGGCGGGACGGGACCAGGGTCCCCAGGGTGCGCCGCCGGCGCCGGACCAGGCGCCGGTCGGTGCCCACGGCGGCGGGCCGCCGGCCGGCGACCACGAGGAGGACATCGCCGCGAAGGGGCCCCGTGCGGCGGCGGCAGCCGGCGGCCCGGACGTGAAGGCGGCGGCCGTCGCCACCGTCGCGCCCAGGGCGACGGCAGCGGCGGTGACGGGGACGAGACGGCGGAGGGAGGGGCGTCGGAAGGTCATGGCAGGGGCTCCTTGTCGCGGGTCGGTGCGGGGTGGGCGGTCGGTCGTGCGGCCGCCGGGCTCGCTCCACCAGCATCCGCAGCCCGCCCCTGCTCGTGCGTCGTCCCGGCGGAGGCATCGCCGCTGCCCCCACGGCGGTAGCCGACTACATCCCCGGGAGTAGCCGAGGAGCCTCCTGCTGCCGTACGGCTCGCCCCGCTCGGCGCCGTAGCCTCTGTCCATGCCCCTCGCCGCCCGCCGGCTCCTCCGCAGCAGGTGGGTCGAGCCCGCCGGCGTTGCAGTCGTGGTGGGCCTTGTCCTCGCCGGGTCGATCGCCGAGGCCTACCCGGCGCACCACTACGCCGGGCTGCACCTGCGGCACCACCCCTTCCCGGCCTTGTTCGCTGTCCTCGTCGTCCCGGCGGCGCTGCTGTGGTGGCGTCGCTCCTATCCGGTTGCCGTCTACCTGGCCACGGTGGCCGGCGCCGCCTGGTGGCGGCGTCGGGTGAGGTCTACGGCGCCGCGCTGGTGATGGTTCTGGTCGCCCTGTACGCGCTGGCGGTGTCCGGGCAGCGCTGGCCGGTCGTGGCCGGGCTCGGCGCCGGAGGGACCCTCGTGATCTGGCTGGCCGGCGGCCTGGGCGGTCCGTGGGGGTGGTGGGGCGGACCGCAGCTCGACATGTGGGCGGAGATGGTCGCCGCCGGGGCCGTCGGCGGCTACGTGTCCGCTCGGCACCGCTGGGCGCACAGCGAACAGCTGCGGCGCGAGCAACTCGAGCGGGCCCGCGCCGAGGAGATCCGCCAGCAGGTGACCGCCGAGCGGCTCCGCATCGCCCGGGAGCTCCATGACGTCGTCGCCCACTCCATGGCCATGATCAACGTGCAGGCGACGGCCGCATCCACCCTCGTCGGCACCGACCCGGCGGGGGTGACCGACTCGCTCCAGGCGATCCGCAGCGCGAGCAAGGACGGGCTCCGGGAGCTGCGCTCGATCCTCGACGTCCTCCGCCAGGTGGACGAGCCCCAACTGGCCGTGCCGCTCCCGGACGGGCACGGCCTGCAGGCGCTGGCCGAGGCGGCCCGCGCCGCCGGCGTGCGCCTCGGCTTCCACTGCGACGCCGACCTGCAAGCGGCGGCCCCCGGCACGGCGCTCGCCGTCCACCGCATCGTCCAGGAGTCACTCACCAACGTCGTCCGCCACGCCAGCGGTGCCACTGCCGAGGTGAGCGTCACCGGCGGGCGGGGGCGGATCCTCGTGGACGTGGTCGACGACGGCGGCAGCGGCGGCGCACCGTTCGTCGAGGGCACCGGCAGCGGCCTGGCGGGGATGGCCGAGCGGGCCCGTGCCATCGGTGGGCGGCTCGAGGCCGGACCCCGGCCCGGCGGCGGGTGGCGGGTCCATGCCGACCTACCGGCGGCGCCCGCCCGGCACGACGCCGACCCGGCCACCCCGGCGACGCTGCTCGGCTCGTGATCCGGGTCATCCTCGCCGACGACCAGGCGCTGGTGCGCGCCGGGTTCCGGGTGCTGCTCGGCGCCGCCGACGACATCGACATCGTCGGGGAGGCGGGCGACGGCCAGGCCGCCGTCGACCTCGCGCGTTCCGCCGGCGCCGACGTGGTGCTCATGGACATCCGCATGCCCGGCGTCGACGGGCTCGAGGCCACCCGGCGGATCGCGGCTGCTCCCGACCTGGCGGACCTGCGGGTGCTGATCCTCACCACCTTCGAAGCCGACGAGTACGTCTTCGAGGCGCTGCGCTCGGGGGCCAGCGGTTTCCTCGTCAAGGACACCGAGCCCGAGCAGTTGCTCGAGGCGGTGCGCGTGGTCGCCCGGGGCGAGGCGCTCCTGTCGCCGAGCGTCACTCGGCGCCTGATCGCCGGCATCGCCGGCCGGGGCGCCCAGCGGCCGCTCGACGCCGCGCCGCTGTCGGTGCTCACCGACCGGGAGCGGGAGGTGCTCGCACTCGTCGCCACCGGGATGAACAACGACGAGATCGCCGACGCCTTGTACATGAGCCCGCTCACGGCCAAGACCCACGTGAGCCGGGCGATGACCAAGCTCGGCGCCCGCGACCGCGCCCAGCTGGTCGTCATCGCCTACGAGACGGGTCTGGTGAGCCCCGGCCGGAGCTGACCCCCGGGGCTGATCGCCGGCGCGCCACCTCGGGCGCGTGCATTGACGCCACACGGGATCTGACTCGGGCCCGGCCCGAGTCGGGAGAGGCGCTGCTCACCGCGCGCTCACCGAACGCTTGTGTTCCACACCGGGCGAGGTGCCCGGTGCTCTCCGTCGCCGCCGGTGCGGCAGGGGCACCTGCGCCCGGCGCACCTGGCGTCGGGAGCGCGGACCTTGAACCTCGGCGCGCTCGATCCGACCCGGGACTTCCTGTTCGTGGAGGACACGGCGGCGGCGTTCGTCGCCGTCGGAACCGCCCCGGCGGCGGCCGTCGCCAGCGAGGTCCTCAACGCCGGGACCGGCTCCGACATCGCCATCGGGGACCTGGCCGCCACGCTGTGCCGGCTGATGGGCGTCGATGCCGACATCGTCGAGGACGCCGCCCGGCTCCGGCCGAAGGACTCGGAGGTCCGCCGCCTGGTCTGCGACGCCGGCCGGCTCACCGAGCGGACGGGGTGGGTGCCGACGGGGAGCTCGAGGCCCGCTGCCGGGCCCTCACCGCCCGGCTCGGCGCCGACGTGCGGGCGGTGGTCACGGGCGAGCGCCAGGACGTCCTGGCCCCGCAGCCCGGCGAAGACCCGCAGCTTCGGCACGGTGAGGATGAGGAAGAAGAAGCCCGTGACGACGGCCACGATCACGAAGGTGATGCCGACGATGAGGTCGAAGCTGGCGGTGATGGAACTGACCCCGATGGCGGCCGCCACCGAAGACGGTGACCTCCCTGGGTCGACGGCGACGCCCACCAGGTTGTCGGGCACGAGCGGGGCGCTCGGGTTGGCGGCGGCGACCGTGCGCCGGAAGGTGCCGATGGTGGTGTACGCCGTCGGGGCGGCGTTGAACCTCGACTCCTCGGTGTAGCCGACGATCTTCAGCCGGCGCCCGGTCGGCTGGACGACGATGGTGGGCCGACCCGGAAGCCGTTGGGTTCGTCCGTGCGGTCGACCAGGGCCTCCCCCGAGCCCGGGAGGCGTCCCGAGACGATCCTCGCCGGGCCGCCGGGGCTTCCCGGTTGGTAGCCGAACAGGCTCAGCTCGTCGAGGCCCCGCCCGACAGTCGCCGTGAGCGTCGTCTGCCCGATGGGGCCGGCCGCCGCCACCCCGGGGACGGCTCGGACCGCCCCGACGACCGACGGGTCGAGCCGGGAGGCCTGCAGGTTGCGCCGAGAGGCGGCGCTGTAGACCAGGACGTCAGCGGAGTTGTGCTGCACCGCGCCGGTGAGGAAGCCGAGCAGGGTGGCGGAGATGGTGTTGAGGAACAGCAGGAGGAACACGAGCACCGCCAGGGCACCGGCGAGCAGCCCGAAGCGCAGCCGTGCCCGCAGCAGGTCGAGCAGGCCCAACCTCATCGGCGGCCGTCCTCCCCAGGGGCCTCGACGAAGCGGCGAGTCGTCGCCATGCCAGGCGATCCTTGCCCTCGACCGGCGGCGGGAGCAGAGCCGTCCGTCATCGCGGCAGAGGCCGTCCGGGGGGGCGGCGCCGCGCGAAATCTGGGCGGCCGCCGATGGCTCCAGCCGCCCCGCACCCTCCCGCCATGCCTAGGCCTCCGGCGCGGCGCCTACGGCGGCTCCGTCGCCGTCGTCACCCGCGGTACGAAGTGGCTGGGTCGGCACCAGGTCTGGCTCTCAGGGGTCAGACCCGGGCGGACGGGGTCGTCGCCACCGTCGGCCCGCTGTCCTCGAGCTGGCAAGACGGCCACGATCAGCCCCGTGGATGCCAGGCCGAGGACGAAGCAGAACCACGGCCACGGGGGCATCGACCGCCCGATGTAGGAGAGGGGTGGGCTGACCGCGAGGGCCACGGCACTCAGGGCGCCGACCAGGCGTCGCCAGGACGCTCGTGTGCTGAGAGCAGCGATTCCCAGCATGACGGCGGCTGGGACGGCGTAGTAGGGCCACATCTCCGTCTCGCACAGGACCCGCACAGCCAGCACACCGCCAGGAATCGCAGCAGCCGCTACGACGTCGGGAAGCCGGGTACGCCACCGAGCGACGACCGCTCCGGCCCCGCAAGAAGCCAGTATGGCGACGGACCTCGGGGCTGACCCGGAGACCACGGAAATTCGCTCTCCGTCGTACCGAACCGTCATCCTGGGGGCGAGCGCCCACCAGGGGAGTCGCTGGCCCCGGTTGGGCATCGGTTGGCCGAGGATGCTGGCCGCTGCGTGCGGATCCGACAACAGGTAGGCGAGCCCGACCGCGGCCGGGGGGACAGCTGCGAGCAAGAGGAACCGCAGGCGTCGACCGCGGGGACAGAGCGCCAGCAGCGGAAGGAGGAGCAGTCCGGCCCAGGTCTGGGCGAAGATCGCCAGCGACAGGAGCACCGCCGCCCGCTCGTAGCGGCCGCCACGCAGCAGGGTAAGGGCCGTTGCCGTGCCGGCGAGCGCGAGCAGGTCCTCGGGGTGACCGGCGAACACGACCGTGGGCACCACCGCGAAGAGGCCGACGCCCACGGCCAGGGCACGTCTGCGCGGCACGGTGAGGCCCAATGACTCGGCCAGGCCGTCGATCGCCGGGACGACGGTGGCCCCGAGGACGGAGAACACCGGCCCCACCAGCAGCCACATCGAGGGCCGGAGGAGGGGGAAGGGGGCGCCGTCGACCAGTCCGAGCGCGTCCCCGAGCCTGATCACCGGCCCGACGACAGCCAGGAACCCCGGAAGGGCCGCGTACCACGGATTGGCCTGGTAGACGGTCGTCGCTCCCCCGTCTGCCATCCACCGCGCGGACTCGACCGTCCACCAGACGTCGCTGCCGATCCACCATCCACGCAGTCCGAGCATCCACGGCAACGTCAGGGACAGTCCCATGGCGGCGGCGGCAGTGAGCAGCGAGATGAGAAGCGCAAAGCGCCGCCGGTACCACCAGGTGCTCTCACTTCCGACCTCCGCCATGGTGAGTCAATCGGCGGCCGGAGCGCCAGGTTTGAGTTGTTCCCTGGTTGATGACGCGCACGGGTACCGTCGCCGGCGCTGCGACGCCTGGTCCTCACGGCCTTCTGCGTCCTCCTCGTCCTGGCCGTGCTCGACTCGCTGCTCCAGCACCCGGGGGCCGGTGGTCACCGCCCCACTCCTCCCGGTGGGACCGTCGACGACCACCGCGCCGGCAACCCGGCCACCCTGGCTGCCGGGGGCGCGCCGGCCGTGGCCGGGCCGGTCACGGTGCCCGAGGGCTGCTGACCAGGCGGTCGGTACCGCCCGGCGGGCGGGATGTCTAGACGGCGTCGCCGGCCGTGGCAGCCTGCGGGGGGTCGAGACCCGGGCGGTCCCCGGCCCCACCGAGCGCCGTGCCGAGCCGCTCGGCGCTGTCGCGCACCGCGGCGGCCAGCTCCCGTTTGCGGCCCCGGGTCCGGAAGACCGGCCCCGACAGGTTGACGGCGGCGACGATGACGCCCGTCCAGTCCCGGACCGGCGCTGCCAGGCCGACGAGACCGGGTTCGAACTCCTCCTCCACGACGGCGACCCCGACCCGCCGGGCCTTGGCCACCCGCCTCGCCAGCTCGGCCACGTCGCCGGGCCCCGCCGGGAGGGACGACGCGAAGTCCGACGGCGCGAGCAGTCGGCCCATCGCCTCCTCGTCGTGGTCGAACAGCAACGCCCGGCCGGCCGACGTCGTAGCGAGCGGGCTCCGCTGCCCGGTCCAGTCGACCGCCTGGATGACCCGCGGCGGGCGGGCGGCGAAGACCGTCACGACCTCGTTGCGGTCCCGGACCGACAGGTAGGCCGACTCGCCTGTCAGCGCACTGAGCTCCTCGAGCAGCGGGGGCGCGACCCGGCGCAGGCGCCGGTCACCGGCCCCCGCGGCCAGCACGAACAGGCCCCACCCGATCCGGAACGCCCGGGAGGCGGGATCCTGCTCGACCAGGCCCAGCTCCGCCAGGACCTGCAGCGAGCGCGAGGCCAGGCTCTTGTCGATCTCCGTGGCCCGGGCGATGTCGGTCACCCCGACGTCGCCGTCGACCGAGCCGAGGTAGGCCAGCAGGCGGACACCGCGGCGCAAGGTCGTAGACGGATTTTCACTCACTGTTGCAAATGTAGCAACAGATTCCTGGCGCGCCCCGCCCCCGAGCTCTACGCTGATCGGGCAGCGAGCCGCGGGGGACCGGCGGCCGTGCCCATCACGAGGGAGGCATCCCGACCGCCATGTTCGTCAACCGCATGCCCCGCTGGGAGGTCCTGGACGAAGGCGGCCTCCGGACCATCGAAGGCGGCTGGCGGCACCTGGTCGCCGACATCGGCGTCCGCTTCGACCACCCGCGGG
Source organism: Acidimicrobiales bacterium (assembly GCA_035702855.1). Classification (GTDB taxonomy): domain Bacteria; phylum Actinomycetota; class Acidimicrobiia; order Acidimicrobiales; family Palsa-688; genus JAKAQB01. The sequence goes on along the minus strand of DASSZM010000081.1, from coordinate 3,038 downwards.
CGCAGCAGCTGTTCGCGGCGGCGGGCCAGAAGGTCGAGGACGAGTTGGTCCGCTTCGACCCCGAGTTCCTGCTCGAGATGGCCGCCCTGGCGCCGGCGCAGTTCGGCGTGGCGGCGCGCAATCCGGCGCGCAGCATCGTGGTCGGCGGCGACCACATGGTCTTCGCCGCCACCAACGGGCCGCCGTTCATCCTCGAGGGCGACGAGAGGCGCGAGGCGACGATGGCCGACGTCGAGAAGCTGCTGATGCTGGCCCAGATGACCGACGCCCTCGACACGCCCGGGCGCAACGTCGTCGAGCCCAACGACGTCCCCTTGGACGTCCGGCACCTGGTGCGCTCGCTGGCCGCCATCCGCCTGACCGATCGGGTGTGGAGCGGGGAGGTGTCCTCGGCGTCCAAGGCGGACGACTGTCTGCGGCTGGCCGAGATCGCCCACGGGGGCCGGCTGTTGGTGGACGGCAACCCCGTCCTGTTCGCCAACGTCAACGTCAACTCGCCGCTGCACTTCGACGCCAGCATGCTCGAGGGCCTCCTCGGCTACGCCGGAGCGGGTCAGGCGATCATCGTGACCCCGTTCCTGCTCATGGGGGCCATGAGCCCCGTCACCGTCGCCGCCGCCCTGGCCCAGCAGACGGCGGAGGCCCTCGCCGGGGTGGCGCTGGTCCAGCTGGTCCGCCCGGGTACGCCGTCGGTGCTCGGGTCGTTCCTCTCCTCGACCGACATGAAGTCGGGGTCCCCGTCGTTCGGGGGGCCGGAGTCGGCGATCGGCCTGGCCGCCTCGGGGCAGATCGCCCGCCGCCTCGGGCTTCCCTGGCGGGCGGGCGGGGGGACCCTCACCGCCAGCCACGGCGTGGACTACCAGTCCGGCTACGAGTCGTTCAACACGCAGTGCGCCGCCTTCCTGGCGGGCGCCAACGTCTGCTGGCAGTCGGCGGGCTGGCTTGAGGGCGGCCTGAGCGTGTCGCTGGAGAAGTTCGTCGCCGACTGCGAGGTGCTCGACCTGCTCCTCCACCAGTTCTCGCCGCTGCAGGTCGACGAGCCGGCGCTGGCGGCGAGCGCCTACGACGAGGTGGGCTCGGCCGGGCACTTCTTCGGCGTGAGCCACACCCTCGAGCACTTCCGGGACTGCTTCTGGCGCCCGACGGTGGCGACCACGGACAACTACGACCGCTGGAAGAGCCGGGGTTCGGCGACCTACGCCGAGCGGGCCGGCCGGCGCTGCGAGGAGCTCCTGGAGGGCTACACGGCCCCGCCGCTGGAGGCCGGCGTGGAGGACGAGCTGTGGGCGTTCGTCGAGCGCCGCGCTGGCGAGCTGGGCGACCCCGTGCGGCGCGGCGCGTAGGCCGCCGCCGGGCTCAGGCCTGCTTGGCCGGGTGGAGGTGGAGCAGCACCTCGAGCGTGCCCGACTTGGACACCTTGGTGATGGCGAGGTTGGGCCGCGGGATCTTCCAGTCGGCGAAGGTGATGGGGATGGCGGCGTGCAGGTCGATGGCGGTCGGCGACACCCGCTCGCCCTGGATGGCGAAGGTGATGACCCGGGTGACGCCCCGCATGGTGAGGGCGCCGGTGGCGTGGGCCGGCACCACCCTGCCGACGGCCGGGACCCCGCCGAGGTGGATGGGCTCGGTCAAGCGGAAGCGGGCCTGCGGGTAGGCGCCGGTCTTCATGATGAAGTCGTCCCACATGACCTGGCGGCCGGCCTGGTTGGTCTTCACGGCGTTCATCTGCACCGTGAAGTCGGCGGCGACCACCTCCGCGCCCGACAGCGTGACCCCCCCGGCGACCTTGGAGGTGCGGCCGACGGCGGTGTGGTTGAGCCCGAAGAGCACCTCGTGCACCCGGTAGCCGACCTGCGAGCCGGGACCGACCGTCCAGGTGCCGCTCACCGGGCCGGCGGCCAGGCTGCTCGAGGCGCCGGCCACCCGGGGGAGGGCCAGGGGGGCAGGGGTGTGGGAGGACAGGTCCAGGGCGAGCAGCACCCCGAAGGCCACCGCCAGGGCGGCGGAGCCGATGCCCGCCCACAGCCACCACCGGCCGCCGGCGCGCCGGGCGGGGTTGCCGGTCGGCCGCGGGCGCGTCTCGGGCGGGCTGGGCACGGAACCCACTATCCCGCGATCCGCGTGGGTTTGTCCGATCGGTCTGCGGAGGGTGGCGTACCCGTCGCGCGGGAGGCTCGGCGCTTTCCTCGCCCGCGAGGCCGCGGCGGCGGTGGCGCTCCGGTACCGGCGACCCCTGAGCTGCCGGGACTCCCCGGGCCCCCAGTCGTGCGCCGGCGGAGAATGGGGTCGCGGACGCGAGCGGCGCCCGGTCCTGCCGCCACCGTCGTCCGGCGCTGCACCGTCCTCCTGCTGTGGGCGCCGACGTCCAGTCTGCGCCTGCGGCGGGGGTGTGCAGCCAGCCGAGAGCGAATCAGCGGAGGGCGTCGTAGGCGCTGCGTAGGAGGCCCGCCACGTTGGCGGATCTCGCGCTTGGCGGTGATCAGCTCGTCGATGCGCTCCTCCACTGTCCCGGCGCTCACGGCTTGTGGACCTGGACGTTGCGGCACTGACCGATGCGGAACGCCCGGTCCGTGGCCTGGTCCTCCACCGCCGGGTTCCACCACCGGTCGAGGTGGACGACGTGGGAGGCGGCGGTCAGGTTGAGCCCGGTGCCGCCGGCCTTCAGGCCAGGGAGATCAGGAGAAAGGTGGGCCCGTCCCGCTCCGAGAGCTGCGTGACGATCCGGTCCCGTGCCCGGCGGGGCACCCCGCAGTGGAGCCAGAAGCCGTCCACCCCGAGGCGGGGGCCTGCAAGTGGGACAGGAGCAGGTCCCCCCAGGCGGTGAACTGGGTGAAGCACAGCACCTTGTGACCCTCGGCGACGATCTCCTCGAGCAGCTCCTCGACCCGGGTGAGCTTGCCCGACCGGCCGGGCAGGGCCGAGCCGTCGGCGAGGAAGTGGGCGGGGTGGTTGCAAACCTGCTTGAGCTTGGTGAGCGCCGCCAGCACCAGCCCCCGCCGCTGGATGCCCTCGGTCTCCTCCACCTGCTCGAGCAGGTC
>DASSZM010000237.1:0-22793 GCA_035702855.1 Acidimicrobiales bacterium | reverse complement strand
GGAGCGGCGCGATGAACGTCGCCGGCCGTCCCGGGCAGGCACCGGCGGGCGGCCAGGCACCGGCGGGCGAGGGCACCCGGCGGCACCGCCGGCGGCGCCGGGAGATCGTCCTCCTGCGGCGGGTAGAGGTCGACAGCCCGGTCCACCGCCTGTGGGCCGGCACCAAGCTGCTCGCCGTCGTCGCCGTCAGCGTGACGGTCTCGGAGCACCCCACCTGGCCGGTCGCCGGGCTGCTGGCGGTGGCGCTCCTCGCCGTGGCCCTCCTGGCGCGCATCCCCGCGAGCGCCGTCCCGCGCTTCCCGGGCTGGGTGTGGATCGGGCTGCTCGTGTTCGCCGTCCTGTCGCTCGCCGCCGGCGGCAAGCCCTACGTCCACCTGGCGGGGGCGAGCATCGGCCTCGGCGCCCTCCAGCTGTCCGCCCTCTTCCTCGTCGTCAGCCTCGAGCTCCTCGCCGCCGGCGCCCTCGTCGCCTGGACCACGGCGCTCGGCGACGTCGGGCCCGCCGTCGCCACCCTCGGGCGGCCGCTGCGTGCCCTGCGCGTCCCGGTGGACGAGTGGGCGGTGGCGGTCGCCCTCTGCGTGCGGTCGCTGCCGCTGCTGGTCGGCGAGATCCGCGTCCTGGCGGCCGCCCGCCGGCTCCGCCCCAAACCCCCCAACCGCAGCCTGACCCGCCTGGCCGAGGACGGCCTGGAGGTGCTGGCCACCGCCGTCACCGTCGCCGTCCGCCGGGCGGCGGAGATGGGGGAGGCCATCACCGCTCGCGGCGGCGTCGGAGCCGTCACCGCACGCGTCGCCGGGCCGCGGCGGCGTGACGCCCTCGCCCTCGGGATGGTCGTGCTCGTCTGCGGGGGTGCCTGGGTCCTGCCGGGCTGAGCCCGCCGCCCGCCACGCCCGCCGCCCGCCACGCCCGCCGCCCGGCCCGGCGGTGGCGCTGACGGGTCGCGCCGGTGGCGCTCATCGGTGCGGCGGCGTCAGCCGCCGGTGTGGGTGGCCGACCGTCCTGTCGCAGCCGCACCGACGGGTCCCGCCGGTCCGGCCAGCTCGGTCAGCAGCTCGTAGCTGTGCAGGCGGGCGGCGTGGTCGTGCACGTTGGTGGTCACCATCAGCTCGTCGGCGGCGGTGGCCTCGAGCAGCTCGTCGAGCGTCGCCGTCACCGTCGCGGGCGAGCCGACCACGTGCGAGCCGGTGGCCGCCTCGATGATCCGCTCCTCGTCGGGGGTGCAGGCGCGGGCGGCGGCGTCCTCGGGGCTCGGCAGCGGCCCGGGGCGGCCGGTGCGCAGCTGCAGCATCGACAGGCGCATGGAGCCGTGGAGCCAGCGGGCCTCCTCGTCGCTGTCGGCGCAGACGACCGCCGCGCCGACGAGGGCGTACGGCTCCTGGAGGATCTCCGACGGCCGGAACCGCGACCGGTACAGCTCGAGCGCCGGCAGGGTGTTGGCCGGGCTGAAGTGGTGGGCGAAGGCAAACGGCAGGCCGAGCATCCCGGCGACCTGGGCGCTGTAGCCGCTCGAGCCGAGCAGCCAGATGGCCGGCGGCTCCGGGGACCGGGGCACCGCCTGGATCCGGGCGTAGGGATGGTCGGCCGGTAGGTCGCCCTCGAGGAAGGCGAGCAGCAGCCCCAGCTGCTCGGGGAAGTCGTCCGCGGACAGGCCGGCGGCGCTGCGGCGCAGCGCCGAGGCCGTCACCGGGTCGGTGCCCGGCGCCCGGCCGAGGCCGAGGTCGATCCGACCCGGGTGCAGCGCCGCCAGCGTGCCGAACTGCTCCGCGACCACCAGGGGGGCGTGGTTGGGCAGCATCACCCCGCCGGACCCGACCCGCATCGTGCGGGTCGCCGCCGCCAGGTGGGCGAGCAGGACCGCCGGCGACGAGCTGGCGATGCCGGGCATGTTGTGGTGCTCGGCGACCCAGTAGCGGCGGAAGCCCCACGCCTCGGCCCGGCGGGCGAGCTCGGTGCTGCGGGCGAGCGCCTCGATCGTGGTCGCCCCCGCCGGGACGGGGGCGAGGTCGAGGACCGACAGGGGCACGGCGCGGCGGAGTGTCACCCGCCCTTTGTACCGGCGGCGGCCGGCGTCGCCGCAGTGTGGAGCCCGGCGCCCACGGGTAGGAGGCGCCGGACATGGGCAGCGACGACGACGCGGAGGAGGGGCGGGCCGCGCCGGTCGCGCCCGGGGGTGGGGAGGCGGCGGCGGGGGGCGGGGAGGCGGCGCCGGGGGGCGGAGATGTCGCGCCGGGGGCCGGGGAGCCGGAGGCCGAGGAGCCGGTCCGCCCTGCCGTCACGGTGGTGCCGGAGCTGCCCCGCGAGGAGACCCTGGAGCGGTCGTTCGACCGCATCATCGAGGAGGGGCGCCCGCGGCTGCGCCGGACCTGGCTCGACACCGTCGCCACCGGGGCCGTCGGCGGGATGGAGGTCGCCTTCGGGGTCCTCGCCCTGCTGCTGGTCGAATCCCGCACGGGCAGCCAGCTTCTCGGCGGGCTGGCGTTCTCGGTGGGCTTCATCGGCCTCCTGCTCGGCCACAGCGAGCTGTTCACCGAGGGCTTCTTGGTGCCCGTCACCGTCGTCGCCGCCGGCGAGGCCCGGGTCCGGGACCTGCTCCGCCTCTGGGCCGGCACCCTGGCCGGCAACCTCGCCGGCGGCTGCCTCATGGCCTACCTGATCGACGTGGCCTTCCCCTCCCTCGGCACCACCGCGGTCCACGTGGCCGCCTACTACATCCGGGAGGGGATCACGGCACGCACCTTCGTGCTGTCGGTGCTGGCCGGCGCGGCGATCACGCTGCTGACCCGCATGCACCAGGGCACCGACTCGGAGGTCGCCAAGCTGGTCGCGTCCGTGGCCATCGCGTGGGTGCTCGCCGGGTTCCGGCTGTTCCACTCGATCCTCGACTCGATCCTGGCGTTCACCGCCCTCAACACGGGCCGGGCCACCTTCGGCTGGGAGGACTGGTTGACCTGGGTGGGTTGGGTCCTGTTCGGCAACCTCACCGGCGGCCTCGTGCTCACCACGCTGCTCCGGATGGTCCGTGCCCGGGCCCGCCTCATCGACCACCGCGTCGCCAAGGGCCTGTCGGTGCCGGGGGTGTCCACCTCGGGGCACCCCCGCACCGAGCGCTGAGCCGCCTGCGCCTCGTCAGGCGGCGGGGCTGGCCACGGCGTCAGCGTCGGCGGCGTCCGGCTCGTCGCGGAGGCCCCGCACACTGCGGAGGGACACGAGGCCGGCGCTGAGCAGGAGCATGAGGATCCCCATCGCCACGAGGGTCCGGCCGGCGCCGACGGCGTCGGCGATCGGGCCGGCGACGGCCAGCCCGACGGGGTAGGCCACGAGGGAGCCGAACCAGTCGTAGGAGGCGGCGAAGCGCCCGCTCCCGGCGCTCGGCGCCGCCTCGAGGCGGAGGGCCACCAGCGTGAGGATGCTCAACCCGAACGTGCCGGCGTCCACCACCAGCCCCCAGCCGGGGCCGACCCCGACGACGAGCACGCCGGCGAGGGCCGGCCCGGCGACGCCGGCGGCGGCGACGACCGTCTGCTGCAGGGCGTTGGCCCGCTGCAGGGCGCCGGGACCGACCAGGGAGGGGACGAGCCCGCTGACGGCGGGGTAGTAGAGGGCGATGCCGGCGGCGGCCAGGGCCGCCACCAGGACCAGCGGGGGGTGCCCCGTCACGAACAGCAGCCCCAGGGCCGCCTGCGACGTCCCCCGCAGGGCGTCCGACGCGACCATCGTCGCCCGGCGGGACCAGCGGTCGGCCAGCACCCCGGCGGGGAGGAGGAAGACCACGATGGCGCCGGCCTCGCACCCGAGGACGGCGCCGAGGTCGCTGGCCCGGTGGGTGAGCGCCAGCACGGCGAACGACAGGCACACCGGCACGAGCGTGTTGCCCAGCGACGAGACGGCCTGGCCGAGCAGCAGGATCCGGAAGTTGCGGTAGGCCCACGCCCGGTCCCCGGGCGCGTCGTCGTGGGCGCGCCCGGATGTCACGACGGGCCAGCCTGGCCGACGGCGCACCGGGCCGCCACCGGATTCCGGCGCCGCGGCCGTCTGCCCGTTGGCCGGGGTGGCGGCACAGGCGGTGGCCGCCGCCCGGCCCGGCGGCGGCCGCCGGCGGGAACTGTGCGGACTTCCGACCCGATTTTCGGGACGTTCGTCCGCACAGTTCGGCCGCCCCCGCCGCCGACGACCACGCTGCGTGGCGGTCGACCGCCGCCGACCCGGCCGAGGGCGGTCGTGGGCCCCGCCGACCCGGCCAGCCGCCCGGTCGGGCGCCGGCGGACCCGGCGGACCCGGCGGACCCGGCGGACCCGGCGGACCCGGCCGCCGGGTACCCTGCGGGGCCGGTGCGCCGGGAAGTCGGGTCGGCAGGTCCCGCTCCGCCGACCCCGGAAGTCCCGTGCCGCTGACCCCGAACCCGCCCCCGCCCCCCACCCCGGCGACGGCGACCCCCTGATGGCGCTGCCCGCCCCGGTGGCCGAGGTCGCCTTCCCGCTGGCCGCCCTGGTGTCGATCGTGGCGAGCGGGGTGGCGGTGTCGCGCCTCGAGCGCGTCGCCGGGCGCCTGGGCTTCTCCGAGGCGGCCCTGGGGTTGCTGGTGGCCCTCGCCGCCGACTCCCCGGAGATCACCTCGGCGGTGTCGGCGCTGTTGCACGGCCACGCCGACATCGGCGCCGGCGTGGTGCTCGGGTCCAACGTGTTCAACCTGGCGGCGCTGCTCGGCCTGGCCGCCCTGGTCTCCGGCCGGTTGCACCTGCACCGCCGGGTCGCCGCCCTCGACGGGGTGGCGGCGACGTGGGTGGCGGCCGTCTGCGTCGTGGTGGTGGCCACGCCGCTCGGGCCGGCGCCCGGCCTGGCCCTGGTCGCCGCCGGCGTCGGGCCCTACATCGCCCTGACCGTGCTGTCGGAGCGGACCCTCGAGCGGCTCCGCATCCCCCCGGCGGCGGCCGCCTGGTGCCGGCAGGCGGTGGCGGAGGAGGTCGCCGACTTCGCGCCGGCGGTGGACCGGACGCCGTACCGGCCCCGGGACGCGGCGGTGGCCGCCGGGTCGCTGGCGGTCGTGATCGCCGCCAGCACCGTCATGGAGCGCACCGCCCAGTCGCTCGGGGCCCGCTGGCACCTGAGCGGCCTCGTCGTCGGCGGGGTCGTGCTCGCCGGGGTCACGAGCCTCCCCAACGTCGTGGGCGCCGTCCACCTCGCCCGCCGGGGCCGGGGGTCGGCGGTGCTGAGCGAGGCGCTCAACAGCAACATGCTCAACGTGGTGGCGGGGCTGTTCGTGCCCGGGGTCATCATCGGGCTCGGCCCGTCGGGCGCGGGCACCCTCGTCGCCGTGTGGTACGCCGCCCTCACCGTGGTGAGCGTGCTGCTCGTGTGGTGGGGGCGCGGGCTGCGGCGGCCGGCGGGGATCGTGATCGTCGCCGGCTACCTGGCCTTCGTCGGGGCCGCACTCACCCGGTGACCGGCGGCTGGGCGGGGGCGCCTAGCCGAGGCTGTCGGCGAGTTGCGGCGCCTCCCGCAGGGACCGCTTCAGCTCGGCCAGCCCCGGGAACGTCGCCACCTCCCACACGGCGTCCCACAGCCGCAGCGCCTCCGCCCCCCGCGGCACCCGGCTGATCACCGGCCCGAAGAACGAGGTGGTCTGCCCGTCCCGGGTGAAGGAGATGATCGGCGTGCCGACGTCCCGACCGGTGCGCTCGAGGGCGGCGTCGGTCTCCTCCTGCAGCACGGCGTCCCACCGCTCGTCGTTGGCGGCGTCGGCGTAGTCGCCGAGGCCGACGCTCGCCAGGTAGGCGGGGAAGCCCTCCTCCCAGTGGGCGACCAGCTCGTCGCGCCGCCGCCGGACGTGCAGGTCGCCACCGAACTGGGTGTACACCTCGCCGGCCCGGTCCCGGCCCTCGGCGGCCCGGACGGCGGCGGCGACGCGCAGCAGCTTCTGGCCGGTGCCGTGCACGGCGACGTAGCCGGGCTCGAAGTCCCGCTCGTAGTCCTTGTCGGCGTTGACCATGCGCAGGCAGATGAAGCGCCACGCCACGTCCAGGTCCCGCTGGGCGGCGACCTCGACCACCCATCGGGACGTGAGCCACGCCCAGGGGCAGATGGGGTCGAAGAAGAACTCGACGTCGGCACGCTGGTCCATGCGGGGGATGCTACGGGGAAAGGCCACGCTCGGTGCCCGGAGGCCTCCGGCCGGGGGTCTCCAGCTCGCGGCGGGGTGCGAAGGGCGCCACCCGCCACCAGCCGTCCACCCCGACCCGAGCGGGCGGATCGGCGCCCGACAGCACGATCGCCTCGCCGGGCGGCAGCTCGCGCACGGCGTCGACCGGCAGCCGGCGCTGGCGGTGCAGCGACCAGGTCTCGCCGCCCCCGGGCCGCCACCAGGTCCCCTGGTCGACCGACGGCTTCGGGATGTCGACCTCCCCGCCGAGCCGGGAGACCAGCTCGAGGGTCGCCTGGTCCGCCACCCCGCCGAGGACCACCTTGGTCCCGAACAGCGTCAGCAGCCCGTCGGCTCTCGCCCCCCACCGGTGCCGGGCCTGCGACAGGTCCTGCAGGCAGGCGAGGACGGCCACCCCCTGGCCGCCGGCCTCGCTCACCGTCGCCGGCAGGTCGGGCAGCGGGGCGATGTTGGCCACCTCGTCGAGGGCCAGCAGCACCGGGCCGGGCCGGGCCCCGCCGGCGGCGGCGCGGGCGTAGGCGTCGGCGCGCACGGCGGCGAGGAAGGCGACCACGATGGGGGCGACCAGCTCCTGGCGCTCGGCCGGGGCGCAGACGTAGACGGTGTCGCGGCTGGAGGAGAACCCGGCCGGGTGGAAGTTGGGCGACGCGGCCGACGCCAGCACCGCCTCGGCCCGGTAGGCGGCGAGGATGCCCGCCGCCGTCGACCAGATGCCGGCGAGCTCGCGCTGGTCGCTCTTCTCGAGGCCCTCGAGGACGGCGGCCGCGAGCGTCGCCCCGTGCCCGGCGAGGGTGGCGCGCGGCACGCCGAGGTTGTGGGTGAGGACCCAGGTGACGACCTGGCCCATGTCGACGCCGGCCAGGGCGGCGGCGTGCAGCAGCGGGGCGATGACCGCCTCGGCCCGCTCGGTCCAGTGGGCCGCCTCGCCGCCGCGGCTGTCGGGGCGGGCGGCGCCCGACAGCGCCCGGGTGACGACGAGCGCCTCGTCCCAGGTGCGGGCGGCCACCACCGGCGACCAGCGCAGCGGCACCACGCCCTCCGGCGGGCTGGTCGTGCCGGTCGGGTCGAGCAGCCAGCACCGCCCGAGCCGGCGGCGGACGGGGAGGGTGGCGGCGAGCACGTCGGGCTTGGTCGACGTCGACACGACCGGGCCGGGGGCGGCGAGGACGTTGGGGACGACGAGCCCGGAGCTCTTGCCCGAGCGCGGCGGGCCGAGCACGAGGGTGGCGTGCTGGGGCGGGCTGAGGGCCAGCCCGCCGGCGGTCCGCCCGAGGTACAGGCGGGCGCCGAGGGCGCCGCGCAGGGCGGACAGGCGGTCGTCGGCTCCCGGCACGCGCGCCTCCAGGGGGGAGAGCTGCTGGCGGGGGAAGCCGCCCCTGACGCTACTGCGGGAAGAGCCGGCGCTCCACCAGGGCGACGGGCAGGCCGGGGTCGGCGGCCACGGCGTCGTGGAAGGCGTGCAGGTCCCCCCGGCCCTCCGCCAGCCACCGGTCCCGGAGCGCCTCGATCTGCAGCGAGCCGGTCAGGTACGACGCCGCCTGGGTCGGCCACGAGCAGTACCGCTCGACCTCGGCGACGGCCACGGCCCGGGTCATGGCGACCTTCTCCTGCATGAAGGTCACCGCCTCCTCCGGGGTCATCCCGCCGGTGTGCAGGGCGGTGTCGACGACGATGCGCGCCGCCCGGAAGATGCGGGCGCCGAGGTGCGACAGCACCGCGCGCGGGTCGGTGAAGAAGCCCTCCCGCCGCATCATCACCTCGGTGTAGAGGGCCCAGCCCTCGACGAAGTAGGAGGTCGTCACCACCTTGCGCACCGGCCGGTGGGTCTGCGCCGACCACACCAGGTGCCAGTGGTGGCCGGGGTAGGCCTCGTGGACGGCGGTGGTGGGGATGGCGTGGTAGCCGTTGGACGCCAGGCGCTCGGCGATCCCCTCGGGCGACTCGCCCTCGGGCGGGTACGGCACGAAGAAGTGCCCGACGCGCGACGCCGAGAACGGCGGCGGCTCCTGGTAGGACGCCACGGCCAGCACCGGGCGCTGGAACACCGGCGAGGGGACCACCAGGCAGCGCTCGCCCTCGGGGAAGCTCACCAGCTCCCGCTCGGCCAGGAAGTCGCGGGCGAGGGTGCACCACCGCTCGTACTCGGCCCGCATCTCCTCGGGGGTCGAGGGGCACTCGGCGTCGAGGCGGGCGAGCAGCGGCACCCACCCCCCGGCGTCCGGGTCGATGTGGCGTGCCAGCTCCGCCATCTCGGCGGACAGCTCCTCGTAGGCATCCAACCCCCGCTGGTGGAGCTGGCCGGCGTCGACGCCGAGCAGCTCCCGGTCCGTCAGCAGGGCGCTGTAGCGCGCCTCGCCGATCGCCCAGTCCCCCCGGCTGCGACTTTCCCCCTCCTCCAACCACGTGGCGAACGACGTCAACGCCGCCGCCGGGCCGGCAGCCGCCCCGGCGAGGCGCTGGCGCAGCCCCGGGTCCCCCACCTCCGCCGGCAGCAGGTCCGCCAGGAACGCCGCCCCCGCCCGGGCCGCCGCCGCCCCCCGCCGGGCGAACAGCGGCGGCATCAGCTCCGGGTCGAGGTTGGCCCGACCGGCGGCCAGCACCTCGGGGACGGCGGCCAGGCGGGCGACGGTCGCCTCGACCAGGTCGGCCTCGGGGGCGAGGCGGTGCAGCCACGGCAGGTGGACGCCGTCCAGGCACGGCCCCACGTACAGCGACGGGTTGCGCCGCCACTCCTGCCAGTCGGCCATCGCCGCCCGCCCGGCGAGCTCGGACAGCACGAGCACCAGGTCGACCTGGTCCTCGACCGGGTGCAGGGTCAGGTCCAGGCTGCGGATCGCCGCCGCCGCCCGCCGGTCCTCGTCGGGGCGGGCCTCCCACGCCGGCGCGCTCAGGTCCCCGAGGCGGTGGTCGTAGCCCGGCAGGCCGAGGGCGGTGGCCCGGGTCGGGTCCCGCTCCATCTCGGCGAGGATCCAGTTGTCCAGCAGTTCGTCGACGCCTGGCATCCTGGGCATCCTATGGAGCGCCTCGACGAGCGGGAGCCGGCCGAGGAGGTCCGCCTCGGCCCGACGGTCGCGGTCGGCGGCGACGGTATCGGGCGGCTGGCCGACGGCCGGGTCGTGTTCGTCGAGGGGGCCCTGCCCGGCGAGCGGGCCGAGATCGAGCTGGTCGACCAGCGCCGGGACTACGCCCGGGGCCGGCTCCGCCGGGTCCTCGACGCCGCCCCCGGGCGGGTGGCGCCCCCCTGCCCGGAGCGGGCCCGCGGCTGCGGTGGCTGCGGGTGGCAGCACGTCGACGCCGACTTGCAGGTCGAGCTCAAGGCGGCGTCGGTCGCCGACGCCCTGCGCCGGATCGGCCGGCTGGCGGAGCCGCCGGAGCCGGGGGTGCTGCGGCTGCCGGCGGCGGGGTACCGGACCACCGTGCACCTGGCGGTCGACGGCGCCGGGCGGCCCGCCTACCGGCGGGGCCACAGCCACGAGCTGGTGGCGCCGGCGTCGTGCCTGGTGACCCACCCGCGCCTCGAGGAGCTGGTGGTCGGGGCCCGCTTCCCCGGCGCCGACCGGGTGACGCTGCGGGTCGGGGTGGCCGGCGGGGAGCGGCTGGCGGTCCCGGCGGCGGGGCGGGGCGGGGCCGCCGGCGCGGGCCTGGCGTCGGCGGCGGTGGTGCCCCCCGACGTGGCCGTGGTGGGCCCCGGCGGCCGGGCGGCGCTGCACGAGGACGCCGGTGGACGGCGGTGGCGGGTGTCGGCCCGGTCGTTCTTCCAGCCCGGCCCGGCGGCGGCGTCCGCCCTCGCCGACCTGGTCGAGCACACCCTCGCCGGCGCCGCCGGCCCCGGCGACCGGCTCGTGGACCTCTACGCCGGGGTCGGGCTGCTCGGCGGGGTGGCGGCCGCCCGTCGCGGGGCCGCCCTGGTCGCCGTCGAGCAGGGCCGTCCCGCCGCCGCCGACGCCCGCCACAACCTCGCCGACCTCGACGCCGAGGTCGTCGCCGGCGAGGTCGGCGCCTGGCGGCCCCGCCCGGCGGCGGCGGTCATCGCCGACCCCGCCCGCCCCGGGCTCGGCCGCCCCGGGGTGGCGGCCGTTGACGGCACCGGGGCGGCGGTGCTGGTCCTGGTCAGCTGCGACCCGGCGTCGCTCGGGCGCGACGCCGGCCTGCTCACCGCCGGGGGATGGGCGCTCGAGGCGGTCACCGTCGTCGACGCCTTCCCCCACACCCCCCACATCGAGTGCGTGAGCCGCTTCGTGCGGGGGTAGCGCGTCGCTTCCCGTATCGTGAGCCGGTGCCCGAGCTGTCCATCCTCACCGTGCACGCCCACCCCGACGACGAATCCTCGAAGGGGCCGGCGACGATCGCCCGCTACCACGCCGAGGGGGTGCGCACCACCCTGGTGACCTGCACCGGCGGGGAGGAGGGCGACATCCTCAACCCGGCCATGGACCTCCCCGGGGTCAAGGAGCGGCTGCCCGAGCTGCGCCGGGAGGAGCTGGCCGAGGCCGCCCGGGTCATCGGCTACGACGAGGTCGTCTGGCTCGGCTACCGGGACTCCGGCATGCCGGAGTCGCCCGCCAACGCCGACCCCCGCTGCTTCGCCCGCGCCCCTCTGGGGGAGGCCGTCGGGCGCCTGGTCGCCGCCGTGCGCGCCGCCCGCCCGCAGGTGATGGTCGCCTACGGCCCGGACCAGAAGGGCTACCCCCACCCCGACCACCTCCGGGTCCACGACGTGGCGGTGGAGGCCTTCGACGCCGCTGCCGACCCCGACCGCTACCCCGAGGCCGGCCCGGCGTGGGCCCCCGACCGGCTCTACTACGTCGGCTGGTCGGCCGGCCGCAGCCGGGCGATCCACGACAAGTTCCTCGAGCTCGGGCGGCCGTCGCCGTTCGAGGGGGAGCGCCTGGAGCGGCTCCTGCAGGCGCCGGAGCGCCCCGGCGACGCCCCGGAGCCGACCGTGGTGGACGTGCACGGCTTCACCGCCGTCCGGCGCCTCGGCCTGCTCGCCCACCGCACGCAGGTCGACCCCGAGTCGCCCCACTGGTTCGGCCTGCCGCCCGAGATCGCCGACGAGCTGTACCCCCTCGACGAGTACGAGCTCGGTCGCAGCCGGGTGACGCCGAGCGGGGAGGGCGGCGACGACCTGTTCGCGGGCCTGCGCGACGGGACCGCTGTGCGCGCCGCCGGCGTCGGTTCCCGTGCCTGACCACCCCGGCCCCGCCGCCGGTGCGGTCGAGCTCGGCGGCGAGCTGCCGGAGGTGCCCGGCGCGACCGGGACGGTGGCGGTCAGCCTGCCCGGCTGGCAGGGCGCCGACCGGGTGGTGGTGCTGCGCTGGCACGACGGGCGGCCCGCCGAGGTGCTCGACGCCGGCGCCGCCGGGGCGGCCGACGTGACCCTCACCCTGCCGGCGGAGGAGGCGGCCGCCGTCGCCGCCGGGCGGCTGGCGCCGAGCGTGGCGTACATGCGTGGGCGGCTGAAGACCGCCGGCGACCCCGGCCTGGTCCTGGTCGTCCTCGCCGCCACCGCCACCCCGGCCTTCGAGCGCTGGCTCGACCTCGCCGCCGCCTGAGATCCGGTCCGGCGTGGGAGGGGAGGGGGAGGGGGGTCATCCGGCGGCGGGGGCGGCTCCGGATACCGGGCGCATGCCGCCCTCCTTCGCCGACGTCAGCGACGCCGCCCTGGTGGTGGCCGTCGGCCGCTACCACGAGTCGGCGCTGGCCGAGGCCTACCGCCGCCACGGCGGCGCCGTGTACGGCCTGGCCCGCCGGCTGGTCCACGAACCGGCGGTGGCCGAGGACATCGTCCAGGAGGTGTTCCTCCGGCTCTGGAACGAGCCGGAGCGCTACGACCCCGAGCGGGGCTCGCTGCGCTCGTTCCTCCTCGCCCAGACCCACGGGCGTTCCGTCGACCGCCTGCGGGCCGACCAGTCCCGCCGGGACCGCGAGGAGCGCGAGGCGCGCGCCGCCGCCACCGCCGGTTACGACCTCGAGCGCGAGGTGATCGACTACACGGTGGGCGAAGCGGTCCGCGAGGCGGTGGCCGCCCTGCCGGAGGGCGAGCGCCAGGCGATCGAGCTCGCCTACTTCGGCGGCTGCACCTACCGGGAGGTCGCCACGGCCCTCGGCGAGCCCGAGGGTACGATCAAGAGTCGGATCCGCACGGGGCTGCGGCGGATGCGGGGATCCCTCTCCGAGGCCGGGGTCGCCTCCGGCGGGGCCGAGTGACGGGCACCATGACCGACCACCACGACGTCCAGGAGCTGCTCGGGGCCTACGCCCTCGACGCGCTCGACCCCGACGAGGTCGCCGCCGTCGAGGCCCACCTCGAGGTCTGCGCCCGCTGCCGGCGGGAGCTGGCCGGCTACCGGGAGGTGACGAGCCTCCTCGGCCACACCGGCGGGGAGGCGCCCCCCGGGGTCTGGGACCGCATCGCCGCCGGCATGCACCCCGAGCCGGCGTCCCCGCCGCTGGAGCGGATCGGCGAGGAGTTGCTGGCCGAGGTCCGCCGGCCGGCCCACCGCGACGGCGCCGCCCCCGGTCCCGGGTCCCCGCCGGCGGGCGCGGCCGCCCCGACGCCGCTGCGCCCGCCGGGCGCGGGGCGCCGCCGCCCCCGCTGGCAGGCGCCGGTGGCCTGGCTGGCCGCCGCCGCCGTCATCGCCGTGGCGGTCCTCGGCGTGGAGGTCGCCGACCTCCACCGCCGCCTGTCGCGCGACCAGCGGGCCGTGGCGGCGGCGCCGGCGACCATGGGCGACGTGCGGGCCGCCCTGGCGCAACCCGGCCACCGCTCGGTGACGCTGCGCGGACCGGGCTCCGCCAGCCTGGCGGTGGTGCTGCTGCCATCCGGCGTCGGCTACGTCTACGACTCGCACCTGCACCCGCTCCCCTCGGACCGGACCTACCAGCTGTGGGGGGTCGTCGGCTCCCAGGCGGTCTCCTACGGGCTGCTCGGGGCCCGGCCGACCACGGTGGAGGAGTTCCGCGCCGGTGCGGGGGTCAAGGCCCTGGCCGTCACCGACGAGGTGGCGAGCGGCGTGGTCGTCACCCACCAGCCCTTCAGCGTGTCGGGGTCGGTCCCCGCCGCCGTCTGATCCCGCCCGCCCGCCGGCCCGGGCCGGCGCGCCGGTCGCCTCTGGCAGACTGCGTCGATGCGTTGGGACGTGGCCGGGGTCGTGGCGGCGACCGGTGGGACGTCGACCGGCGGGGCGCCGACCGGCGGGGCGCCGACCGCCGGGGCCGCCGCCGGCTTCGAGGCGGTGACGACCGACTCCCGCCGGGTCCCGCCCGGCAGCCTGTTCGTCCCGATCCGGGCGGCCCGTGACGGTCACGACTTCGTGGCCGCCGCCGTCACCGCCGGCGCCGCCGGCTACCTGGTGGAGGCCGGCCACCCCCTGGCGTCGGCGCCGGTCGCCGGGGCGACCGCCGTGGTCGTCGCCGACACCGCCCGGGCGCTGCTCGACCTCGGCCGGGCCGCCCGGGCCCGCCTCCGGGGCCCGGTCGTCGGCATCACCGGGTCGGTCGGCAAGACGTCCACCAAGGACCTCCTCGCCACCGCCCTCGGTGAGCGCTGGCGGGTGACCGCCAGCGAGCAGTCCTTCAACAACGAGCTCGGCGTCCCGCTCACCCTCGCCAACGCCGCCGAGGACACCGAGGTGGCGGTGATCGAGATGGGCGCCCGGGGCATCGGCCACATCGCCCTGCTCTGCGACGTCGCCCGCCCCACGGTCGGGATCGTGACGGCGGTGGCGGCGGTCCACACCGAGCTGCTCGGCTCGCTCGAGGGCGTCCAGCGGGCCAAGTCGGAGCTGCCCGAGGCGCTGCCCGCCGACGGGACCGCCGTCCTCAACGCCGACGACCCCCGCGTCGACGCCATGGGTGCCCGGACCGTGGCCCGGGTGCTGCGCTACTCCGCCGCCGGGGCACCGGGGGCCGACGTGACCGCCGAGTCGGTGGTGATCGGCGAGGACCTGCGCCCTCGCTTCCGGCTGGCGTCGGCGTGGGGGAGCGCCGGGGTGACCCTGGCCGCCCGCGGCGCCCACCAGGTCGGCAACGCCCTGGCCGCCGCCGGCGCCGCCCTCGCCTGCGGCACGCCGCTCGAGGCGGTGGTCGCCGGCCTGGAGCGGGGGGTGCTGTCGCACTGGCGCATGGAGCTGACCCGCACCCCGGCAGGGGCGACCGTGGTCAACGACGCCTACAACGCCAACCCCGCCTCCGTGGCCGCCGCCCTGCGCGCCCTCGCCGCCCTGCCCGCCCGCCGGCGCCTCGCCGTGCTCGGCGAGATGGCCGAGCTCGGGCCCGAGGGCCCGGCGGAGCACCGTGCGGTGGCCGCCCTCGCCGCCGAGCTCGGTATCGAGCTGCACGCGGTGGCGACGGCGGCCTACGGGGTGGCACCCCTCGCCGGCGGCACCGACGACCCCGCCGCGGTGGTGGCGGCGCTCGGGGCGCTCGGGGCCGGCGACGCCGTGCTCGTCAAGGGCAGCCGGGTGACCGGTCTCGAGCGGGTCGCCGCCGCCCTGGCCACGCCCGGCGCCTGACGCTGCTGCCCGGTTGCCGCTACCGGCGTCGGCTCAGTTGCCGTTGCCGGCATTGGCGCCGGCGCCCGACGGCACCGCCCGGCCGGGGGACTGCGTCTGGTAGGCGAGGGGGTTGGTGATCGTCAGGGTGCCGCCTCCCTTGGGGACCGGGGCAGGGACGTAGGTGGTCTTGCCGGGGGTGACGACGGTGCTCGCCGGGGCGGTCCACGGGCTGGAGCAGGCGCCGAGCAGGGCGGCGCCGGCGAGCAGCAGCCCGGCGGCACCGGCCCTCCGGGCGATGCCGCGGGAGCGGCGCGCCGTGCCGGTGCGGCCGCTGGTGGGCGGCTCGGACGGTCGGCGGCTGGACATCGGCTCCTCCATGGGGCGGGGCTGGGCGGGACGGTGGCACCGTTCCCGCCGGGTCGTTGCGGTCGGCGGCCAGCCTAGGGCGCCGGGGTACCCGGACCTGCAATCGAGCGCCGGCCGGTGGCGCCCCGCTGGGCGGCGCGCACTGCCCGCCAGCCGACGAGGGCGACGCCGCTGCGCCGGGCGAGGCCCCGCAGCGCGTCGCTGTCGCAGGCCACGGCCCGGTCCTCGACGCGAGCCGGCCAGTCCGGGGCGACCGACCGCAGGTCGGGGCCGTCGGCGGCGGGGCGGAGCACCAGCTCGGTCACCCCCGGGCGCAGCTCGGTGAGCAGCTCCTCGACGGCCAGGCGGGCGCTGCGGTTGCGGGGCACCCGGATGACGTCGTCGGCGGTGAGGATCCCCTCGGCGGCGGCCAGGTCGCGGAACCGGAACCCGACCGACCGCTCGGCCGCCGCCGGCGGGAGCCGCAGCGGCAGGCGGAACTCGACGGCGAGCTCCAGGGCCACGTCGAAGAACTCCGGGCGCAGCTCCAGCGCCCCGAGGTGGGCGCTCAGGTGCGACACGTCGAAGCCCCAGTAGACGGCCCGCTCGATCTGGGCCCGGCACTCCCGGCGGACCTCCTCGGTGTCGCCGTGCTCCCAGAGGTCCTCGAGGGTGCGGGGGAAGCCGCCGTCGCCGTCGAGGAGCGACGGGCAGTGGGTGATCGGGCCCCACCGCAGCAGGTCGTACTCGGCGTTGAGGGTGAGGTGGACGCCGACGTCCTCCCCCCGGTAGCGGGCGGCCGCCTCCCGGGCCCACGGGCCCGGCACGACCAGCCCGGCGGAGGTCGCCATCCCGTCCCGCAAGGAGGCGTACACCCCGGCGTTGTGGGCGTGGGTGACGCCGAGCTCGTCGCAGGTGACGATCAGCAGCCGGGCGTCGCGGTCCCGGCCCATGGCGGCCGCCAGGTCGGACACGGCGGGCTAGCGGCCGCGGGGGGCGCCGGCGGCGGGCCGGCGCCGGCAGCGGCCCACGGGTGTGCGGACGGCGTCGACGACCACGACCTCGGGCATGGCGGGAGCCTACCGGCGGCCGGTCCCCACCCCCGCCGGGGTCGTTGTCACACCCTCCCGGGAAGATGGGGGGCATGGTCACCCAGCTCCGACTGCTCGACCCGGATCTGCCGACCGCCCGCGATCGCCGGGCCACCCGGCCGCCCCGCCCCGCGGTTGCGCCCACCGCGGCCCGGCCGGGCGCGCCGGCGAGCCGCTCCCGCCGCCGCCCCGCTCCCGCCGCCGGCCGGACCGACCCCGCCGCCGGCAGCCCCCGACCCGCGTCCCGCTACCGCCAGCTGGTCGGTGCGGGCGACGACCCGTGGCTGCTCGACGAGCACACCCGCAGCGTCGGGCTGCGCGGGGTCGAAGCCGCCCGCCGGGCGCTCGCCGAGGCCGTGGCCCGCACCTCCGCCGCCTGATCGTCCGGATCGGCGAGGCGGGCGGGTCACAGGGTCGGGTCCTCGACGCCGGGAATCAACGGCTTCCCGGTGACGGCGGGCGGTGGTGCGGTGGCCCCGGAACAGCATCACACCGGTAGCCCCGTGACTGTCGCAGCCGGGCCGTAGGGTTGCGATCAGCACTCGGCCCGGGTGGGCCCTCTCGGCAGGCGGTGGCCCCTCGAGGTGGAGGGGCGGGGAGGGTCGGTGATGGTCACCTCGATCTGGGAGGAGCCCCCACCGGGGTGGTCGCGGGCGGGGGCCGACGGTGTAGTGGGGGAGCCGCCGGAGGGTTCGTTGCAGGCGCTGGGTGCCTGGTTGCGGGTCCGGCGGTCCTCGCTCGACGTGGGCGAGGCGGCCTGGTTGGCGGGTCTGGCCCGCTTCGACCGGGAGGCGGGGTGGGCGGCCGATGGTTGCTTGTCGGCGGTGGGGTGGTTGTACGCCCGGGCGGGCATGGCCCGCAGCACCGCGTACGAGAAGCTGCAGATGGCCCGGGAGCTGGAGCGTCGGCCCGTGCTGCGGGAGGCGTTCGGGGAGGGTCGGGTGTCGTACTCGGCGGTTCGGGTGATCGCCCGGGCGCTGGGGGCCGAGCCGGAGACCGACGCGGCCTTGGTGGTGGTGGCCGAGTGCGGCACCCTGGCGGACGTGGAGCTGGCCGTCGCCCGGTACCTCGCCTACGCCCGCCAGGACCGGGAGCCGGCGGAGCTCCGCGCCCGGCGGGGTCTGCGGCTGGTCCCGCAGTGGGACGGGACCACCCGGGTGGAGGGCGTGCTGAGCGACCTGGAGGCCGTCGAGCTGGACGCCCGGCTGCGAGAGATGATCGCCCGCCGCGCCGGCGACGAGGTGGGTGGAGATGCGGGGGTGCCCGATTCCGCAGTCGCGGAATCGGGCAGTGCGGCGAGGTCGGAGGGACCGGTCGACCCGGAGCCGCACTACCCGGCGATGATGGCCGACGCGTTGATGGACCTGGTGCGTGCGGCGGTGGCGGAGGGGGTGCCGGGCGGCGACCGGTACCTGGTGCACGTGGTGGTGCGTGAGGACGGTGGGGTCGAGCTGCTCGGTGGGCCCCCGCTGTCGCCGCGGATGGCGGCGGTGGTGCGATGCGACGGCGGCAGCGTGACCCACGTGGTCGACGGCGCTGGTGCCCCGCTGCGCCTGGGCCGGCGCCGGCGGACCTGGAGCGTGGCGCAGAGGCGGGCGGTGGCGGTGCGCGACGGCGGCCGGTGCCGGTTCCCCGGCTGCGGGCACCGGATGGTCGACGTCCACCACATCGTGGCCTGGGAGGACGGCGGCGCTACGGACGTGGACAACGGGCTGCTGTTGTGTCGCCGCCACCACGAGCTGGTCCACGCCGGCTGGCGCATCACCGGTGACCCCGCCGGCACGCTCCGCTTCGGGCGGCCTGCCGGATAGGGACGCCCCGGACAGGGGACATCGCCCCTCGGCTCAGCGGGACGGCCGGCTTGGTCGGGCCCTCCGAGCGGTCCGGGTGTGGCTCCAGATCGGCTGGACGGAGCTGGCTCGGGAACCCGTGTGTGCGGCCCTGGCGAGGAGGGCGTGTCCTTGCGGCCCGGCGGGGCCGGGGGGCGCTGTCGGGGTGCCACTCGGAGTCTCCAGGTGGCTCTCCCCCGGCCCTGATCCAGGAGCTGGCCGGGCACCGCATGGCACTGGATCGATCCGCAGATCGGGGCGAAGAAGGCGGCGCAGGTCCTCGCCCCGGGCGGCCGATTCGTGGCGATGTGGAACCACTGGCGGCACCGGCACGAGGTCGTGAATTCGATGCTCGCCGTTTGCCGGCGACATGCACCCCAGCTCCGTGCTCGGGATCGAGCGGCGGTGCTGGCGGACAACGACGTCCGTGCTGCTGCGCTGGTGGGCGAGGGGCTCATCGGAGCGAGGCCCGGTGTGCGCGAGACGTGGAGTTGGCGCGCCTCGGGGTACGCCTCGAGGTCAGGGGGTGTCAGGGCCACACGAGACCCCACGCCTGACTCGGGCGCAGTCAGGGCGTCCGGGACCGCCGTGTGGCAAGGCAGACGTGATCCTGTTCTGCGCCGGCTTCCGGTGGTCCTGACGCCGTGTCAGAGCGATCGTGGCTCGACCCGCTCGATGGTGTCCACGCGGTCGATGGATCGGTCAAAGGACGCGACCTTGCCCACTCCGGTGCTCTCGGCGCAGGCGACGAGATAGGCCTCGGCAAAGTCGATGTTATCAATCTCGTACACCTCGATCGCTCGGAGTAGTAGGGCTGGGTCCACGCAGACGAGCGACTCGAACGCGACAAGCGACCGCAGCGCCGTGGCCACCTCGTTGCGGGGTGCCTCGTAGAACGACTCCAACACGTACACGGTCTCGGCCGCGACCAGGCCAGTGAGTAGCAGTTCATCTTCCGAACCGAGGTAGGCGGTCGCTCGTGCCGCCAGGTCCGCCGGGTCTCCCGTCAGATGCCGAACCAGGACGTTGGTGTCCACGAAGGCGCTCAAGGGCGCATCGACGCCCGAGCGGACCGTGTACGCCGGATCACCTCGTTCCAGGCTATGTTGCGCTTCGCCGCAGGTACGCGGATCGTTCCGGCCAAGGCGAGGAAGTCCGGTGTCCGGGCCAGCACGGCCCGATTGCCTTCCACCCGGAAGATGATCTCGTCGCCCTGCTTGATCCCCAGCGCATCGCGCACGACCTTCGGCAGGGTCACCTGTCCCTTCGATGTCACCTTTGCAGCCGAGTCCATCAAGACCTCCTTACTTGACGGCGACTGTAAGGATACCGGACTCGTCGTGGCCGAGCGGTCCGGGGAACCTCTCAGGTCGGGCGCCGCCTTCCCGGCGCTCGGGCTCACGGCCGTAGCGGCGATGGGCTCGGCGTTCGAGTCGATCGCCACACGTGGCCTTTTTAGCCGTCAACGCCGTGCGCCGAGGTCTTGCGGCCGTGGCGAGTCTCGACAGCGACGGTCGAGCGACTCGGTGCGCCCCGATTGCAAAGACGCCCTCCGCGCACCAGCCCCCTAGGCTGCGGCGGTGGCACGGCGAGGAGGTGACGGCGGCCGGGTCGACGGGCTGTCGATCCTCGGGCTGCGGGCCGGCGAGCCGGTCCGCTGGCGGTCGGTGACCAGCCGGCGGTGGAGGCCGGGCACGGTGAGCCACCGGGAGCCGGACGGCAGCGTCGCCGTCCGCGACGACGCCGGCGGGGCGCGGAGCCTGCCGGTCGAGGCCATCGAGGTCAGCGTCGCCGGCCCCCGGGGCGGCCAGCGCTGGGAGCCGCTCGCCGAGCGGGCGGGCCGCTGCGAGCAGCTGCGCCTGTTCGACCTGCGCGAGCCGCCCGCCTTCGCCCGGCGGCGCCGGGCCCTCCCGGACAGAGGGGGCTGAGCGTCAGGGGCCGGGGGCGTCAGGGGCCGGTGGGGGCGAGCTCCCGCATCGCCGTGCGCTGCTCGACGCCGGCCATCGGCAGGAGCGCCAGCACCGGGGTGGTGACGCCGTTGGCGACGTAGCGGTCGACCTGGGCGCGCACCGACGCCGGCGAGCCGTGGAGGACCAGGGCGTCGACCACGGCGTCGGGGATGGAGGCGACCGCCGCCTTGCGGTCCCCGGCGGCCCAGCCGTCCCACAGGCCCCGCAGCGCCTCGCCCCGGCCGAGCCACTCGTGGAAGGCGGCGTAGACGGGCACCGTGAGGTAGGCGCCGATGAGCCGGCGGGCGTGGGCCCGGACGGTGGCGGTGTCCTCCGACGGGCACACGAAGATCCGGGCCACGACCTCCCGGCCCGGGCCGATCTCGGCCACGACCCGGGGGACGTCGTCGGCGGCGAGCCAGTTGATGATGGCGCCGTCGCCCTCCCGCCCGGCGAGGCGCAGCATCCCGGGACGCAGGGCGGCCACCAGGATCGGGGGCACCTGCGCCGGGGGCCGGCCGAGCCGGAAGCCCCGGACCCGGAAGGTCTCGAACTCCTGGTCGACCCGCTCACCGCCGAGCGCCAGGCGCAAGAAGCGCACCAGGTCCCGGGTGCGCTGGTAGGGGCGGTCGAAGGCGACGTCGTTCCACCGCTCGACGATGACGTCGGAGGAGGTGCCGAGACCGAAGGCGAACCGACCCGGGGCGGCCTCCGCCATGGCCGCCACCGACTGGGCCAGCAGCGCCGGCCCGCGGGTGTAGGCGGGGACGATCGCCGTGCCGAGGCGCAGGTCGGGGGCCCAGGCCGCCGCCAGGGCCAGCGGGGTGAAGGCGTCGGTGCCGTCGGCCTCGGACGACCACAGGTCGGTGTAACCGAGCTCGCTGGCCTCGGCGAACCAGCTGCGGTGCTCCGCCAGCGGGACACCCTGGAACGGGACGGTGATGCCGTAGGCCACGGTCGGGGATGGTAGACCCCGGCCGGTCGGCGACCCGGCGGGCCCCGGGCTCAGTTGGCGACGCGCGTCTGCTTGAACTCGTTGAGCTCCGGCCAGCCGGTCAGCAGGTCCACGATCCGGGTGATGGTGGCCACCGCCTTGTCGGCGTCGCCGTCGGCACGGTCCATCAGGCGCACGAAGGTGGCGTGCTCGCCGACGATGAACGTCGGCACCCCGAACACGTCGTGGCGCTCCACGGCACCGAGGTGCTCCTTGCGGAACGTCTCGAGGGGCCAGCCGGCGTCGATCTCGGCGAACACGTCGGTCGCCGGCACCCCCGCCGCCTCGAGCAGGGGGGCGAGCACCTCCCGGCGGCGCAGGTCCGCCCCGTCTCGGTGGCGGGCGTCGAACAGCGCCTTGTGCACCGCCAGGAACCGGTCGGCCAGTCGGTCCCGCACGACGATGCCGACCTCGTTGGCGAGCAGCCCGGGGTAGCGGTCGGGCTGGTCGAAGACCGGCGGCTCGCCCTCCTCCACGTGGGGCTGGTCCAGCGAGAACGCCAGGAACTGCACGTCCCACGGGCCCCCCGCCTCCAGGGCCGTGACCAGGTGGTCGTGGACGTTACGGGCGAAGGGGCACCGGTAGTCCCACGTGATGGCGAACGACGTGCGCATGCACACTGCAACCGTGACGGGGCGTCACGGATTCCCCCCCCGGTCCCCGTCGCGGGGGCCCCGGGAGGGATCCAGCGGGACCAGGGCCCGGGCGAGCTCGCCGAGGGCGATGCCGACGGCGGCCCCGGCGATCACGTCCGAGGCGTGGTGGATGCGCACGTGCAGGCGGCTGGTCGCCACCACCACCGCCACCACGTAGTAGAGGGGCCACAGCGGGTCGTCGTCGCGCAGCAGCGCCGCGCCGAAGAAGGCGGCGCTGGCGTGGCCGCTCGGGAAGCTGCTGGAGCGCGGCGTGCGCAGGTAGAGCGGGCGGGGCCCCTCGTGCACCGGCCGCGCCCGGCGGAACATCCACTTGACCGGGCCGTTGACGACCGCCGACTCGACCCCGAGCCCGAGGACCGCCCGCAGCAGCGGGCGCTTCCAATCCCGCTCCCGCAGCCGGGCGGCCTGCCCCCCGGCGAGCAGCATCCACAGCACGCCGTGGTCGCCGAGGGCGCTGGCGGCGTACATCACGGCGTCGACGGAGCGCCGGCCGCGCAGGTGCTCGGCCACCAGGCCGTCGGCGTGCTGGTCGAAGCGGGCGACGGCCCGCAGCGGCCGGCCGAGCAGGGCGGCGGTCGCCTTCACGCCGGCGCCCCGACCTTCGTGGGCAGAAACGCCAGGTTGCCGCCGACCGCCGGGCAGTAGGAGTGGTAGGCGCAGTAGGCGCACATCCGCCCCGGTCGGGGGCGGAAGTCCTCGTCGTCGCAGGCCCGCTCCACCGCGCTCCACACCGCCGCCGTCTGCTGGCGCCAGGCCCGCAGCGACTGGTCGGTCGGCACGGTGGAGATGGTGAGCGGCTCGCGCAGGTGCAGCAGCTGGATGCGCGCCGGGCGCACGCCGAGCAACTCCTCGCACAGCAGGGCGTAGAAGTGCACGCCGGCCAGCCTGGCCTGCTCGTAGCCCTGTGACGGCGCCCGCCCCGTCTTGTAGTCGGTGACGACCAGGCGGTCGTCGTCGTCGAGCTCCAGGCGGTCGATGATGCCGGTGAGCCGCAGGCTGCCGAGCTGCACCGACAGGCGCAGCTCGGTGCCGATCACCCGCACCTGCCGGGGATCCTCGAGCTCGAAGTCGTGGCGCAGCAGCGTCTCGGCGTCGGCGACGAAGGCGGCCAGGGCGTCGCCGTCGAGGTCCAGATCGGCGTGCTCGTCGTCGCCGAGCACCTCGGGGACGGCCCGCTCCAGGCGGGCGAGGGCCGCCTCCACGGTGCGGCCGGCGGCGTCCTCCTCCAGGAACAGCAGCTGCAGGGCGCGGTGCACGACGGTCCCCTTGGCCGCC
>DASSZM010000130.1:0-4959 GCA_035702855.1 Acidimicrobiales bacterium | reverse complement strand
GGCTCCGGTCGGGCGACCGCCGTGCCCCCGGCGAGGCGGGAGAAGTCGAGCAGGGAGTTGACCAGCCGCAGCAGACGCTGGCCGTTGCGGGCGACGAGCTCCAGGCGGGTCCGCTGCACGGGGGGCAACGGCCACTCCTCGTCGGCGAGGGCGTCCTCGGCCGGTCCGAGCAGGAGCGTCAGGGGGGTGCGGAACTCGTGGCTGACGTTGGTGAAGAACGCCGTCTTCGCCCGGTCCAGCTCGGCGAGGGCGTCGGCCCGGCGGCGCTCCTCCTCGAAGGCGCGCACGCTCTCCGTCCGGGCGGCGACCTGGCCGGCCGCCAGCTCCAGGAACCCGGCGTAGCCGGCGTCGACCGGTCGGTAGCGGTTGAGGCCGACGACGAAGAAGCCGGCGGATCCGCCACTGCTCGGGCAGGGGAGGGGCAGGACGGCCAGCTGGCCGGGCGGGGCGTCCCACGGCCCGGCGGGCAGCCCGGCCCAGCGGCGGTCGGCGTCGCCGACGAGGACGGTCCGCTGCTCGGCCAGGCTGGTGCGGACGAAGTCCCAGGCGGGGTCGGCGGGATCCAGCTCGTCGGGGGCCAGGGGGTGGCCGGCGGCGATGCCCTCGGCGGCGGCGAGGTGGGCCACGTCGCCGTCGAGGAGGTAGACGACGGCGAACGGCACGTCGCGCTCGTTGCGGGCCAGCACCCCGGCGGCGCTCTCGGCGACGCCGGCGGCGTCCACCGCCGGGCCGATGGCGGTGGCCAGGTCGCGCAGGGTCGCCATGCGCCGCTCGGCGACGACCCGGTCGGTGTCCTCGCTGACCACGCAGATCATCCCGGCGACGCGCCCGTCGTCGTCGGCGAGCGGGCTGTAGGAGAAGGTGTGGTAGGTCTCCTCCGGGTAGCCCGAGCGCTCGAGGATGAGCAGCAGCGCCTCGTCCCAGGTGGAGCGGCCCTCCCGGAGGACGGTGCCGATCCGCGGCCCGATGTCGGCCCAGATCTCCGACCACACCTCCCGGGACGGCCGGCCGAGGGCCCAGGGGTACTTCATGCCGAGCGTGTCGTGGCGGTAGGCGTCGTTGCAGAAGAAGGTGAGCTCCGGGCCCCAGCACATCCACATCGAGAAGCGGGAGCCGAGGAGGATGCGCAGGGCGGTCGTCAGGCTCTGCGACCACTCGCCGACCGGTCCGAGGGTGGTGGCCGCCCAGTCCACGCGTGCGAGGTCGGCGGCGACGTCGCTGCCGGGGGGAAAGGCGCCGGGCGGCTGCGGGTTGCCGCTCGCCGGGCGACCCCCGCCGTCGTCGGCTCGCGCTCGGTCGGCGTCGCTGGAGGGGCTGCCCGTCACGATCCGTCCATCTTGGCTCACGGTCGGGTCGTGTGCGTCCGTTCGGCGCCCGGCGGTCCCGGGGGCCCGGCCGGGGCGCGCTGCGGCCCGGTGGCCCGGCCGCGCCCGTAGCGTGTCGGTGATGCGGAGCGGCCACGTCCTGCGCCTCGGCGCCGACCAGGCGGAGGCGGCGGCGCGCCTGCGGCGGATGAAGCTGACGGCGGCGTCCCTGCTCGCGCTCGCCGCCGCCGTGTTCGTGGTGTCGACGGTGTGGCTCGGCCCCTCGCCGTTGCGGGGGTTCCTCCAGGCCGGCTCCGAGGCGGCGATGGTCGGCGGTCTGGCCGACTGGTTCGCCGTGACCGCCCTGTTCCGCCGGCCGCTCGGGCTGCCGATCCCCCACACCGCTCTCGTGCCCCGCAAGAAGGACGAGCTGGCCACCAAGCTCGGCGAGTTCGTCACCGGGTACTTCCTCACCCCGGAGGTCCTCGAGGCCCAGGTCACCGAGAGCGGGCTGGTCGAGCGCGCCGGACTGTGGCTGGCGGAGCCGGAGCACGCCGAGCAGCTCGCCGGCGGCCTGGCGTCGGCGCTGGCCGCCGGCCTCGGGGCGGTGGACACGACCGGGCTCGAGGAGTCGGTCCTCGACCTGGTGCGGCGGCACCAGGGCTCCCGCTCGTGGGCGCCGGGGTTGGGACGGCTCCTGGAGCGGGCCGTCGACGGCGGCGCCCAGCGCCCGCTCGTCGACCTGCTGGCGGCCCGCTGCCGGGAGTACCTGGCCGCCCACCAGGCGGCGCTGCACCCGGTGGTGAAGCGCTTCATCGAGGACCGCAACTGGTTGACCGCACTCGTCACCACCGACCGCCTGGTCACCCGCCTGCTGCGCGACGCCCAGTTCGAGCTGGCCCGCATCGAACGCCAACCGGACCACCCTGTCCGCGTCGCGTTGGAGGACCTGCTGCGGCGGCTGGCGTTCGACCTGCGCTACGACCCCGAGGCCGCCGCCCGTCTCGACGGGCTCATCGGCCGCCTGCTCGACGACCCGCAGGCGTCGGCGGTCGTCCGCCGGGCCGTGGGGGAGGCCGTCGAGACCGTGCGCCGCTCCCTGGGCGACCCGACGAGCGTGCTGACCGCCCGGGTCGCCGACACCGTCGCCCACCTCGGCAAGCGGGCGGCGGTCGAGCCCGGCTTCCACGACGAGATCGAGGACGGCGTCCGCCGGGTGGTGACCTGGGCCGTCGACCGCTACGGCGGGGCGGTCACGGCGCTCATCCGCCGCCAGGTGGAGGCGTGGCCGGCGGACGCGGCCTCACGGCGCATCGAGCTCGCCGTCGGCCGCGACCTGCAGTACATCCGGCTCAACGGCACGGTTGTCGGGGCCCTCGCCGGGCTCCTGATCCATGCCGTCGGGGTGCTGCTGCCCTAGCTCAGGGCCATGGCGGCGTGCAGGGCCACGCCGTGGGCCATCGCCGGCTCGTCGACGAGCATGCGGTTGGAGTGGTTGGGCGCCGGGTCGGGGTCGTCGGCGCGGGCGACGCCGAGGAAGGCCATCGAGCCGGGCACCCGCTGCAGGACGTAGGACCAGTCCTCCGCCCCCATCACCGGCGTCGGCATGGCGAGCACGTGCCGCTCGCCGAGCAGGGCGGTGGCCACCCCCAGGGTGCGGGCGGCGGCGGCGTCGTCGTTGACGGTGACGGGGTAGCCGTTGTCGACCAGGTCGACCTCGGCGCTGCAGCGGTGGGCGGCGGCGATGTGCCCGGCGACCTCCCGGAGACCCTCCACCACCCGGTCCCGGCTGGCGTCGGAGACGGCGCGCACGGTCCCGTCGCAGTAGGCCACCTCGGGGATGACGTTGAAGGCGGTGCCGGTCTGGATGCGGGTCACGGTGAGCACCGCCGGGTCGAACGCCGGGACCCGGCGGGTCATCATCGCCTGCAGGGCGGTGACGATCTCGCAGGCCACCGGCACCGGGTCGACGGCGTCGTGGGGCATCGAGGCGTGACCCCCCTTGCCGGTGACCGTGACGCGGAACTCGTCGGCCGAGGCCATGAGGGTGCCGCCCCGCGTCGTCACCAGCCCGGACGGCAGGTTGGCGATGGCATGGATGGCGAACGCCCGGTCGATCGGCCCGTGCCGCTCGAGGAGGCCCTCGTCGAGCATGATCTTGGCGCCGCCGTGGCCCTCCTCGCCGGGCTGGAACATGAACACGACCCGCCCACGCAGCTGCGCCCGCCGCTGCCGGAGCAGGCGGGCGGCGCCGACGAGCATGGCGACGTGCGTGTCGTGCCCGCAGGCGTGCATCCGGCCGTCGATCTCGGAGGCGAAGTCGAGCCCGGTGTCCTCCGGCATCGGCAGGGCGTCCATGTCGCCCCGGAGCAGGGTGGTCGGGCCCGGCTCGTCGCCGTCGAGGACCGCCACGACCGACGACACCGACTCCCCGGTCGCGACCTGCAGGTCCAGCCCGTCGAGGGCCTCGAGGATCGCCTGCTGGGTGGTCGGCAGCTCGTTGCCGACCTCGGGGTGGGCGTGGACGCGCCGGCGCAGCGCCACGGTGTCGTCGAGGAGCCGGCCGGCGTCCTCCAACAGGCTGCGGTCCACCTCGGCGGGCACGGATGCGCCAGCGGTCTCCGTCACGGGTCCTCCCTCTCCTCGGCGGCGGGCTCCGGGGAGCCTACCCAGCCGCCCGGTAGCATCCAGCGGGCATGGATCCGGTGCGGCTCGCCGAGTTGGTGCAGATCGTCGGCGGGACCCCCGCCGGGCGCTTCGACCCCGAAGGCGTCGTCGAGGCGGCGACCATCCACTCCGAGCGGATCCATCGCGCCAGCCTGTTCTTCGCGCTGAGCGGGACGCGCACCGACGGGCACCGCTTCGTGGCGGACGCCTTCGCCAACGGGGCGGCCGCCGCCGTGGTCGCCCGCGGCCGCGCCGGGGAGCTGGCGGCCGCCGGCCCGCTCGTCGAGGTCGACGACCCCCGCACCGCCCTGCAGGCCCTCGCCGCCTGGTGGCGGCGGCAGCTGCGGGCCGAGGTCGTCGCCGTGGTCGGCAGCAACGGCAAGACGGTCACCAAGGACGCCCTCGTGCACTTCGCCGGCTACGGCCGGCGGATCTACGGCAGCCCGGGGACCTACAACAGCCAGATCGGCGTCCCGCTGGCCGTGCTCGCCTGCCCCCGCGACTGCGACGTGGCCGTGATCGAGGCGGCCGTCACCGAACCGGGGGAGATGGCCCGCCTGGAGGAGGTCGTGCGACCCGACCACGTGGTCGTCACCAACCTCGGCACCCGGTGGTCGTCGCACTTCGCGGACCGGGCCGCGCAGGCCGCCGAGCTGCTGCGCATGGCCGCCCGCCTCGGGGACCGCTCGTGGCTGCTGGTGGGGGAGGACGCCCCCGAATTGGCCGCCGCCGCGCCGGGTGCGGCCCGCCGGCTGGTCACCGACGCCTCCGCCGACCTGCCGCGCTTCGAGCCGCCGGTGCGCCTGGCCGACGGTCTCGGCGCCGCCGTCCGCTTCCCCGACGGCACCGCCGGCAGCATCCTCGCCCGGACCCCCTCCGACGCCGTCCTGCAGGACGTGCGCACCGCCGTCAGCGCCGCCTGGTTGCTCGGCGTGGGGGCGCCGGCGCTGCTGGAGGCGGCGGCGGCCTACGTGCCCACGTCGACCCG
>DASSZM010000110.1:0-4534 GCA_035702855.1 Acidimicrobiales bacterium | reverse complement strand
CCCGGCCCCGGTGCCGGCGGGGGCGGCGGCGGCCTCGGCGGCGGGAGCGGCAGAGGTCTCCGGCTCGGCCTCGGGCCGCCTCTCCTCGGCGGCCGGCTCCTGGGAGCCCGGCTCCTCAGCGGCCGGCGCCTGGGTCTCGGCGGCCCCGGCCGCGGCCGGCGCCTCCGGCGCCGGCCCCTCCTGGCCGCCGGCGGCTTCACCGAGCGGCAGCTGCTCGCTGCCCGGTGTGGCCTCGGCCGACTTGCGGGCGCGGGTCCGGCGCGGCCGTGGCTCGGCTTGGGCCTCGGGAACTGCCACCTCCACCCCGGTCGCCTGCAGGATCTGGCTGATCAGCTCCGACTTCCGGGCTCGACTGGTCGGCCGGGTGCCGAGGGCGTTCGCGATCGCGAACAACTCCTCCCGCTCCTTGGCCTCGAGCACCGAACGCTCGAGCTGCGGTTCGCTCATCACTGACCTCTTCTGGGCTTTGGGGGGTTGTGTCGCGGGCCGGCAGGTGGAGCACCGGGTCGGTGCTGCACTCCCGAGGGGTTGGGACGTCGCCACGGCTGGCGTCGCCATCCCGCCGCACGATCGGCGACAACGGAGGCGCACCGGGCAGCGGGCGAGGACACGGCGAGGATAGCGACCCTCGCCGCCGCGGACAACGAGCCGCCCGCAGCGGCCGTCAGAGACCGAGCGCGCGCCGCACCGTCTTGGGGTCGGCGTCGACGACGGCCGGGACGGCGATCTGGCCGATCGCGATGTCGGGGTCCTTCAGTCCGTGCCCGGTCAGCACGCACACGACCCGGGTGCCCGCCGGCGCCCCGACCTTCAACAGCCCGGCCACCGATGCCGCCGACGCCGGCTCGCAGAAGACCGACTCCTCCTCGGCGAGGAAGCGGTAGGCGGCGAGGATCTCCTCGTCGGTCACGGCGGCGATGGCGCCTCCCGACTCCGCCGCTGCCGCCGTCGCCCCGTACCACGACGCCGGGCGGCCGATGCGGATGGCGGTGGCGACCGTCTCGGGCTGCTCGACGGGGTGCCCGAGCACGATCGGGGCGGCCCCGGCCGCCTGGAAGCCGAGCATGCGCGGCAGCTTGGCGATCCGGCCGGCGTCCTGCTCCTCGCGGTAGCCCTTCCAGTAGGCGGTGATGTTGCCCGCGTTGCCCACGGGCATGCAGTGCAGATCGGGGGCGTCGCCGAGGACGTCGACGATCTCGAACGCCCCGGTCTTCTGGCCCTCGATCCGGTAGGGGTTGATGGAGTTGACGACCGTGACCGGCGCCGTCTCGGCGAGCTCCCTGACGATGTCGAGGGCGGCATCGAAGTTGCCGCGGATCTGCAGCACCCGCGCCCCGTGGATCAACGCCTGCGCCAGCTTGCCGAGGGCGATGTAGCCGTCCGGGATGAGCACGGCACAGGTCAGGCCGGCGCGCGCCGCGTAGGCGGCGGCGGACGCCGAGGTGTTGCCGGTCGAGCCGCACACCACCGCCTCCGCACCGGCCTCGAGGGCCTTGGAGATGGCCAGCGTCATCCCCCGGTCCTTGAACGAGCCGGTCGGGTTGGCGCCCTCCACCTTCAAGCGGACCTCGGCGCCGACCCGCTCCGACAGCCGGGGGGCGGCGATGAGCGGCGTCGCCCCCTCGAGGAGGCTGACGACCGGGGTGGCGTCGGTGACCGGGAGCCGGTCCCGGTACTCCTCGATCAGGCCCCGCCAGCCCGGGGCGGGGCTCACGCCCCCACCACCCTGATCAGGCCGCCGACCCGGCGGACGGCGTCGAGGGCGTGCAGCTCCTGCAGGCAGGCCTGCATGTCCCGCTCCAGCGCCGGGTGGGTGACGAACACCAGCCGGGCGCCCTCGGCGGCGCCCTCCTGCTCCATGGATCGCACCGACACGGAGTGGTCGCCGAGCACGCCGGCGACGGCGTGGAGGACGCCGGGGCGGTCCGCCACCTCCAAGGTGAGGTAATAGGCGCTCACCAGGTCGTCGATCGACCGGCGGGGTACCGCCCGCAGCGCCGGAGTGCGACCGGCGCCGCCGACGGTGAGGTTGTGGGCGGCGTCCAGCAGGTCCCCGAGGACGGCGCTGGCCGTGGGCGCCCCCCCGGCGCCACGGCCGAGGAACATGAGCTCGCCCACCGCCTCCCCCTCCACGAACACGGCGTTGAAGGAGTCGCGCACGGAGGCGAGCGGGTGGGCGGCGGGCACCATCGCCGGGTGGACCCGCACGCCGATGGCGCCGTCGACCTCCTCGATCACCGCCAGCGGCTTGATCACGAAACCCAGCCGGTGGGCGGAGACGATGTCGTCGGCGCCGATGTCGCCGATGCCCTCCCGGTCGACGTCCCCCGCGACCACCCGCGCCCCGAAGGCGACGTGGGCGATGACCGCCGCCTTGGCGGCGGCGTCGAAGCCCTCCACGTCGGCGGTGGGATCGCGTTCGGCGAAGCCGAGGCTCTGCGCCTCGGCCAGGGCTTCCTGGTAGGAGGCGCCGTGGGCGGCCATCTGCGAAAGGATGTAGTTGGTCGTCCCGTTGACGATGCCGAGGACCCGATGGATCCGCTCCCCCGCCAGCGATTCCCGCAACGGCCGGATCAGGGGGATGCCTCCGGCGACCGCCGCCTCGAACAGCAGGTCGCGACCGGCGGCGGCGGCGGCGTCGAACAGCTCCGTCCCGCAGTTGGCGAGCAACTCCTTGTTGGCGGTCACGACCGGCTTGCCCGAGCCGAGGGCGGCGAGGATCAGGGTACGGGCGGGCTCGATCCCGCCGATCACCTCCACCACGACGTCGAGGTCGGGGTCGGCGGCCACCGTCTGGGCGTCGGTGGTCAGCAACTCCGGCGGGATGCTCGTCGCGCGCGGCCGCGACAGGCTCCGCACCGCCACCGCCCGCAGCTCGAGCGCCATCCCCGTGCGCTCGGCGATGCGGTCCCCGTCGGTGAGGAGCAGCTCTGCCAGCGCCCCCCCGACGTTGCCGCAGCCGAGCAGGCCGACGCGGACCCGGGTCTCGTGCATGCTGCGGCAGGGTAGCGGGGCCGGCGGCGGCCCTTCCCCGGCCGGTCGCCGTTCAGGCGTCCAGGGCCAGCAGGTCCTCGAAGGTCTCGCGCCGCACGACGGTCCGGGCGTCCCCGCCGGCGACGAAGACCACCGGTGGGCGCGGCACCTTGTTGTAGGTGGAGGCCATCGAGTGGCCGTAGGCCCCCGTCACCGGCGTGGCCAGCACGTCACCGACGGCGACGTCGCCGGGGAGCTGCCCGTCGCGGACGATCACGTCGCCCGACTCGCAGTGCTTGCCCACGACGGTGACCCGCCACGGGCGACGGGCGTCCGCCGCGCGGGGCAGGAAGGTCTCGTAGCCCGAGCCGTAGAGGACGGGGCGGGGGTTGTCGCTCATGCCACCGTCGACGCTGACGTAGGTGCGGATACCGGGGAGCTGCTTGATCGTCCCGACCGTGTAGCAGGTGACGGCGGCGGCGGCCACGACCGCCCGCCCCGGCTCGGCGGCGAGCCGGACGCCGTCGGGCCAGCCGGCGGCCCGGACCGCTGCCCGCACCGTCGCCGCCCACTCCGTCATCGACGGGGTGGGCTCGCCGTCCACGTAGCCGACACCGAGGCCGCCACCGACGCCGAGCTCGGGCAGGTCGAGGGGAACGGCGAACGCCGCCAGCACCTCCAGCGCCCGGGCAAAGGAAGCCAGGGCGAAGATCTGGGAGCCGATGTGGACGTGCAGGCCGACCAGCTCGACCGGCGAGCGGGGCGAGCGGACCCGCTCGACGGCGGCCGCCGCCGCGCCCGACGCCAGGCCGAAGCCGAACTTGGAGTCCTCCTGGCCGGTACGCACGTACTCGTGGGTGTGGGCCTCGACCCCGGGCGTGACCCGGAGCCACACGGCGGGGCGCCCACCACCTGTCCGGGGCAGCAGGCGCTCGAGGCGGTCCAGCTCGTCGAAGGAGTCGACGACGATGCGACCCACGCCCGCGCGAAGCGCGGCGTCGAGCTCCGCCTCCGACTTGTTGTTGCCGTGCAGCACCAGCCGGTCGGGCGGCACCCCGCCGGCGAGGGCGACGTGGAGCTCGCCCCCGGTCGACACGTCGACGCCGAGTCCCTCCTCGGCCACCAGCCGGGCCATGGCCCGGCACCAGAACGCCTTGGAGGCGTACGTGGCCCCCTCCCCCCAGGCAGCCACGGCCTCGCGGCACCGGGCACGGAGGTGGGCCTCGTCGTAGACGAAGGTGGGGGTGCCGACCTCGGCACAGAGGTCCAGCACGTCCACGCCCCCGATGGCCAGGCGACCACCGTCGATGGTGGCGGTGTCGGGGAGCAGGTGGCGCGGCAACGGCCCTTCGGCCGGCGAGGGCGCCGACTCCGGTGCCGGGTCGGGGATCACGGGGCACCCACCCGGCGCCCTCCGCCCGTACCCGTCCCGCTGCCCATCCGGCCATGCTAGGCGTCCCCCGGCGGCGGGCTATGCTGCCTGGTCTGCCGCCGTCAGGTGGCGGCATCGCCCGCCCTCGTAGCTCAGGGGATAGAGCACCGGCCTCCGGAGCCGGGTGCG
>DASSZM010000028.1:0-2206 GCA_035702855.1 Acidimicrobiales bacterium | reverse complement strand
GCCCGGGTGCCGAGGACGGGGCGGGCCGCCGGCGCGGCCGGGACGGCGACGGGGGCGAGCGGCTGCGCCGGGGCGGCGTGCAGGGCCGGGCCGGCCCCGGGCGGCGCCGGCCAGCGGTAGGTGGCGGCGGCGGGGTAGCTGAAGAGGTGGCCGACGCCGTCGAGGGAGCCGGCCCGGAGCCGCTCGTAGACCTCGGGCGCCTCGGTCACCGGGTGGACCCCGGCGATGAGCGCCTCCACCGACAGCTGGCCGGCGGCGATCAGGTCCAGCACGCAGGCCAGGTTGCGCCGCTCGGTCCAGCGGACGTAGCCGGGCGGGTAGTCGACGCCCTGGACCTCGTAGCGGTGGTCGTAGCGCCCGGGGCCGTAGGACCGGGAGAAGCGCAGCTCCAGCTCCTTCTCGTAGGCGGCGTTCCACGGCAGGTCGAGGCGGCACTTGCCGATGTCGACCAGGCACCCGCGGTCGGCCGCCAGGCGCACGGCGGCCTCGACGGGGGCGTTGCTCGCCCCGCCGGCGACGAGGAACACGCTGTCGGCGCCGATGCCCCCCGACGCCGCCGCCAGGGCGTCCTCGGCCTGCTGCAGGCCCTCCTCCCCCGGGTCCACCGCCAGCAGCGCCCCGCAGCGCTCGGCGAGCCGGCAGCGCCCGGCGACGACGTCGATGCCGACGACCTGCACGCCGCCGGCCACGAGGAGTTGGACGACCAGCTGGCCGACCAGGCCGAGGCCGATCACGCAGGCGGTCCCCCCGAGCTGCGGGCGGGCCTGGCGGACGCCCTGGAGGGCGATGGCGCCGACGGTGGCAAACGCCGCCGCCGCCGGGCCGACCCGCTCGGGGACCGGCACGCACAGGTTGGTCGGCACCCAGTTGGCCTCGGCGTGCAGGGCGAACTCGTTGCCGGCGCAGGCGACGAGCTGGCCGGCGGCGAGCTCCTCGGCGCCCGTCCCGACCTCCTCGACCACGCCGGCCAGCGAGTAGCCGAGCGGGGTGAGCGCATCCAGGCGGGTCATCGCCTTCTGGTAGGCGACGAGCGGCCCCTGCTGGCGGGCGGCGTCCAGCACGGTGCGGACCTGGTCGGGACGGGCGCGTGCCTTGCCGATCAGCGACAGGCGGGACTCGCTGACCTTCATCAGCTCGGTCCCGGTCGAGATCAGCGAGTAGAGGGTCCGGACGAGCACCCCGCCGGGGGCGGCCTGCGGCTCGGGCAGGTCGAGCACCGACAACTCACCGGTCTTGTAGTGCTGGGCGATCTGCTTCATGGGTCCTCCGGGTGCGGGGCCGGCCGGCGGTGGGGTCACACCCGGGCCAGGGGGCGGGAGTCGAGCAGGCGCCGGTACACGTCGAGGTAGCGGGCCGCCTGGTGGTCCCAGGCGAGCTCCTCCACCACCCGGCGGCGCCCCAGGGCGCCCATCCGGCGGCGGCGGGGCTCGTCGTCGAGCAACTCGACCAGCACCCGGGCGTAGTCCTCCACCTCGTTGGGGGTGGCGTAGACCGCCGCCTCCCCCGCCGACACGCGCGTCTCGCGCAGGTCGAAGGCGACGACGGGCAGCTCGAAGGCCATGTACTCCATGGTCTTGTTCATGGTGGACACGTCGTTGAGCGGGTTCATGGGATCCGGCGACAGGCCGACGTCGGCGGTGGACAGCACCGCCGCCACCTCGGCGTCGGGCAGGCGGCCGGTCAGTTCGACGTCGCCGGCGAGGTCGAGCTCGTCGCGCAGGGCGCACAGCTCGGCGAAGCAGTCCCCCGATCCGACCAGGGTGAAGGCGACGTCGCGCCGGCCCAGGCGGTGGACCACGACGTCGGCGACACGCAGCACCAGGTCGACGCCGTCCTGGGGGCCCATGACCCCGAGGTAGGCGGCCAGGTACCGCCGGCCCCGCCGCAGGGCGGGGTCGGGGGCGCGGCGGGCGAGGCGCTGCGGGTCGGGCCCGGTGCGCACGACCGTCACCCGCTCGGGTTCGATCCGGCCGCGCGCCAGGGCGACGGCGCGGTACGAGTCGTTGGTCGAGCACACGTGGTCGGCGCCGCCCAGCGTCCGTCGCTCCAGCCACACCAGCGCCCGGCGCACCGCCGGGGGCCCGCCGGGGAAGCGGGAGTCGAACAGCTCGGGGCACAGGTCGTGGTGGTCGAAGACGAAGGCGGTGCCGTGCAGCCGGCGCAGCAGCAGGGCGATCGGCCAGAAGATGTCGGGAGGGTTGCACGC